>CAZENX010000011.1:0-17724 GCA_964513865.1 uncultured Methanosarcinales archaeon | reverse complement strand
GAGCTAATGCTCCATTGCATATAAAAGGAAAATTCCTTAATGCTCATTTGAGCAAAGAGCTTAGAAAGAAATATGGTAAGAGGTCAATAAGAGTAAGGAAAGGCGATAAAGTAAGAATAATGAGAGGCAGCTTTAAGAAAAAAGAGGGAGCTATTGAGAGAGTTGATACTAAGAAAGGCAGAGTATATATAAGCAAGATGGAGATTGAAAAAAAAGACGGCTCTAAAGCCTTAATGCCAATTCAACCTTCAAATATTATGATACTTGAATTAAACTTAGATGATAAAAGAAGAAAGAAAAAATTAGAGAGCAAATAAAATGGTTAGGAATCATTTAAAGAGATTGGTGGTACCAAAAACTTGGAGAATAGATAAAAAAAGTACTGTTTTTGTTACTAAGCCAAAAGCAGGTGCCCATTCATTTGAATTAGGAATGCCTCTAAACATATTATTTAAAGACATCCTTAGATATTGTAAAACAACCAAGGAAGTAAAAAGTATACTGCAGGATAAAGAGGTTTTGATAGATGGAAAAAGAAGATATAATCCTAAATTAATAGTTGGTTTCATGGATGTTCTAAGTATACCTTCTTTAAATGAATATTATAGAGTTATATTTGACAAAAAAGGAAAACTTACAGTATTAAAAATAAAAAAGAATGAAGCTGAGCAGAAAATCTCAAAGATAATTGGCAAAAAAAACCTTAGTAAGAACAAGATACAATTAAATCTAAATGATGGAAGAAATATAATTTTAAAGGAAAGCAAACATAAAGTTGGGGATTCTTTATTACTCAGCGTGCCAAAACAGGAGATTAAAGAACATCTCAAGCTGGATAAAAACGTTTTAGTAACTTTCTTGGGTGGAAAATATATAGGTATTATGGGAATAGTTGAGGAAATAAAACATGATGTAATAATAGTAAAAATAGATGATAAAAAGATTCAGACAGCAAAAAGATATACTTTTGTTATAGGAGAGAAAAAACCAGCCATTGAAATAAGTGGTAAGAATGAACAAAATGAAGGAGATAAGAGTAGCAAAGGTAACCCTTAATATCGGAGCTGGAAAAGACCAGGCTTTGCTAAAGAAAGGGTTTAAGCTAATTAATAGTATAGCAAATGCAAAGCCTATTGAAACTGTTACAAACAAGAGAATTGCCGGGTGGGGAATAAGACCAGGTTTGCCAATAGGATGTAAAATCACTTTAAGAAAACAAAAAGCAATTGAGATTTTACAAAATCTTTTGAAAGCTAAAGAAAATAAGCTTAATGAAAAGCAATTTGATGAAAACGGAAATATTGCTTTTGGCATCGCCGAATATATTGATATTCCTGGTGTAAAATATGATCCAGACATAGGTATCATGGGATTAGAGGTTTGTATAACATTAGAGAGGGCTGGTTATAGAATAAAAAGAAGAAAGATAGCAAAAAGAAAAATCCACAAAAATCATAAGATAACTAAAGAGGAGGCAATCGAATTTATGAAAAATAAATTCAATACCAAAATAGGAGGATAAAATGACAGTCAGCAATCATAAAAAGGTTTTGAAACAAATAAAAGGAAAGCCTGCTAAACTAAAAAGATATGAAAAGTATAATGTTCCCAAAAAAAGAACTTGCGGCAGATCATTAAAGAAATGTAGAAGATGTGGAAGAAGCACTGCTCATATAGACAAATACGGCTTGAACCTATGCAGGACCTGCTTCAGGGAGATTGCCAAAGATATAGGATTCAAGAAATACAGCTAGAGGAAATAAAAAATGAGTCTAAATGATCCATTAGGAAATGTACTGTCTCAGATAAATAATTATGAGAAAACTGGAAAGAAACAAGTTACTTTGAAGAATAATTCAAAATTGATAAGAGCTGTATTAGCAGTTATGAAAGACAACATATTTATTGGAAGCTTTAATGAGATAAAAGACGATAAGATGAATAAGATCAACTTAAATCTTTTAGGAAACATAAACAAGTGTGGTGTCATAAAACCAAAATATAAAGTAAAAAAAGGTGAATTTGAGAAGTTTGAAAAAAGATTTTTGCCAGCAAAAGATTTTGGTATATTGATAGTTACAACATCTCAAGGGATAATGACCCATAAAGAAGCAATAGAGAAAGGTATCGGAGGCAAATTATTAGCTTTTGTTTATTAATTAAAATGAAAGAAAAGATTGAAGAAAAATTGGAAATTCCTGATGGAATCGAAGTTAAATTAGATAAAGGTGTATTTGAGATTACCGGAGAAAAAGGGATAGTAAAGAAAAAGATGCTCAACCCTAAGATAAAAGCAGAGTTAAAAGATAAAACAATTTTGTTTAATGTAAAAAAAGCTACACAAAGAGAGAAGAAGCAAGTTAACACATACAAAGCCCATCTAAATAACCTGTTCAAGGGAGTAAAGGAAGGTTATGTATACAAGTTAAGAATTTGTGCCAGCCACTTTCCTATGAATGTTAGTGTTGAAGATAATAAATTTATTGTAAAAAATTTCATAGGAGAAAAAACTCCAAGGACATTAAAATTAAAACAGGGAGTTAATGTAAAGGTTGATGGAACTGAGATTATAGTTGAGGGAGCAGACAGAGAATTGGTTGGACAAAGTGCTGCAGATATAGAAAATTTAACAAGAAGACCTGGTTATGATAAAAGGGTATTTCAAGACGGAATATATATTATTGAAAAAGCAGGAAAAGTTGTAAAATGAGTACTAAAATAAAAAAAAGAAAGCTGAAATTTAGTAGACAGGATTCTCATAAAAAGAAAAAACTAGGCAAAAAATGGAGAAAACCAAAGGGTTTGCATTCAAAAATGAGATTGCAAAAAAAAGGTTATAAAAGATCTGTTAAAGTTGGTTATGAAACTCCAAAAAATATGAGGGGATTGTCAAAAGGTCTTGAAAAGGTACTTGTAAATAATATTAATGATTTAAAGAATATCAACAAAAAAACCCAAGGAATAATTATTTCAGCAAGTGTCGGTATAAAGAAAAAGATTGAGATAATAAAAGAAGCTGAAAAACAAAAGATTGAGATTCTAAACATAAAGTCTCCAAAAGAACACATAAAGA
This sequence comes from uncultured Methanosarcinales archaeon, assembly GCA_964513865.1. GTDB lineage: Archaea > Nanobdellota > Nanobdellia > Woesearchaeales > PXDW01 > PXDW01. Next base: position 14,651 of record CAZENX010000011.1, on the reverse strand, counting down.
AGATTGAAGAAAGGTTAGCTGAGAAGAAAAAGGAAAAAGAAGTTAAGATAAAAGAGAAAGAAGAAAAGAAAAAACTAGCAAAGAAAGAGAAAAAGCTAGAAAAAAAGGTTGAAAAAGAACTAAGTGAGGAAGAACAAAAGGAATTGGCAAAGAAAGAAAAGGATAAACTTTTGACTAAAAAAGAATAAGAGAATTAAAAATGAAACTAAATATACAAAAAAGGCTTGCAGCACAAATATTAAAGTGTTCTAAAGACAAAGTAAAGTTTGAAGAAGATCGTCTAGAGGACATAAAAGAAGCTATAACTAAAGCTGACATAAGAGCACTAATAATAGATAAAGCTATATCAAGAAAGAAAAAGAAAGGTATCTCAAGAGCCAGAGCTAGAAAAAGAGGTATTCAAAGAAGAAAAGGCAGGCAGAAAGGATACGGAAGCAGGAAAGGTAAAAAAACCGCCAGATTACCGAAGAAAAAGAATTGGATGAACCGTGTTAGATTACAAAGGTCATTTTTAAAGGAGCTAAAAGAGAAAAAATTAATTGATAACAAGAACTTCAGGGATCTTTACAGAAAATCAAAAGGAGGGTTCTTTAGAAGTAAAAGGCATATCAAGATTTACCTTGAAGAGCATGATTTAATCAAGAAGAAGAAGGAAAAGGTTGTGAAGAAGAAAGAGGTTAAGGAGGAAAAAAAGAAAGAAGAAACTAAAAAGGAAGATAAAGCTGAGAAAGAAAAAAAGGAAAAGAAGATTAAAGAAAAAACAAAGAAAGGGTCAAAAAAAGTAAAAACCATAAAGAAAAATGTCAAGAAAAAATAAAAAACCTATTGCATATAGAAGAAGAAGGGAAGGCAAAACCAATTATAAGAAAAGATTAGCCTTGCTCAAATCAAGAAAACTTAGATTGGTTATCAGAAAGTTTAACAAAAACATAATAGCTCAGGTTATAGAATATCATCCAGAAGGAGATAAGATAATAGCAAGCGCTCATTCAAATGAATTAAATAAATATGGTTGGAAGTTTAATAAAGGGAATATTCCTACAGCTTATTTAGTTGGATTATTAATAGGAAATAAAGCAAAAGGAAAAGAAACTGTTCTTGACCTTGGGTTACAAAGTCCTGTTAAAGGAGGGAGATTGTACGCTACATTAAAAGGAGCTAAAGAAGCTGGATTAAAAATAAAAGCAGATGATAGTGTTTTTCCAAAACAAGAAAGAATTGAAGGTAAACATATAAGTGAATATAAGAAAAACAAGATTGACGCTAAAGGTTTTGAAAAGCAGTTCAAAGAGATAAAAGACAAGATAACAAAAGGTTAAAATGGTAAAGGAAAAGACTGGAGATATAAAAGAGAAAAGATTGGATAAGAGAGAAGAGACCAAAGAAGCAGTAAAAGAAGACTGGAAACCAAAAACATCAGTAGGTAAAAAAGTAAAGAATAATGAGATTAAAGAGATAGATGAAATATTGGATAAAGGTGTACCTGTTCTTGAATCTGAAATAGTTGATTTGCTTGTTCCTGACTTAGAAAATGATCTCTTACTTATAGGGCAATCAAAGGGAAAGTTTGGAGGCGGCCAGAGAAGAGTATTCAAGCAGACACAGAAAAAGACAAGCGAGGGCAATAAACCAAGATTTGCCACTATAGCTGTTGTGGGAAATAGAAATGGCATAGTAGGGATAGGTTATGGAAAATCCAGAGAAACAGTACCTTCAAGGGAAAAGGCCTTTAGAAACGCTAAATTAAACATAATCAAGATAAGAAGAGGTTGTGGGTCATGGCAGTGTGGTTGCGGTAGTCCTCATAGCATACCATTTAAAGTAGAAGGTAAATCCGGCTCTGTCAGAATAGAGCTAATACCTGCCCCGAAAGGAACTGGATTAGTTATAGAAAAGGAGTGTGCAAAGATTCTAGAATTAGCAGGAATAAAGGATGTATGGTCAAAAACAGAAGGTCAGACTAAAACCAAAATGAATCTTGTTTATGCTTGTTTTTCTGCATTAAAGCAACTGATGAAAACAAAGATTAAAGAAATTGATATAAAGAATCTTGGGATAAAGGAAGGAAAAGTTGAAAATGGAGAACAAAAAAGCGAATAAAAAAATAGCTAAAAAGGAAAAGAAAGAAATGAAGAAAGAGACTAAAGAAAAACTAGCTATTATCAGAATAAGGGGTGAAGCAGGAGTAAAAAAGAAGATAAAAGATACTTTAAGTATGTTAAGGCTGTATAAAAAGAACTCTTGTGTTGTAGTAGATAAAACACCTGTTTTTATTGGAATGGCAAAAATAGTAAAAGATTATACAACTTATGGTGAAATAAAAAAAGAGGTTCTGGATTTGTTGATGAAGAAAGCTAAGAAAGACCATAAAGGAAGAATAAAACCATTTAGATTAAGTCCCCCTAAAGGCGGTTTTGAAAGAAAAGGCATAAAAGTCTCCTTCAAGTCTGGAGGGGCTTTAGGTTATAGAGGAGAAAAGATTAATAACTTAATAAAAAAGATGTTATGAATATTAGATAATTTGGAATTTGATTAAAATGAAATTTAGGAAAAAGAAAGTAAAGAAGCAAAGAGGTTCCAAGACGCACGGCTATGGTGCTATGAAAAAGCATCGTGGAGCTGGAAGCAGAGGAGGCAGAGGCATGGCTGGCTCTGGCAAAAGAGGGGATGCTAAAAAACCAAGTATTCAAAAAAACAAAAAGTATTTTGGCAAGTTTGGTTTTAAAAGCTTGAAAAAAAGAAAATCAGAAAAATTGAAAACCATAAATATTGAAAAAATAGAACAACAACTAACAAGGTTTTTAGAAAAAAAACATGCTGAAAAGAAAGGCAATCTTATTTTTATTGATCTTAAAAAGATGGGTTATGACAAATTATTAGGTAAAGGAAAAGGAACAAATAAACTAGAAATTAATGTTAATTTTGCTTCAAAGAAAGCTATTGAAAAGATACAAAGCAAGGGTGGAAAGGTAAATGTTTTGGTGGTAAAAGAAAAACCGAAGAAAGAGAAAAAGCCTGATGCAGAAGAAATTAAAGAGGAAAAAGGAGAGAAAAAAGAACCTATAGACGAGCTTGAAGGTAAAGAAGTTAAGGAAGTAAAAGAGGATAAAGAAGATATTAAGAAAGAAAAGACTGAAGAAGTAGCAGAAAAAGAAACAAAAGAATAAATTATATAAACGAATTAAATTTAAAACTTAAAAATGGCTTTACTAAAAAACATATTATTTAATCTGCCAGCAGTTTCAAAGCCAGAGCAGAGAAGATTATCTTTTAAAGAAAAATTAAAGTGGACTTTGCTTATCTTAGTTATATTTTACATTCTTGGAGCAATTCCTCTGTTTGGATTAGACCCTCAGAATGAATTTAGATTTGAACAGCTTGAAATAATTCTGGGAGCAAGCTTTGGAAGTTTAATGACTCTCGGAATAGGACCAATTGTAACAGCTTCTATTGTTTTGCAATTATTGAACGGTTCAGGAATATTAAAGTTTGATTTAACAACACATGAAGGTAAAAGAACTTTCCAAGGATTACAAAAATTGATGGCTATCTTTTTTATTATCTTTGAAGCTATTGTGTTTGTATTTATGGGTGGCTTAGCTCCAACAGCAGGACTAGCAGAAACTGCTCCTTCCATATATTTACAATTGCAATTATTATTAGTATTCCAGTTATTTTTAGGAGGCATCCTCATTCTATTTATGGATGAGGTTATCCAAAACTGGGGCTTCGGCTCAGGAATAAGCTTATTTATTGTGGCAGGAGTTGGTAGGCGGCTTTTTATCAGGGCATTCAGTCCTTTTGATTCTGCTGGTAATTTTATGTGGGCTGCAGCTGCTCAAGAACCTGTTGGAAAAGTTTGGGCCCTCTTTACTTCATTATCAGGAGGAGACCCTATAAGTGCAGGCTTGGCATTAGCTGCAATATTAGCTACTGTCCTTGTTTTTGCAATTGCTGTATTTGCACAGGCAATGAAAATAGAGATTCCTCTTAGCTTTGGCCGTATCAGAGGGCATGGAATAAGATGGCCTCTTAACTTTATTTACACAAGCGTTATTCCTATTATTTTAATATCAGCTTTAATGGCCAATATCCAGCTTTGGGCAAGATTATTACAGAATAGGGGGATATATCTGCTTGGAACATTTGTAGGTAATACTCCTTCAACTGGTTTAGTTACTTGGTTAGAGGCTCCAAATATTGTAGGAAATATAATCAGAGGTACGATGTCATGGAGTATAGCAGCTCATGCAATTGTTTATCTATTAATTTTAATGGCAGGAGCAGTTGTATTCTCAATATTCTGGATGCAAAGCTCTGGAATGGATGCGAGAAGCCAAGCACAACAGATGATGTCTTCTGGCTTACAGATACCTGGCTTTAGAAGAGACCAAAGGGTTTTAGAAAGATTATTGAGCAGGTATATATGGCCTCTTACAGTTATGGGAGGATTAGCAATAGGCTTTTTATCAGGCATAGCGGATTTAACAGGTGCTCTTGCCAGAGGTACTGCTATATTGTTAGCAGTAATGATTGTATTCAAGTTATACGAAGAAATTGCTAAACAACATATGTATGATATGAATCCAATGATGAGAAAATTCATAGGTGGAGAATAATGGTTATAGGAAATGCTATATTAGACCCTGTATTAAGACCTTTGTTAAAGTTACCACCTATATTAACTATAATGATTATTTCTCTTGTGATTAGTTTAATTATAATTTTTGTATATAAACTGCTTACTAACCAGAAGAAAATGAAGGAATTAAGAGATGGTATAAAAACTTCACAAGCAGAGATGAAAAAATATAGGCACGACCCTAAAAAGATGATGGAGATTCAGAAAAAAACAATGGAAAAGAACATGCAGTATATGACAAGTTCATTAAAACCTACACTGATTACATTGCTTCCTCTATTCTTAATATTTGGCTGGCTTAATGCCAACATGGGTTATTACCCTTTGGAACCAAATGAAGAATTTAAAGTTACGATATATTTAAATGAAGGGGTTATGGGTAATGTAACTTTAAGTGCTACACCAGAATTAGATATTGATAAAGCAAAGCAAAAGATAGAGGATGGAAAAGTGATATGGACGCTAAAAGGAGAAGCAGGAGAATATGTGCTTGAATTCGAACATAATGACAAGATTTACCAAAAAGAGATTTTGATTACGAATGAAAGAAAGTACAAACTTCCAATAGAGAATGTGAGAAACTCTTTTATTAAAAAGATTGAAATAAGCAATAAACAAGTAATATATATACCGCTTCCTTTTGATTTGCTCATGTGGAAAAAAGGAGGTATTGGCTGGTTAGGAACTTATATTATCTTTTCACTATTATTCAGCACAACACTTAGAAAGTTATTAAAAATTTATTGATTATCTTAAAAACTTTGATTCTCTATCTTGAGGTGTTTTTACTTCTTTTACTTCCTTTTTGCCAGCTGCCACTTCATCTATTGAATGAACTGTTGCTCCTGCTTTTTCAAGTATTTCTCTTATCTTTTCATAATTGATATTTGAGCCCTCTACTGTAACCTTTACATTCTCCACTTTCTTGTCTATCTCAAACACTGCAAAATTGCAACCAGTTACACCTTTTATGTTTGAAATGGTTCTTGCTAATTCTATTATACTTGGTTCATGGGGTTTTAAAACATCTAAAACAAGCAATCTTATTGACATTTTAACAAAGAATGTGAATGGCAGTAAGTATTTAAGTTTTTCTATTACTTTGCTGGCAACAGAAATCTTTATAAATAGAATCTAAATCCTTAGCACTATGAGACCAGGTAAGCAAAAATCAAGAACTTTCAGGAGAATTTTCAAGAAAATTACAGGAAATAAAGTTACTGTAAGGTATAAAAAAAGAAAGCCTTCTAAAGCAAGATGCAGTAACTGTGGCGCTATATTGAAGGGCGTTCCAAGAGAACTACCAACAAAAATGAAGAACCTTGCAAAGACTAAAAAAAGACCTTCAAGACCTTTTGGAGGAGTTCTCTGCAGCAAATGCATGAGAGAGAAAATAAAGGAGTTAAACAGGTAAAAATGTTTGAAATAGGAAGACTATGTGTAAAGATTGCAGGAAGAGACGCTAATAAAAAATGTGTTATAGTAGATAAGATAGATGATAAATTTGTTTTAATAGATGGGCAAACAAGAAGAAGAAAGTGCAATATCATACATTTGAAACCTTTGGATAAAGTAGTAAAGATAAAGAAAAACGCTTCTCATGATGCTGTTATTAAAGAATTAAAGAAATTAAAGGTTCCTGTTTCTGAAAAAAAGGGAAAAAGGAAAAAGAAAGCAAAAAAAGAAAAAGGAACTGAAGAAGTAAAAAAGAAAGGGGACATCAAGGAAAAGAAGGTTAAAAAGGAAAAAGAAGGGAAGAAGAAGGTATTGGGATTATTCAGAAGAAAAGGGAAAAAGATAAAAAAATAAAAACATAATAAACTATATTAATAACTCCTTCTATAATAAGTATAGATAGTAAAAAGAGTATAAAATGAAAAACCTGAATGAAGAGATTACTATAGAACATAAGAAAGAGGCCAGTTTAAGGCATTCTATAAAAGATGGTTCTTTTTATTCGATAATGCAAGGATTTGGAGAAAACTATGTGAGTCCGTTTGCCATAGCCATGAATGCAACCAATCCACAAATTGCTTTTCTAATATCAATACCTTTGTTGCTTGCTTCTTTGTTCCAGTTAGTATCTGCAAAAATAACTGATTGGTACAAAAAAAGAAAAAATATCGTAATGTTGTCTGCTCTTATTCAGGCATTAATCTGGTTTCCTTTGTTTTTAATTCCTTATTTAACAAAAAATGTTATTTATCTGATAATATTTTTCTCAATTTATTATATTGCAGGTTATTTTGGTTTGCCTGCGTGGAACAGCTGGATGGGGGATTTAGTAGGAGAAAATAAAAGAGGAAGGTATTTTGGTTTAAGGAACAGAATTATCGGGTTTTTTGCATTTTCATCTGTATTTGCAGCTGGTTTTATCTTGAATGCGTTTACAAAAATTAACCCATTCATAGGTTTTGGTTTTATTTTCATGACTGCACTTGTAGCAAGACTAATTTCTTATCGTTATATCAAGAAGATGTATGAGCCAAAATATATTGTTGAAAAAAAAGACTACTTTACATTTTTTTCTTTCATAAAAAGAATGAAACATTCAAACTATGGAAGGTTTGTTTTATTTATGTTCTTCTTCAGGTTTGCTGTTTCTATATCAACTCCATTTTTTGCTGTTTATATGCTTCGTGAACTTGGGTTTAGCTATGCCCAATATACATTAATAATTGGCATTGCCACAGTAACATCATTTCTAACAATGACTTATTGGGGAAGATATGGAGATAAGTTCGGAAACAAAAAGATAATGACAGTAACCGCTTTCCTGATACCATTTATACCAGTAATGTGGATATTTTCTGCTTCTGTCAGGTATCTTTTCTTTTTACAACTTTTTGCAGGTTTTGTTTGGGCAGGATTCAATCTTAGCAGTGCGAATTTTATTTTTGATGCTGTACCTTCTGGAAAAAGAGCTCGTTGCAATGCATATTTCAATGTTTTTTATGGTGTTGCTGTATTTACTGGGGCAGCTTTAGGTGGTTTTTTTGCAAAGATAGTGATAGCCCCAAAGTTCTTTATTTCTAATCTTCTAATCATATTTTTAATATCTGGCTTTCTGAGGTTAATGTTTGTTTTATTGTTCCTTCCAAGATTCAGGGAAGAAAGAAAAGTTGAGTTTATACCAGATTCAAAGTTGTTATTTAATGTCGTTGCAATAGACCCTGTAAAAGGTTTTATGTATGAAAGCGTAACAGGAATGAAGGTAATAAGGCATGTTGGCAAGTTCGGGTTTAAAGGTCTAAAAACAGGTGTAAGAACCATAAACAAATTAGTTAAAGAATTGGATAAAGCCATCAAGAAGAGAAGGGAATTAAAATTAAGAAAAATGTTTGTTCCTAAAAAAGGAAGGGAGTTTGAGGCAAAAGAGCTTGATTATATGATTAAGGAATTAGACAAAAAGATTAAAAGAATGAAAGAGATAAAAGATGACTATCTCAGAGAGCCTGAATAAATAATTCTTATTAGAATAAATTAATTACAATAATTCAAATAATTCTGTAAGATTTAATTCAAAAGCTGTAACAGGAAACTCTAAGCCAAAGTTCTCTATGATTTTTGGATGCATTTCTCCAATATAAGCTACATCCTTATTCTTAACAGAGACACGAGCAACTCTTCCAACTATAAAGCTATTGTGTTCTGTTTCCTTCATTTTATATTTTAGATTTAAAGTTTTCATTAGAACATCAAATACCTGCTTTATCTGGGTAAAGTCTGTTTTTGCTTCACATATCACTGTAGCTAACCTTATATTTTCCTCTGTTTTTGTTTCTGTCTTTTTTGATTTTTTGAATACAAAACCCATTTCAAACAATCTTTGAGGATAATCATTATGTTTATTCTCTGATAAAATCTGCATTAAGCTGGGCAGGACCCAAGCTCTTAGCTTGGAATAATCTTTTGAAGAGGGATTATTTACTTCAATTAAATCAAGCTGAGTGTTCATCATTATGTTCTGTATTTTATTATTAGTTAAAGCATAGCTAGAGGTTTCAAGAAAACCTAAGCCAACCAGAACATCTGCAATCTTATTTTTAAAAGTATGAAATTTAGATTCCTCTGCAATGGTTGCTATACTTGGTATCTCCTCTTTAAGATTTTCAAATCCATAAGCAATTGCTATATCCTCTGCTAAATCTATTTGATGCATTACATCCGTTCTGTATGCAGGAACATAAGCAGTTTTATTTTTGTAATCATATCCCATTCTTTCAAGATATTTCTTAATGTCCCCTTCTTTTATATTTAATCCGAGGATTTTATTCACATAATTTATATCTACTTTTATCTTCTCTGGGGTTAAATCAGGGCTAATAAATTTCTTATCTTTATCTTTATAAATTAAATCCATTGAATAAATCTCCCCACCCATATCTGCAAAGGCAGTAACTATCATGTTAAGGCATTTCTTCAGAACCTTGAAATCAAAGCCACTGCATTCTATAAAGATATCTCTAGTTTTCTCTGTAATCTTACCAGTATCATGGGAATTGATGATTGGAGGAACACTAAGAACCATTCCTTCTGCATCTCTAAACACAGGGAATTTCTTAAAACCTTCCAGTAAATGACCATAATCTCTTCCTGCAGGATGTCTTTGTAATATCTTATCTGCTGTTAACTCAGAAGGAAATTCTAATGGCCTAAACTTAATCTTCTTTGGTTCCTCTGCTTTAAAGTAAATAGGAAATTTTATTTTCTCACAAGGATATATCCCTATTGCTACCTTTCTTCTGTTCCTCCCATATGTAACATGTAATTTTTCCTGTATTTGAATAACTTCTCTGATCTTTTCATCATCAAATTTCAAATTTTTGATTATTGCACAGGCTGTATAAGGCCTTACATTTTTTAAAGAACTTTCAACAATAACCTTTTCATTAGACTTCTTTACATTATACCTTTTCAAACCTCTCTTTGTTCCGATAAAAGAACTAAAAGCACGAGCAAAACCTTGATCAGAAAGCATATCAGGTCTATCAGGAAATATCTCAACTATAATCTCTTTATTATTTATTTCCTCTAAATCAGTCCCTAACATAGAAATTCTGTCTTTTAGTTTTTCAAGCGGCAGCTTTTTTCCTACTAATTTTTCAAAGACCTTTTTATTAACATTTATTGTTGGCATTTTATTTTTCCCATTTTATTTCAACCAAGCTTTTATTTCTCTTAATTGCTTTATATTATTCTTGTATAAATCCCTTATATCAGTAATATTATAATAATCAATTATTATCCTGTCTAAACCAGGGCCCCACGCCAAAACAGGAATATCTTTTCCTAATAAAGGAACAACAACCTCTGGTCTGAATATGCCTGCTCCTCCAAGCTCTATCCATTTTTTATGGACAGGATGATAAACATCTATTTCAAGAGAAGGTTCTGTATATGGGAAGTAAGCAGGCCTGAACCTTGCTTTTGGAAATCCCATTTTCCTGAAAAACTCTTTCAGATAGCCTATTAGATGCCTTAGATTAGCATCTGGGTCTATAACAATGCCTTCTGTCTGGTTAAACTCAAAAAGATGTGCCCAATCTACTGCCTCATTCCTAAAGCATTTTCCAACAGCAAAGAATTTTGCAGGAAGGTCTGATTCTTTTAATTTTGCAATAGTCTGAGCAGATAAAACAGTTGTATGGGTTCTTAAAACATTCTTTTTTGCTTCTTCTGAGTTCCATTTATACTGCCAACCTCTGCTATTTTTTACACCTTTTTCGTGAGCAGTTTTAACTGCATTAACTAATTTAATATCAGGTAATTTGCCTTTTTCAGGGTTTTTTATAAAATATGTATCCTGTAAATCTCTAACAGGATGATCTTGGGCTGTAAACAGAGCATCAAAGTTCCAGAAAGATGTTTGGATTAAAGGGCCTTCCATCTCCTTGAATCCCATGTCAAGCCATATCCTCCTTGCATATTCTATTGCCTCATTAACAAAATGTCTTCTTCCGTGATATATCTTAGGAACATTAATTTTTACATCATATCTTCTGAATTTTTTATTTCTCCATTCTCCTTTTTTTATTATATTTGGGGTAAGTGAATCTATAACGTCCTTTTGGGAAATTCCTTTTTTTAGAATTTCTTTTCCTAAATTTGTTAATTCTGCTGATCTTTCCTTTACTAACTCTTGTTTAATAATGTCTTTTCTTTTTTTAAGATTTTCAAAAGCAAATCTTTCCTCTTGTTTTAAATCCTTTATTTCCAAAGGAAATTGTTTTTTTAGGAATTGTTCTTCAAGGCTTTCTTTTTCCAATAATCTTTTTCCCTGCTCAGTTATTGAAATAATCATGTCTTTGTCTTTTTTTATGTCAATAGCAACCTTGCTTTTTAATATGCCAATACAAACATTAAATTCTTGGGCATCTAAATTTCCTTTTTTCTTAATTTCATCTGCTTTTAATGGCTTTTCTTTAATTGTTTTTAAGAACCTTTTTTCTGGCAAGCCTTCTTTTGTATACTTAAACCCATTTTTATCAAGAACAACCACCTCCTTTAAATCTTCATTTATTTTTATTATATTCTTATTTTGCATCCATTGCAAAGCTCGCATTACTTCTACTTCCTTTAACCCTGTCATGGATATTATTTCATTTAATTTTTTTACTTTGCTAAGAACAGGCAATACTTTCCTTTCTAGAGGATGTAATGTCTCTATTAATCTATTTATTTCCATTTTAACTTATTAAATATGAAACCTATAAAAATCTTTTGAAATTAATAAAAATATATTAAAAGAAAATAGAATAAAGATTTATTTAGATACTTCTTTAACAGCTTTCATCTCTTTCCATGCCAATTCAAACAAGCTTTCCAAGGCAGAAGCAAAGAAAGGGGTATTTACCCATATTCCAATATCATATGTTGGGTGAACCTCTGAATCATCCAAAACCATAAATATTATCTCTTTGCCATCCACTATAACAAACCTTGCTTTTGTATCTGTATTTCTAACCTCTGCTATACCTTCTAAATCTTTTGTTGCTTTCTTTGTTTCAGAAGTCAATGGAGCTGCTATTCTTATTTTTACTCCTCTCTTTTTTAATTGCTCAAAAACAGGTTTGAAACCTTCAACCTTTCTCAGAAAACCCTGCGATGTAGTCATTATGGTTACTGACTCTTCTGCTCCTCTAATAGTAAGCTCAAGATGATTATACAGGTTATGTCTTCCTCTCAAGCTACCACTTAGGTCAGTAGGCTCTACAAGCTCTACTCCTTGCGTATGCAGGGTGTTTAGCTCCTTAATAACCTCTGTCTCTTTTAAATCCTCTAACTTTTTTATTGCCTCATCTGCATCATTTTTAAAGTTTTTCTTTACTCTCTCTACCACCTCATTTGGTGGAACCGCTATATACTTGATTGGTTTACCAAGCTTCATCACTACAAAACCCTTTCTCTCCAAGCTTTCCAAGACATCATAACTTCTAGAACGAGGGACATTAGCTATGTCAGAAAGCTCACCTGCGGTTGAAACCCCTCGAGAAAGCAGGGCTGTCCAAATTTTAACTTCATATAAGTTTAGATTAAAGTATCTTCTAAGCCGGCTTAAAAATTCATTTTTGACAATCATACCCAAACCTCCAAAAAGGAAGTAAAAATCACCCCTTTTCTCTAATAAATAGATACTACTACTATTAATATGTTACGTTTTTTTACTTCAATAAAAGGGTATCACCTGAACCCACAGTAGTGATTAGCTATTGGAGAGTGATACTAATATATAAATATTTCTCATTTCTAATATGTAGAATTAATAAGATATATTATATCTTAATATAGCTGCTATTCCTCCTAAACCATCCAGTTTTTTTCCTCCGTCATGTTCAGAGCTTATTATATATATTTTGCCTTTTAACTCCTCTATTAACTTCATTAAATTGTCAATTTCCTCAAATTTATCTGTCTGACGTTTTTTTTGTATGAATTTGTCTGTTACCAATAACTCAGAAACAGCACCTGCTTCTGTTGCCTTTTTTGTTTCCTTAAATGAATACACTGCCAAGTTGTTTTTTGATATCTCTGTTAATAAGCGTTCGACAAGATTTATCTCCTTTGCTATGCGATCTTTCTTTAAAACTTCTTCTACTTCGTGTCTTTTCAGAACCTCATTTATTGCATCCTCTTTTACTGAAGAGCATGTTGCTAATACTATCTTTCTCTTTAAATCTTGGTTTTTTATCTCTTTAAAAAGGTCTTCCTTGAAGAAAGCAGGGCTTGCCAGAACAACATTATCCAATTTATATCTTTTATTATATTCCTCTAAAAGTCTTATTATCTCTGGGTAAAAGGTGCTTTTTATCTTTTCTTCTATTCTTTTTTTCTGAACCTCTCCCTCCAGCTTAAATAAAAGTTCATAACCATATGTCTTGAGTAAAGCAAAAAAGGCCTCTTCTCTATCCATTACACAGATTAATATTTTTGGCAACTTTACATTAGTAGCTTCTTCTAGTTTTTCAAGCTGATATTTTAGAAATTTTTCTTTTTCTATTGTTATAACAGAATTAATTTCAGCGTTAATTGTATGATGACTGCCTTTTGGAACATCTTCTGGGCCTTCAACAATTATTCCAGAAACTCTAAGAACATCTGAATATTTATGAAACTCTATGTTCTCTGCTCTTATTTTTAAAAAAACTGTTTTCTTTACTTGCTTTATTTTTTCTGTTCCAACTTTTACCTTTCTTTGAGTTTGTCCTCTAATAAAATCTCCTTTATCCAGGATATAATTTAAATACCAAAGGTCATCTAAATTCTCTATTTTTACTTTTATTATGTTCTTTTTAATGTTTTTATGTAGTATTTTCATATCAAATAAAAAGAAAAAGTTTATATATATAAGTTTTCATTTTATGACTATATGAAAAGGAAAAGAGGGCAGGCTGGAGGCGCAGCTGGATTAGTCGGACTAATAGCTGCATTGATTATTTTGTATATTCTATTTATTCCTCCTGCAGAAAGAGCTGAGTTGCTTGGAGAGAATGAAACTGAAGAAGAAGAGGGGGTTTCTGAAGAACTTGGTAATCTGACATTATTATTAAAAGAACCAGGCACCTTAGATTATCTCAAAGTAGACGAATACGAACATGATTTACAAGCATTTAGTCTTTATAGCACAACAGAAGCGAATGTTTTAGAAGAGATTGATTCTCTAAAAATAAAAAGAAGCATATTCAGAAAGGAGTTCAAGAACATAACATTTAATGTATTATCTCCGGAACATACAGAAAATATCTTGCTTTCATTTTCAGCTCCTGTTAGAAGAGGTAACTTAATAGTTTATTTAAATGGGAATTTGGTAGCTAATAGAGCAATAAGAAACCAAAACCCTACCCCAATTAATTTACCTGATAAATATATCCAGGAAAAGAATGTTTTGGAATTAGAAGTCTCTGGACCAGGAGCATTATTCTGGCAGACAAATGAATTTAATCTTGAGAATGTAAAAATAACAGCAGATATAACTGATGTTTCTGGATTAGAGAGCAAGCAGTTCTTCTACATAACAGAAGAGGAAAAAGATAATTTAGAAAAAGTAAAATTAAAATTCATAGCAGACTGCAAATTAACAAAAGTAGGGCCTCTTGATGTGACCTTAAATAATGAGAATATATACTCAATGGTACCTGATTGTGGAATCTTGAATACAATAACAATAGACCCTAGAAAGATAATTGAGGGGGAGAATAAGCTAATATTTAAATCAGAAAAAGGCACCTATTCCATCTACTCTGTGGAGGTTGAAACAACATTAAAAGAATTGATATACCCAATATATTATTTTGAGCTTACAGAAAAACAATATAGAAAAGTTGAAAATGACACAGTAGATGTAAATTTAACTATGTTGTTCAGCAATGATGTGGATTTAAAGGATATTGCTATTAAAATAAACAATCATCAGTTTGAGATTTACACCAGAGACCTAATGTATGACCGCTTGATTGATAGTTATGTAAGAGAAGGAAACAATGTTTTTGAGTTTGACAAACTAAGAACA
>CAZENX010000010.1:18230-20572 GCA_964513865.1 uncultured Methanosarcinales archaeon | reverse complement strand
TGATAATATAAACAAAACAGAAGCTCAAAATATAACTGCTACATTAATCAATTACTTTAGATATGAAAAAATTTTAGAAACAGATTTTTTTAATGAACCTGAGTCATTACATTTGCAGGATGTTAAAAGATTAATTAATAAAGTAATTATAGCATATTATGCCTCAATATTCTTAATGGTCTTGTTTTTTATTTTATATTACAAAACAACAGATGATTTCTTTAAATCTTTAACCTCTGTGTTGATATTTGGGAGTATTCTCACAATTTTGATATTTGTAATTTCATATTTTATAGATTTTAGTTTCTTATTTGATAAATTCCATATAGTATTTTTTGAAACTAACTATTTGTTTCCAGCTGATTCAAATATAATAAAATTATTTCCAGAGAATTTCTTTAAAGGAATGTTTTTCATAATAATAAAAATTTCAGTAATAAAAGCTTTTATTCTGCTAATGGCAGGTATTATAATAAACAGTTTGAATTATTTTACAAGGATTCATGCACGTCCATGACTTTCTCCTTTGATTAAGCCAGAGCCGATTATATGTGCTACTCTTATTGGCTCGGGGAAATAAGAATGAGTGCATAATATTTTCAATAATTTTTCAGCTTCTTTTTCATCTATGTTGGTTAACTGAACATATATCTTTCCTATTTTTATAACCTCCCCTGCCTTTTCAATTAATTTAATTTTCTTTTCCATCTTTAGCTTCTTTAAAGCATCAATAATTTCTTTAAAATTTGGATAACTTCTTATTACAACTATAACTGGCAAGCTGGTTTCTTTTGATAATTTTTCAACATCTATAACATTAAATCCTCCTACAGCTATGCCATCTAGTAATATATATTGTAATTGAGGTTTAAACTTTGTATTGTTAATCATCTCTATTATCTTATCAGTTGCTTCTGAACCATCTTTATCAACATAGCATGATACAAGACCATCCATAAAATCTCCACCTCTGTAGATTGTTCCCAAAACAAGAACAGTTTTATCTTTAAACTTATCAAAAGAAGCATCATCAATGCCTATTACACGAATTTGTTTTTTCATTTTAATAAGCGAAGGGAGGGATTTGAACCCTCGAATAATCGGGTTGCAGCCGATCGCCTTAAGCCGCTTGGCTACCTTCGCATGGACCTGGTGGGATTCGAACCCACGATCTACAGCTTACTTCAAAACCGGGTTTTGAAGGATTACAAACCTCCGGTTTGAAATAGAAGGCTGTCGCCTTATTTGCCCGAACATTAATTCTCCAGACTAGGCTACAGGTCCTTTATAAAGCAATATAATTTCAGAAAAAGCGAAGTATATTTAAATATTTTCCTAAGAATAAGATAATTAATGATTATAATTATTTTTTTATTAAAATCGCATACATCTTCCCATCTTTTTTTAATAAAATACCTTCACATCCAACAAGATCTTTTGTAGGGCAATTTTTCTTGTATTGCTCTATAAATTTATTATAAACAATAAGAGCATCTTTTATTTCTCTATTTTCAAAATATAGATTACAACATCCCGCGGAGTTTTCTAAAATCTTGGTTAATTTTATATCCTCTTCATTGTAATCATCTAGATCATCCAGATTATTATCTTTTAATGCCTCAGAAATCCCCTTAATAAATTTATTTTGAATAGCTGGGGGGAACATTATTGAGTTCGGAAAAATTGAATAATTTACATTATTCATACTATCACAATACGAAATAAAAATAATTATATATAAAGCTTATTATTTATGGCAACCAAGTCTTAGTATTCTTCAACTTTTCAGGTAAGTATTTGTCCATAACATAATTCAGGTTATATTTGGCAAATGCCTGCTGCTCTGCCCTCTTACCTAGCTGTAATTGTAATTTAATAGCTTTCTGCCATTCTCTGTAATGTTTAACAAAAGGGTCATTCTTCAAGGCATCTTTACCACGTTTAACATCAACATCCTTCAATGGATGTGTTGGCAGCTTATAATCAATAATATCCTGGGGAGTAACGCCAATGAATTTGGCATTCGGAACACAAAAGAATTCATTAATATGAGCGGCATTTCCAGAGCCAACCTTTAATGTCCTGTATATATTAAAGTAACCGTAAAAATCACCGTCAGTAAAAACATAAACAGGCAACTTTTTAGAATCACTTAATCTTCTTATAAATCTTCTGCAGGCTCTTGTTGGTACACCTCCCATGCTTATTAAGATACAATTGGCTTTTTTCCAGTAATTATGTTTGACTAATCTTTGGAACATACCTGCTGTTTCTATTGTTAAAATAAACTTTGCATTAGTTTCAAACTTCAGTTCTTCAACTAAACTTGGAACAGAATAAGC
>CAZENX010000010.1:0-18220 GCA_964513865.1 uncultured Methanosarcinales archaeon | reverse complement strand
CCATCTTTGAGCAGTCTATTCTTATCTCTTTTCCTTTTTCACCTTTGTCTATGACAATCAGGTTTCCTGCAATATCCCCTCCCTTTTCTTCAGGTATAAAACCTAATTGTTCACGATTAACCATCATCATTGCTTCTACATCGTCCATGACAGTATCTGATTCTGGTTGAGAATTAAACCTTGCTTCATCCCAGTTATAGGCAGTATAGTAAGCTTCTCTTTTTGTAGCCATGTCATCTGTTTCAATTATTTCTTTGGATAGAGCCATCATTCTTAAGGTTTGGGCAAAGGTTCTTATTGTGGAAGCTGTCAGGGTTCTTTCCTTTAATTTTCCCAATAATTCAAAATAACCATCCTTTTCATCATACTTTACATTATTTAATGAACGTATAGGCATCTTCAGCTCAGGGCTTTTTTTATTGATAATTTTATTGTAAACATCCTTGGCTATCTGCAAAATCTTTTCTTTAGTCTTCATTTTTACCTATTGAAGCAAACTCTTCATCATAATCAATATTTGCTTCTTCATCAAAATCCATTTTTTCTAATTTGCCTCTTTTTTTCTCTAATAATTTATTAAGGCTTTTTTCAACCTGTCCTTTTTTTACCTCGCTTAAATCCAATAATTCTTTCAGAGCTTCTGCAACATGAGGTATATATTTTTCTATAAAGCTTCTTTTCTTAAATTCATCCTTGACCTTCCTTTTTTTAGAAACATAGCTGCTTAATTTTCTGCCGCATTCCTGCAAAGCTAATTTTATTTCCTTTTTTATCTCAGGATAATGTGCAATAGCCTCTTTTGCTTCACTAGTAAATGGAACCCAGACAGATGCAATATGAACCAAAATAACAGCAGGACCGTTCGGAATATTATTTCCTGACTGCTGCAACCCATAACTTCTCCATGAAGTTTTTTGTATTGAATCTGTAATAGAGCAAGCTCCTTGCTGATATAATAAAGGAACCCTGTTAGCAAACCTTAATATCTGCACAGTATCCTCTGCTGATAAATTACCTCCATAAGCAATAGCTGCTTCAACAATAAAAGGATTTCCTCTATAAACAGAAGGAGGTCTTGTAGTAGAGCAATAATATTCTGCATTAACCTCTTTCTTCAAACCTTTTTCCAGTAAATCAGAACCTATTGGAACTATACAATCAGTTGGAGGAGCTATAATTTTAGTATTTCTTATAGCTTCTATTAACCTTTCAGCATTCTCTCTTGTTAATTTTTGTGGCTTTGTATTTGGCAATAGAGCAGCATTTTCGCATATTATTTTAGCAGTTCCTGAACCTACACGAGAAAACTCGTTTGTTAGAAAGCTCTGCAAAGTTCTGTATTCTGTCCATTTTAACATTTTCATTAAAATTCCTAATTCAACTCCATAAGGATGGGGCTTTATCTCCTTTGGCTCTTTTGGTTTCTGCTCAGTTGCTCTTGGAAAAATAATCTGTTCTGCTTTAGGGTTAGTATAAATAATATTAACATGGGGGTTTACAATAGCAGTATCCTTCAGATATTGGTCAACACTCTGGTCTCCTTTGGTATAGCTTCCTTCTATATCAAGCTCTATCCTTACCCCATGGTCCTTTATCCATTCCTTTACCTGATCTGTTACAATCTCTGGTTTGTTTTTTTGAGTGTCAATCCTCAATTCATAATAATGGGCAGGATCCTTTGGAGAAATTTTAGA
Source organism: uncultured Methanosarcinales archaeon (assembly GCA_964513865.1). Taxonomy (GTDB): domain Archaea; phylum Nanobdellota; class Nanobdellia; order Woesearchaeales; family PXDW01; genus PXDW01. The sequence goes on along the minus strand of CAZENX010000010.1, from coordinate 16,526 downwards.
GGTAATCTTCGCTGCTCTTCCTGTTGTTAATTGACTATATAAAACAGCTGCACTTATTCCAATGCCCTGTTGCCCTCTTGATTGCTTTAATCTGTGAAATTTACTTCCATAAAGTAATTTTGCAAATATCTTAGGAACCTGCTGTTTTACAATTCCAGGGCCATTATCTTCAACAATTATTCTAAAGCGGTCATTTTCCATATCTAATATTTCAACCTTTATCTCTGGCAATATATCTGCTTCCTCACAGGCATCCAATGAATTATCAACAGCCTCTTTTACTGCAGTCAGCAAAGCCTTCTTTTTATTATCAAAACCCAATAAATGCCTGTTTTTTTCAAAGAATTCAGCTATGCTTATCTCTCTCTGTTTTTTAGCTAGCTCTAATGCTTTTGGTTTTTTTTCATCTTTTACTTCTGAAAAAGAATTTAAATCAAGGGTCTTTCCTGCCATAAATTTTATGTTTTGATTTAGGTTTATAATATTTATTGTTTTAGAGAAGATATTTTAAGTTAACAGCATCTTAAGCAAAGCCATCCTTATATACAACCCGTTCCTTGCCTGCTCAAAATAAATAGCTCTTTTATCATTATCAACATCTGATGAAATCTCATCAACCCTCGGCAGAGGATGCATCAAAATGCTTTTTTCAGGCATCAGCTTTATGTTTGAGGGATCAATTATGTATTTTCCCTTTGCCTGTCTATAATCATCCAGATTTTTCTGGAATCTTTCTTTTTGTATTCGGGTCATGTAAACAACATCAACTTGTGGCAACACTTTGTTCAGATCATTTTCCTCCTGCCATTCTACATTTTTTTTATCAAGATATTTTAGAATATCCTTCCGCATCTTACAAACATCAGGAGCAACAAAGAATATTTTTATGTTGTTGAATTTTGTAAGCAAATAAGATAATGAACGAACAGTTCTTCCATTCTTCAAGTCCCCAACCATTGCTATCTTTAAGTTATCTATTTTTCCTAACTTGCTTTTTATAGTATAAATGTCAAGCAAAGATTGTGTAGGATGCTGCCCTTTTCCATCCCCTGCATTTATTATAGGTATTTTCGAAACTAAAGCTGCTTTCTTAGCAGAACCTTCCTCAAAATGCCTCATGACAATGATATCAACGTAATTGTTTAGAGTCTTTATAGTATCTTCAACAGTTTCCCCTTTTGCTACACTTGAGAATTCCCTTGCATTTTCTGTTGTGATGAACCTCCCTCCGAGCTTAACTATTGCTGTCTCAAATGAAAATCTTGTCCTTGTGGATGGCTCATAAAATAAAGAAGCCATAATCTTGTTTTTCAGAATATCAGAAGAATTTACCTGTTTCATCTCATCCGCTATTTTAAAAATCTTTTCAAGAAGTTCCCTGTCAAACTGCTGTGCTTCAAGGACATGCTTCAGCTTTTTCATTTGTAATATAGAATACAAAAAAACTTTATAATGTTTGTGGTTATTTATTAGATATTTTCAAAAAAGTAACCTAAAAATATATAAATCAATAATGTAATTTACTGTTGTATGGTATTGGTCAAGAGGGAAGGTGTTGTTCTAAAACCCACTAAATTGAAATTTGAAAATAAAGGAGTATTTAATCCAGCTTGTATTAGGAGAGGAAATTATGTGTATATGTTCTATCGCGCTTTGGATAAAAACAATAGGTCAACAATTGGTTATTGCAAACTTGATGGCCCTCTAAATGTTGTAGAAAGGGCAAAAAAGCCAATACTGGTTCCAGAAGCAGATTATGAATACAATCTTGAGGACCCAAGAATTGTTTTCCTTAACGGAACGTATTATCTCACCTATGTTGCGTATGATGGAGGAAATGTGCGTATAGCTTATGCAACAAGCAAAGACCTGAAAAAATTTGAAAAAAAAGGTGTAATCTCAGCAGAAATAACATATGATAAAGCAGAGAACATATTCCGCCATTGTGCATCAAAATTAAAAGAAAGATATTTCCTTTTTGAATCATATTTTAAAGACAGAAATGGAAAAGATGCATTATTATGGGATAAAGATGCCTTTTTATTCCCAAAAAAGATTAATGGAAAATTTGCATTATTGCACAGGATTCTACCAGACATACAAGTAATCTATTTTAAAGATTTTAAGGATTTAACTTTGCAGTATTGGAAAAGATATTTTAAAAAATTGTCTGATTTTGTGATTCTTGAATCAAAGTATTGGTACGAGAGCAGAAATATAGGTGGTGGATGCCCTCCTATAGAAACTGATAGAGGATGGCTTTTAATTTATCATGGTGTAGATGATATGGATAAAGGAAAGATATATAGGGCAGGAGCAGCTTTGCTGAATAAAAAAGATCCAACAAAAGTAATAAGCCATTTAAAAGAACCACTTTTTTCTCCAGAAAAAACATGGGAAAGACATGGTAATGTGGATAATGTTGTATTTCCTACAGGAAGTGCTATTTTCGGTGAAAGGCTGTATATCTATTATGGTGCAGCTGATAAAAGAATTGCTGTTGTTTCTCTTAATCTCAATAAACTCTTAGATAAATTAGTGAAGAAAAGTAATACCAAATAATATTCTGTTATCTCTAATTATAAAAATTACACACCCTAATGATGAAACTATCTAGATTGGAAGGATTCTTCTAAGTATAATCTAGCCATTAAATAAGATATTGTTGATTCTGCTCCTTGGTTCAGGTTAATCTCTTTTGGATTTAAACCATCAAAACATCCACCAGTAACATCATCATATATTCTTCTATTCAGACTATTTCTTCCCAAAAACCATTCAAATAAAAGGATCGCATTATTATAGTAACTTCTTTCTTTAGTTACTTTATAAGCTGCTAAGAAAGCTTTAACCAAAGAGCATGCATCCACTGGCTGCTGGTCATATAAAGCCCTCTGGCCATTCTTTTTGTACCAACCATGATGGCCTACTAAAACAATCTTATTTTTGATTATAATAATCTCTTTTAAGAAATTCAAAGATTCGACAGCTACATTTAAGTATTTTTTATCTTTAACAATATCATAAGCATAGAATAATGCCTCAGGTAAAACGCCATTTGAATATGTTAGATAAGATTCAAACCATCTCCAATCTTTTGAGTTTTCATTTTTGTATAATTCAACAAGTTTATCTGCTAAAATTTTGATCTTCTCATACAAATCTTTGTGTTGATATCTTTTATAATATTCACATAAACCTAAAATCATAAAGGCAATTGCTCTTGGACTTTGTATTTTATTAAATATCCTTATGGAATTATTCATTATGAATTTTGCATTATGTTTTATATTATCATAGACAGAACTATTTATTAAAGTCCCGCAAGCCCAGATAGCTCTTCCGTAAGAGTCCTGACTTTCTGGCTCTTTTACAAAATCATGATTATAAGCAAGAGTTGTATAAAAATTCCCATTTTCTTTTTGGCAATGTTTAATAAAAGCAAGATATATTGTGATTAAATCAAGAATATCCCCATCCTTCATTAATTCATAATATTTTGTTACAACTATTAAAGCTCTTGCATTATCATCTAAGGTATAGCCTGTGTTTCTATCCGGAACAGAATGTTTTGCATGCTGTATTATTCCTGTAGAATCTGTCATCTTTTTTAGATGAGCAAGATTTATATCTGGAAGAGCATAATGTGTTTCTTTTTTCTTTGCTGTTTTTTGAAAAATATACATATATTTAGAAGCAACCTTGCTCCATACCATATTTCTGCCATATTCGTAAGCATTATTTGCCATTTCATCTCTTAATCTATCATTCTTTATCAGAAAATTAATTGCCTGCTTGATTTGCTCATGATTTTTAAAATCAACTAATATTCCTCTGTTATCTGATATAAGCTCTTTTGCATGTGTATATTTTGTTGCTATTATTGGAGTTCCGGAGCTTAAAGCATAAGACAAAGTCCCTGAAACAATCTGATCAGGATCCAGAGAGGGAGTAATATAAATATCTGTTACTTGCAAAAACTTGATTATTTCGCCTAAAGGAAGATATTTATTATAGAATTTTACATGTTTTTTTAGTCCAAGGTCTTCAACCAATTTCATTAATTCGTTTCTGTAGCTTTCTCCCTCATGTTTTCTAACTTGGGGGTGAGTTTCTCCTACGATGAGGTACATGATGTTGGGGTTTTCCTTGACAATTTCAGGCAAGGTCTTGATAGCATACTCCAAACCCTTTCCTCTGTTTAACATTCCAAAAGTAAGTAAAACAAATTTTCCTTCTAATCTTAACTCTTTTTTTAATTTTTCCTTATCAAACTTGATCGGGATGTCAGGAGCACCGTGATGTATTTTGTAGATTTTCTTTTTCTCAATACCATAATCCCCCTCAAGAATGCCTATTGCAGAATCAGCCATAACAATTAATGCCTTGCTTCTTTCAGCTATCGCCCTTACAACATTTCTTTGTTTTTTCTCTGGCTCAGGCAAAACACTATGAAAAGTTACAATAACAGGTTTTTTTAAACTCTCTAAGAATGCTATAAGATACTCACCATAGTCACCCCCAAACAAACCAAACTCATGCTGCACATTCACTAAACTTATTTCCTCATCCTCATTTATGTTTTTTGCAACAGTTATATAGTCCTCAACATCAGCCTGGTTTATCTGGTACTTTACTTCATCACCATAATTATATAAGCTGCCAGTGTCATTCATAGCAATAATCTCGGCTTTTAATCTTGGATTAAATTTTTTATTTATTTCAGAGACCAGATCATATGTAAAGGTTGCAATGCCACATTCCCTTGGTGGATATGTCCCTAAGTAAGCTATTTTCATTTTAGAACTTTCTTATATCAATTTCTGCTACACCAATACATTTATCTCCCCCTCCATAATAAAGCAGATATTTATTTTTGAATTTAACTAATCCTTGAGCAAAAATTACATCATTAACTTTGCCATATAATTCGAATTGTTCTTTTGGTAACATAAGCGGAGTTTTACTCCTATATAAAATTTTTGTTGGGTCTTCCTTGTCAAGAATCAAATAGAACGGCGCGTATCTTTTATAGCGATCTGATGAGTTATATATCATGATAATCCTGTCTTTTAAAATAAGGAATGGTGGACCAACTTCTACTAAGCGTTCGTCAAAGAATCCTTTTCTGGGTTTTAAGAATATCTTTTTATCTAATTTCCATTTTTTCAAATCTTTTGACCTGGCAGTTCTTATTATACCTTCTCCAACAAGCATTATATACTCATTATTAACTTTCTCTGGGAAAATCAATCCAGCTTTCATTTGCTTAAAGATTTTGCCATGCTTTTTCCAATATTTTAAATCTTTAGAGGTTGCTAAAGAAAGAGAGAACTTATGTTTTTCTGGAGCAAGTTGTTTTTCATAAGCTGTGTAAGTCATGTAGTAAGTATTTTTTATTTTAGTTATCCTTGGGTCCTCAATTCCTCGCTTCTCTTCTGGTCTTGTTGGAGCCATTATAGGATTATCTTTGTATTTCTCAAAATAAAATCCATCTTTGCTTACAGCAAGACACAATTTGGAAATATAATTTCCATATCTTCCTTCAGCTCTGTAGATTAAATAAACCTTGTTTTTGTGAACAACAGCAGAAGGATTGTATGTGCATTCTCTTTCATAAAGAAGTTTGTAATCAGGTGTTATTATCGGATTGTGTTTGTATCTCTTGACTAACATAGATTAGTGAATTGTAAGCAGGTATATAAATTTTTTTATCAAAGTTTTTAGAAAGATTTATTTAGTTTGAAAAATCTTTTTAATCAGATGAAGAAAAAAGTTTTAGTTGTTGTTGCGCATCCTGATGATGAAACAATTTGGATGGGAGGAACTTTATTGAGTCATAAAGATGATTGGGACACAACAATTGTCAGCTTATGCAGAAGAGATGATAAAGACAGAGCCCCTAAGTTCAGAAAGGTTTGTAAAGAATACAAAGCAAAATGTTTTATGTCTGATTTAGAAGATGAAGAGCTTGGTTATGTTTCAGTAAAAGAGGTTATTAAACGAATTCAAGAGTTTGCTGATAAAAGTTATGATTACATCTTTACTCATGGAAAGAAGGGAGAGTCTGGACATGTTAGACACAAACTTGTTCACAAAGCAGTTAAAGAAATGTTGAACAAGAAACTCTTAAAAGCAAGAAAGGTTTTCTTCTTTGATTATATTGCAAACGATGAAATCATTATTGCGAACAAAAAGGCAGATAAATTTATAAAGTTAAACAACACTTTGTTAAACAAAAAGAAACATTTGATAGTTGATGTGTATGGTTATCCAAAAAATGGATTTGAAGAGCGTTGTTGCAGAGATGAAGAAGCTTTTAAGGTTGAATTATTAAAATGAGATGTTTGGTCCTTTATGCATTTCCACCAGAACCTGATGGACAGAGTCTGCAAGGAGATTTACTTTACAGAGGTATTTTGAATTCTGGGAATGAAACTATCCCATGTCATTTTAAGTCTAGTATTCAAAAAAGATTTTATCTAAAGTATCTAAAACCTGATGTAGCTTTTGGTGTCGGATTTTGGGGAAATGTTCCTGAAATTATTAGAGAGCCTTTAAAATATGGTATTAAACCTGTGCCATGGTTCAACGCAGATGGGTGGGTTGCTAATTACCATGATGAATTTAATAAGCTTGAGCTTATGTTTACAACAAGCAAATGGGTTAGAAGCATCTACAAAAGAGATGGTGTTGATGTTAGCAAGATAGTTCCAATGCACATCGGAATAGATACAGAAATGTTCAAGCCAGTAAATAAATATAGTAAAGATATAAGAAAAATGTTAGGAGTAAAGGATGATGAGAAGATGATTCTAACAATTGGAGGAGATGTAACATCAAAAGGGGCGCAGGAAATGATGAAAGCTCTTGCAGAGGTTGATAAAGAGTTCAAGGATTGGAAATATATCTGCAAAGCATGGCCAAGTGAATGTGTAAATGAATGGAGAAAATATGAAACAGAACTAGCGGAAAGTTTGGGAATAAGGGATAAGATTATTTTTTTGGATGATGAATTCTCTCAAGAGTTTATAGTTCACCTTTTAAATTCTTGTGATGTGTATGCTGCCCCTTCTAGAATCGAAGGGTATGGTATGTTACAAGTAGAAGCAATGTCTTGTGGAAAACCAGTTATTTCAATAAATAAAATGGGACCTTCTGAAACCATAATTCATAATAAAACAGGTTTCTTAGCAAAGGTTGCTGAAGAGGTTCAATTAAATGAAGAATGGGTTTACCCTTCTATGGGTTTTGGAAAACAGGAAATAGTAAAATTTAATGAACCAAAGACCTTTGCTTACAGAGCAGACGTGGAAGATTTAAGAAAATTTACTTTGAAGCTATTAACAGATGAAGAACTATGCAAAGAAATGGGCAAGCAAGGAAGAGAACACGTTGTAAAGAATCTTGATTATAAATATATTGCAAAAAAGATAGTAGATATAACCAAAGAGAAATTAGGATTAGAGAAGGACCTTCTTGTTTCTAAAAGAATCAACGGCAAGAATGTATAATCCAGCATTCCAAGCTTGAAGTTTCCCATAAGATTCTTTTGTCAAAGGATTAATCCATTCAGGGAAATTTCCTTTTTTATTAGCTTTTGCAAGTTTTTGAAGTTCCTGTTCTGCTTTCTTGAACTTCTTTAGTTTGATTAAAGCTAAAATAAAAAATCCTCCAATGAAGGTCCATATTCCAGCATTTGCATAATTATAAGGTTTCCTTGCATCACAATCATTAAAATAATCTTGCCAAAATTTGCTTCCTTTTTTTATTGGAGGATAGATAGCTTTTATTGGGTAAGATTTGTTTATCTTATTTTTTTCTATATGAGAAAGAATCTTTTCTGCCTTTTTTTTATCAGCTAAACCAAAAACAATTGCTAGTAAATTTCCTAAAGAATCAAACCAATTTCCTATCTCTTTGTATTTGTTATGATTTTTCCATCTATAAGGAAAATAAAAGTTTCCATTCCATAACTTTGTGTCTTTATTTTTATTAACCATAAATCTTAATTTTTTTGAATCTTTGTTGGTTAGATTTAAAACTTTATAGTATAAAGCTTGGGTATTTATTGTGTAACCATATTTATGAGGAAAAGCATCCTGCCAGTCTGTAGTAGGAAGTTGTGCTAATAAACCCTTTTCTCCGATATCTTGACATTCTAACCAACAAAGAGCTTTTTCTATTGATTTTTTGTATTTCTTGAATAAGGAAGAATCATTATATCTTTTTTTGTAGATATAGTGTCCGATAATATACCATAAAGTTGAATCAATTGATGCATAATCCACATGAGATTTTCTGTTGCTAAATTTATCAACACAATTAGGTATTTGCCCGTTTTTACTTTGGTTATTTGCAAGAAGAATTAAACTTTTTTTAAATGTAGATTTAAATAAAGTATCTTTAATTAAACTTGCTCCAAGAAAACTAATCATGCTGTCTCTTGCCCATACTGCATCATATCCTCTTTTTCCTCCAGAAGCAAATAAACCATGTTTAGTAGAACATAACTTTATCACTTCTTTTGCTTTTTCATAACATTCATCTATCATTTAAAAATAATTAATTAACTATATATAAATTTCTTTCGCTTTCTACTATGATATAAAAAATAACGTATGGTTAGAAATGTTTAAACTAATTTTTGCTTCATCTCTCTTCGATGCTTCTCTAGAAAAGTATAAACCTTTGAATGCGGACTTCCTCTTATTAGAGATTCTAATGCCTGCTTTGCAATAAGTGCATTTTCATTTAAGCCGATGATAGAAACTGTTTTTCCGTAAACAGAGATATTGCATTCTGTTAGTGCTTCTATTGTGTTCCTTGATTTTCCCTCTTTTCCTATAATCCTGCCTTTTATTCTCTTTATATCTGATGGCTTGCATTCTTCTGATATATCTATAAAAATAAAGCAGTAGTCCTGCTTCAACAAAAGATTTGCTACCTCTGGGTTAAATCCTCTTCCAATAGCCTTAACAATTTCCCTTGCCACATATAAATTTACAGCATCTTTTCCTCTAATAAAAACATCCCCTTCCTCTGAATCTATCTTAATAGAGGTTTTGGTGTTTTCTTCTAATTGTTTCTTTACCTCTCCATTTCTACCTATTAAAACAGCTATCCTTTCCTTAGGTATCTTTAAAGCATAAGAGTATTTTTCCATATTTAATAAGAAAAAAGAGATTTATTTAAAGGTTTTTATAAGAACGAAGGTTTTAAAAATAAATCAATATTCCCAACTGTTATGATAAAGAATGTCATCTTTGACTGGTCAGGCACGTTAAGTGATGATTTTTTGCCTGTTTGTAAAGCTTCAAGCATTGTTCTTAAAAAATATGGGATAAAAAATGTGTCTATGGACAAATTTCGCGATGAATTTGAATTGCCTGCTTTAAATTTTTATAGGAGATATCTACCAAATATAAATATAGAGCAATTAAGAAAAGACTTTGTAGAGGCAATATATTCTATTGAAGGACCAAAACCCTTTCCAGAAGCAATGAAATTCTTAAAATCTATTCATGAAAAAGGTGTTAAAATAGCACTTTTAAGTTCACATCTGCAAAAAAAGGTTGAAGAAGAGATGGAAGAATATGGATTTTCTAAATTTTTCGACCATGTTAAAGGGAGTGTGCATGATAAAAGGGAAGAAATCATGGAGTTATTGGATAAATGTGGGTTTAAAGTAGAGGAAACTGCTTTTGTAGGAGATATGACTCATGACATAGAAACAGGAAAAATGGCAAATGTAAGAACAATTGCAGTTACATGGGGTTATGAATCTAAAGAAAAGCTGGAAAAAGCCAATCCTGACTATATTGTGGAGAGTTTTGAAGAGCTGAAAGATGTTATTCTAAAAAAACCAAACCTTTAAATATTATAAAATAATACCAAAATACAGAGCCCGTCACGAGAGTACCTGCCGGAGCTTACGACAAAGTCAAGCTGTGAGTGTGGGGGTTAGTGGTGCGGGCCTCATGTTAAAGATTTACAATTATTAGTCAATTAAAGAACAAGCTTAATATCATTATTATTCATTTATTGAGGTAAAAAAAGAGCTTAAATATATTAAAATCAGGCTTGTTCTAGGGGAAGTATCATGATTACTGATTCATTTAATGAAATTGAGGAGAATGGATTAGATATGAGTACTTTTTCTTATTGACTTTATTGTAGGAGGTCAAAATGGGAAAGATAAGCCCTGTATCAGCTAAATATATTATTAATGCCTCTATAGAGGTTGATGGTGCTGTTGACAGGCCTGATGTCATCGGAGCTATATTCGGCCAGACAGAGGGTTTACTAGGAGCTGATCTTGAGCTAAGAGAATTGCAAAGGTCAGGAAGAATAGGAAGAATTGAGGTTAATGTTGACACAAAAGGCGGAAAAAGCCAAGGAGAGATACTTATTCCAAGTTCACTGGACAAAGCAGAAACATCAATTGTAGGGGCTGCATTAGAGGTAATCCAAAGAATTGGCCCTTGTAATGCTAAAATCAAAGTGGGTAAAATAGAAGATGTAAGAGTAAGCAAGAGAAATACAGTAATAGAGAGAGCAAAAGAGCTGCTTAAGGATATGGTTGAAGGTGTGATACCTGATTCACAGGAATTGGCAGATGAGGTTGCTTATTCTGTTAGAGTAATGGAAATACAGGAATATGGTAAATCTAGGCTTCCAGCAGGTCCTAATATTGATGATAGTGACGAAGTTATTGTTGTAGAAGGAAGAGCAGATGTTCTTAACCTGCTAAAGCATGGTATAAAAAATGCAATAGCTATAAACGGAACATCTATTCCAGAAGAAATCATAGAATTAGGAAAAAAGAAAATACTTACTGCTTTTGTTGATGGCGACAGAGGAGGAGACTTAATCATAAAAGAACTGATAAATGTAGCAGAAATTGATTTTGTGACAAAAGCTCCTGATGGAAAAGAAGTAGAAGAGATAACAAAGAAGGAGATACATAAAGCATTAAGAAGTAAAATAGCAGCTGAACAAGCAAAATTAGAGATGCCTTCAAAAACAGTAGAAAGAAGAACAACAGAGGTAAGAAGTAAACAACCTGTTGCTCAAAAAACAAGATTCAGAAAAATAAGAATATCCCCAGAAGAGAAAGAGAAGTTTAAGTCAATGTTGGAAGATTTGATAGGAACAAGAGGAACCTACATATTGGATGATAAATTAAATATCCTAGGAAAAGTTCCAGTAACAGAGTTAGGAAGTACAATAAAAAGTCTGAATAAAGGGATATATGCTGTTGTGTTTGATGGTATTATAGATAAAAACTTGGTAAGTATAGCAGAGTATTCTTCTGTAAAGTTCATGGTAGCCATGGATTCAAAGATAGATGATTCAGAAACAAGAATCAATATCTTAACAAGCAATGATTTAGAATAATTTTTTTCTTTTTTCTTTTAAATTTTTAATATTCACAGCCAGCCAACTCTGCCAGACCTTCTAATGAAAGAACTCCTGTATATTTGATATTATTGACTACCCAAGTTGGTGTTGCTTTTATTGCCATATCTTCACATTCCTGTTTTCCTTCCTGGTCGCATTCAACAATATTTAAAAACTCAACAGCGTCTCCAAACATGTTCTTCTGGGTTAAAGAAGCAGAACATGTTGTAGAGCCATACATTTTTACTGCATTTGCTGTTAAACATTTTGCAAGTTCTGTTTTTTTGTCAATTACTTCCTCTTTTTCCTTAACCAAATCCCAATACACAACAATATCATACTCTTTTTTCAAATCATCAACATAAACTGCAAAAAGCTCATCTTGTTTATTCAAAAGTATGCTTTGATTTACCAAATCTTTAACATCCTCATAAGTTACATTCTCCGGCAAATCCTCCTTAACCTCATTGTAATAATCCTTCATTTCCTCTTCTGTTACTGTTACATTAGCTAAAACAGATTCTAAAAGAAGGTTTATGATAACCCTTTCTCTAGAAGATTTTTCAAATTCCTTATAAGAACTTCCAAGCTCTTTTAACTGATTATCAAGCTCACCTTTTGTCAGGTTGTATGACTGCAGATACAAGTCCATCATCTCATTGAATTCATCATCTGTAACAGAAAAGCCTTGTTTTTGTGCTTCCTGCAATAGCATCTCCTCTAATATAGATTGATTCAAAAATTCCTCTTTTGAATAGACACCTTGGTATAGGGCATGCCTCATCTCAATCTCAGAGAGATATATTGGTTTACCGTTTACATAAGCTACGACTGTATCATTAAAAACAGTAAATTTAAAAACTAAAACAATAATCAAGATTACTAAAAATGAGGCTATAGGGATTATATAGTTCTTTATTTTAAATTTCTTCTTCCTTTTTACTTTTTTCTTAACAGTTTTCTTTTTCGGTATTTTCTTTGCTTGTTTTTTCATTATCTTTTTCTTAATTTTTCTTTTTTGTTTTTTCTTTTTTATTTTTTTAACAGGTTTTTTCTCTTTTTCAGTAGGTTTTTCTTTTTTCTCTGCTTTGACTTCTTTGGATATTTCTTTTTTTGGTGCTGTTTTTTCCTCTTTTTTTACCTTTACTTTCGTGTCCTCTTTAGATTCCTCATTCATACTTTTGTAAAGCTGTTTCTCAATTTCCTTTAAAGGGTCATCCACCATTAAATCAAAGAGAAACCAACTATATAAAAAGGTTTTGATTTCAGGAAAATATTTATACTAATAGTTTAATTAGAAATATTATGTATGATATAATTGTAGGTAGAGATGAGTTTGATAGGCAAAGGTTTGGGGAAGAAGGAACTATATTCTTAGGGAAACATTATGTAAAGATGGGAAGAACAACTTCTTTAAGCAGTAATATCTACCTAGATGTGGCAAGGTCCCATGTGGTATTTGTTTGTGGCAAGCGTGGTTCAGGTAAGTCATATACAATGGGAGTAATAGCAGAAGGTATTGCCAAATTACCAAAAGAGGTAGCAAGTAACCTCTCTGTGATTATATTAGATACTATGGGTGTTTATTGGACAATGAAGTACCCTAACAAAAGAGATGAAAAACTTCTTAATAAATGGGAATTAAAACCAGAAGGATTTGATGTTAAAATCTATACCCCCATTGGATTCTTTGAAGAGGCAAAAAACAAAGGCATTCCAACAGATTATCCTTTTTCAGTAATGCCTAAAGAGTTAGAAGCAAGAGATTGGTGCTTAGCATTTGATATAAAGCAAACAGCCCCTATTGGAGTATTAATTGAAAGAATAATTTATGAGATTAAAAAAAAGAAAAAGGATTTTTCAATAGAAGATATTATTGCAGAGATAAGAAAAGATGAGAAAACAGAAGAGGATGTAAAGAATGCTGCTGAAAATCTCTTCATAAATGCAGAAAACTGGGGCATTTTCAGCAAAAAAGGGACTTCTCTAACAGAATTATCAAAACCAGGGCAGATAACTATTTTAGATGTTAGTATATATGCAACAATGTCTGGCTCATGGAACATCAAAAGTCTTGCTATAGGTTTGATAACCCAAAAGATATTTGTTCAGAGAATGATTGCAAGAAGAGAAGAGGAATTTAAGGAGATATATCATGCAACCAGCTATTTTGGAGAAGAGCCAAAGAAAGTGAAGAAATCTCCATTAGTTTGGTTAATAATAGATGAGGCTCATGAGTTCATTCCGAATGACAATGAAACAGCAGCAACAGAACCATTAGTAAGGGTTTTAAGGGAAGGTCGTCAACCAGGCATATCATTAGTATTAGCTTCCCAGCAGCCGGGAAAGATACATAGAGATGTAATGACTCAGGCAGATATTGTTATAAGTCATCGGATTACTGCCAAGCTTGACACAGATGCTCTTGCAGATTTAACGCAAAGCTATATGAGGGAAAATCTTGACAAGCTTATTAATGAGCTGCCAAGAGTTACTGGATCTGCTCTAATTTTAGATGATAATAATGAAAAGATATTCCCAATGAAGATTAGGCCAAGAATGACATGGCATGGTGGAGAAGCTCCTTCTGCAATAACAGGAAAAGAAAAAGTATTTGAGTTAATTGAAGAGGTTAAAGAGCCTGAAGAAGCTTCTGACAGTATTGAATAATTTTTAGGGTATTTAGAAGATATTCTCTTTTTATTCAGCAAACTTTTTAAATTTGGTTAACTTTCCTGCTTTTATGGCATTCAGCAAGACCTTTCCAAAAAGCTCTGATAAGAGTGTATATCCAAAATGGATCGAAGTTTTTTTAACAGAAGCTGAGGAAAAAGAGCAGGAAGCTTTATGTAGAAGTGAGAATATTAAATTAATGAAAGAATGCATAGAGGATGCTAAAGCTATTATGAATGAGAAAAACCTGAAAAAGTTCCAGACAAATATGGTTGATATTGCAATATCTTTATTCGAGAAAAGAGCTTCCCATGTAGTTTACTGGAAAGAGAGCAAAGCAAAGGAAAAGTTTGATAAGGAAAAATAAACTTTATATATTAATTCTCTATTCCTATCTTAAAGAGGTGATATAACCTCATAATTCTGGGGTTTTGATGGTGATAATAAATGGTAATAAACACATTAACTAAGAAAAAGGTGGAAAAACCTGAGATTAAAGAAAAGATTGTTGCTATGGTTAACGGTTTACCAGGTAACATGGCAACAAAAGTAGCTGAGTATATTGTAAATAATCCTAATAGTTTTACAATAATGTCATATTCATTGACAGGTCCAGAAATTGAAGAAGATGTTGTTTGGATTAATAATGATACTCCTATAACTTTAATAAAACAGCATGAAAGAGATAAAAAGATTAAAATGCTAAAGGGCATGAATATTCCTTTCACTAGCGTTGATTTTGTTGCTCCGCCTGAAAAATTACCTACAAATGTAGAAGCTGAAAAAAATATAGAATTTTATTGTAAAAATAAATTACCTTTTGTTATGGGGAGTACTGGAGTAGATACTAAAGATTTGGAAAAAAAGGTAAATGAGGCAGGAATTGCAGCTTTGTATCATCAAAATATGGCAAAACAGATTGTTGCCTTTGAAAAAGTAATATCGGATTTTGCAGATAAATATCCTGATGGTTTAAAGGATTGTAAGTTACTTATTGAAGAAAGTCACCAGCAAGGTAAAAAAGATACTAGTGGTACAGCAAAACACATGGTTGGATATTTCAATAAGTTGGGTATAGACTTTAGTGTAGAAAATATTATAAAAATAAGAGACCCTGAAGAACAGAGAGAGCTGTTTGTTCCAGAGAAATTTTTAGGCGGACATGGTTGGCATACATATAAAATAACAGCTAATGATTTAGGGAAAGGTAACAAAACTCTAGGAGAATTAAACACAGTCCTATTAGATTTTCTTGAGAAGAGTGATGTTTTTTCTGATTACACAATAAACGAGCAAAAACAAATAAAATCAAAAAGAAGGTTCCATGGATCAGGACAAATAATTAGAAAATTAAATGATAATACAGTGGAGTTCCAAATGACTTATATGCCTGGAAGATATATTCTTTTCTCTCATAGAGTAAACGGAAGAGACATTTATGCAAAAGGAACGCTTGACGCAATAAGGTTTTTAGATAAGAAAATAAAGAATGGAGAAAAAGGCCTTTATAATATGATTGATGTTTTAAGTGGAAAATAATTGTTTTTTAATTAATTTTATATATAACTCCTTTATTCTAGCTCTAAAAGAGGTTATAACCTCATAAATTCTGAGGTTTATAAGGTGATAATATGCCAAAAGAAAAAGCTGTATTAGCCTATAGTGGAGGATTAGATACTTCTATAATTTTAAGATATATGATAGATGAAGGTTATTATGTTATTGCGTACATGGCTGACTTAGGCCAGAAAGAAGATTTTAAAGCAGCTGCACAAAAGGCACTTAGGATAGGTGCAAAAGCTGTTGAAATTATTGACCTTAAAAAAGAGTTAGTAACTAAATATTTGTTTCCTGCAATAAGAGCAAACGCCAAATATGAACAAGAATATTTACTCGGTACATCGCTCGCAAGACCTCCAACAGCAAAAAAACAAATTGAGGTAGCAAAAGAATATGGTGCAAATATTTTATCTCATGGAGCTACTGGAAAAGGCAATGATCAAGTAAGATTTGAATTAGCTTATAGGGTGCTAATGCCAGAAGCAATTATATTCGCTCCCTGGAAAGACCAAAAATTCACTCAAAGATTTAAAGGAAGAGATGATTTAATTGAATATGCTAAATTAAAGAATATTCCAATAACACAAACAAAAAAAGATCCTTGGAGCAGCGATGAAAATATAATACACATAAGTTACGAAGCTGGAATTCTTGAGGATCCTTTGGTTGTACCTCTTGAAAGAATGTTTAAATTAACAAAGTCTGTAAAAGATGCTCCTGATAAAGAAACCATGGTACAGATAGATTTTGAAAAAGGCAACCCAGTAATGGTAAGAGAAATTAAAATGTTAAAACAAACCTTTGAACCAGATCGAAAAGAAGAAATAGAGTACGGACAGGAGATAACCAATCCTGTTAAAATAGTTGAATACTTAAATAAAGTTGCAGGG
>CAZENX010000009.1:17153-21250 GCA_964513865.1 uncultured Methanosarcinales archaeon | reverse complement strand
AGAGTAAGAGTAATATTTATATAGCATTAGATTTTGCTAAGTAAACTTAAGGCATTATGTTAGCCTAAAAAAACACGGAGGTGTTTAGCTAAATGAAATTAAGAAAAGCCATTAAGAAGATAGTGGCGTTAGCAGCAGGAACAACGATGTTAGGAACTACGTTATTAGCAGCAAGTGCAGCAGATCTCACAGATTATCCATCTCCATTTGTTTCAGATGGGGTTTTTGATGGTTTAATCGTTGTAGGAGAAAAAGCAGCTACAGAAGATGTTATCGGAGCTATTGATATTGCAGCAAGCCTTCAAGCTGAAGCATACTCTTTAGAAGATGTTTCATGTGAAGGTGGCATCACTGTAAGTGGTGGAGAGACAGATGAGGTTCCATTAGGTTCCAATATAACCAACGATGGTACTAGTTCTTTGATGGATACAACTTTAAAAGATGATGATCTGAGTGGGTTACAGGATACCTCAATAGATGTAAATGGAACTGAATATGATGTACATGATGAAGTCCGGCTTACAGGTGGTATAGATGTTGTTACCAGTTTATCAATATCTGATGACGACTACGAGAGCAACATATATTTAGAAGTTGAGAAAGCTTCGTTATTGTATTGTTATGTGTTTGACGAATCAGTAAATCTATCTTCAAATGTTGGATCTTCAAATCCACTAATAATAGATTTCTTGGGACAAAGTATTGAGATAACATCTATTGTTGATGCAGACACAATACAGGCAATTGCTGGTACAAAAGTATTTATGGATGCTGGAGATTCAATGGAAGTTGAAGGCAAAACAGTTACTTTTGTTAAATCAGGAACCAGTAGCGCTGTAGTTGATGTTGATGGAGAGCAAGAAGTTATATCTAGTGGTTCAACAGAGACTGTAAACGGTATTAAAGTAAAAGTAGAAGAAGTATTCAACGAAGATGGAACAGAATTTGATTCAGCAAGTCTGATTATAGGTGCTGATGCAGAAGAGTCATACGATGACGAAGATGCCTATATTGGAGAAGATGAAGATGACCCTGATTGGGTTTGGGAATTGGCTGGATTAACAACAAAAGGTTCAGGTTCAACTAACGATCTATGTATAAAAAACGATTTCGTTATCAATGACCTAAGTGATGATCCACCTAGTGTTGGAGACTATCTAAGTTTTCCAAACGACTTTATCCAAATAGGTATAGACAGCTTAACTGTTGCAGACGACAACTACGGAACATATAGAATTTACTATGAAGATTCTACAGATCTAAGTGATTCAAATGGTCAAGGAACTGCGGAACAGACATTTGTTATAGAGTCAGTTGATTACAGCGAAGGTATCACTTTGTTAGCAAGTCCTGGAATCGGAGCTTGGGACTACACCAACATATCTACAGACACAAATACTGACAAAGTATTTTTACATGTCCAGGATTACGAGAGTGGTGCAGTTGATGTATTCTATGAAAATACAGATAACAAAGTAAGACTAGCAGGTAATGTAACATTAAATGCAACAACAAGTGACATTAACATAGGACAGATAAACTACAAAGATACTAAAGGAACAGACATCGGTATTAATCTGATAGGACAACTAAATGGTACTGATGGAACTAATAACGTATCTTTAGTACTTGATGTAGACCAAAGCACATTCCATATTACTGGAGATAATATTACCATGTGGTTAGGTAATGATGACTCAGTAGACTTTGATGCATTAGGTGGAACTTTGTCAACAGATGAAGATGATGAGTTGAGAGTTAACCACACATCAATTGGAACAAAGAACGAAGACCACAGAACAAGATATGGTATAATAATTAGAGACCCAGAAGATCATGGAAACAATGATGAGGTTGAATTAGAGATACCAGGAGACCAGGTTAAAGCAAATGTTGTTGTTAAAACACCAGGAGCTACTGTTGCTGGAACAGAAGGAACATCACAGTCTATAAACCCAATCGCTGTTGGAATGGGTGTATTAGATAAGGATGCAACTGTTGGAGATGAGAACCTGATTGTTGTAGGTGGTCCATGTGCTAATACCATTGCAGCTGAGCTATTAGGAAATCCTGACCCATGTGGAGAAGGATTCGAACAAGGAAAAGCTAAGCTTAAGATGTTTACAAGTGATAGCAAAGTTTCCTTATTAGTTGCAGGTTACAGTGCACAAGATACCCAGGGAGCTTGTAGGGTAGTAGCTGACTACGAAGATTACGCTTTGAGCGGTGACGAGATGGAAGTTACTGTTACAAGCTTAACAGACCTAGAAGTAGCCGCTGTCGAATAAACCTAAAATTATTTTTTTCTTTTTTTCAATTTTTTTCTAAAAAATTGTAATAGTTAGAAATTTTTGATTTCAAATTTCTTTTAAATTTTTTTAAAAATTAAATATTAGATAAAAATATAAATAACTAAACTTTGTTCTAATTTCATGGAAAAGGTTTTGGTTGGTTGCCCTACTTCAGATCATAAAGAATACTGCTTAAAAGAGTATGTAGAAGCTGTTAAGAATTTGACTTACCCTAATTATGACATATTAATAATTGATAATTCTAAAGATGATATATATCTAAAAAAGATGAAGGATTTAGGTTTAGAAGCAGTAAAGGGCAAATATTATGAAGGAGCTATGCAAAGAATAGTAGAAAGTAGAAATCTATTAAGAAAGAAATTTCTGGAAGGAGGTTATGATTATTTGCTCAGCTTAGAGCAGGATGTAATACCTCCTAAAGATGTCATAGAAAGGCTTTTGAAGCATAAAAAAGACATTACTTCAGGAGTATATTTTAATGTTTTCGGTCAGAAAAGAATTTTAATGCCAATAGCTTACAGATGGTTTACTAAAAAAGAAAAAGAAAGGGTTTTGAAAAATAAGGAAAGAGTAAGACAAGAAAATCCAGTATTGTATTATGCTTTAGAAAGACATAATTTTGATTTTGAATATGCTCGTCAACAATTATTATTTGATGAAGTTAAGGAACCAAGATTAATAGAAATAAAAGCCTCAGGCTTAGGTTGTGTTCTTATAAGTAAAGATGTTCTAAAAAAAGTGAAATTTATCTATAATCCAGAAGGTGGTTTTGATGACATGCCTTTCTGCAAATATGCTCGTGATGCTGGCTTTAAAATTTATTTAGATACATCTGTAAAATGCAAACATCTTATTGAAGGTATGGATTGGAATAAAATAAAGAAATATTCAATAGAAGACCAAAAACACTATCCAAAGGTTTTAGTTGGTTGCCCTACTTCAGATCATAAAGAATACTGCTTAAAAGAATATATCAAAGCAGTAAATGAGTTAAGCTATCCGAATTATGATATTCTGCTGGTAGATAATTCTGAAAAAGATGATTACTATAGGAGGATTAAAGGTTTAGGAATTCCTGTTGTAAGAACAAAATATACAAAAAAAGCAAGAGACAGGATTGTTGAAGGAAGAAACTTATTAAGAAAAGCGGCTTTAGATAAGGGTTATGCTTATTTCCTAAGTTTAGAGCAGGATGTAATACCTCCTAAAGATGTCATAGAAAGGCTTTTGAAGCATAAAAAAGAGGTAGTAGCAGGAGTTTATTTCTTGGTTAATCCTTTTAAATATGAGCATAAATTAAGGTCTTCTATCTGGGCTGAATATAATCCTAAAACTAAGATGATGCACAGGGTAAAGAATAATTATATTTTACAAAATCCAAAATTGATGGAGATATCTGCTTCAGGATTAGGGTGTATCCTGATTCATAAAGACATCTTAAGAAAAATAAGATTTAGGTATGATAATAAAACAGAGGGCTTTGATGATGTTTTCTTTGCAAAAGATATAAGAAAAAATAAGATAAAGATGTATGTAGACCTAAGTGTATTATGCAAACACCTAGTCAAGAATTGGAGCTGGAAAGGTATAGAAAAATAAATCTATTTTTGTAAGAATCTCTTTAATTTGTTTAAATCATAAGTATTAATAACATCTTTCTTTTCAGCCCAGCCTCTTCTGGCTACAGCTGTTCCTAAATTAATATTAGGTAATTGCTCTTTTAGATGAGCATCTGTTCCAATTGATAGTTTAACCTTGTTTTCCACTGCTGATTTAGTATTAACA
>CAZENX010000009.1:9244-17143 GCA_964513865.1 uncultured Methanosarcinales archaeon | reverse complement strand
AATCTGTCTGGCTGAGCGTTTATTTCTAAAGCAATACCTCTTTCCTTTACCTTTTTAAAGATTTTTTCTAAATCTATTTCATAACCTTGTCTTTTGAATATTATCCTTCCAGTTGGATGTGACACAATATCTACTGGATGTTCCATTGCTCTTAATATTCTGTTGGTAATCTTTTCTTTCCCCTGTTTAAATCCAGAATGAATGCTTATAAGAACAACATCTGTTTCTTTTAGAATAGAATCCTTTACATCCAAGCTTCCGTCATTTTTTATATTAACCTCAAGACCTTTTAGAATCTCTATTCCAGATAAGCTGTTATTTACCTTTTCAATTTCTTTAAATTGTTGCTTAATCCTTTTCTCGTCTAAACCATGAGCTATCCTTAGTGTGCCAGTATGATCTGTTATTGCTATATACCTATGACCCAAAGCTTTGGCTGCTAATGCCATCTCTTTTATTGTATTAGAGCCGTCACTGTATTTTGTGTGCATTTGAAGGTCCCCTTTTATATCTTTGTAAGAAACTATTTTAGGTAATCTATTTTTAGCTGCTTCTATCTCTCCTGTATTTTCCCTTAGCTCTGGCTCTATATAGCTTAGACCTAATCTTTTATATACTTCTTCTTCTGTTTTTCCTGCTACAATTTTATTTTTTTTGAATAAGCCATACTCATTTAGCTTTAATTTTTTATCCTGTGCAATCTTTCTTAAAGTTATGTTATGCTCTTTACTTCCTGTGAAGTACATTAAAGCAGAGCCATAACTCTTCTTTTCAACTATCCTTAAATCAACCTCTAACCCGCTTTTTAAGATAATAGATGATTTTGTTGGTCCTTTTGCTAACACTTTAGCAGCATTTTTTAGCTTAGTAAAAGCATCCATTGTTTTTTCTGGATTAGAGGATAAGGCCAAAATATCAATATCCCCAATAGTTTCTTTTCTTCTTCTTACAGAACCAGCAAGATCTATACTTGTTATTTCCTTTAATCTTTTTAGTTCTTTTACTATTTCCTTGCCTTCTTTCAGGGCCACACTTAATAAAATCCTTTTTCCTTTTTCTTTAACAAACCCCAGATTTTCCAGAATATTCTGTTCTGTTTTCTCTCCTAAACCTTCTATATTCCGAAGTTTGCCAGCTTTTACTGCTTTCTCCAAATCTTTTAGATTCTTTATCTTTAATCTTTTATAGAGTAATTTTACTGTTTTTGGTCCGACACCTTCTATAGAAACTAGCTCTTCTGTTTCAGCTGGCATCTGTTTCTTTAATTTTTCAAAATACCTTAGCTTTCCTGTTTCTATTATCTCTGAAATCTTTTTTGTAATACTTTTTCCAACTCCTGGAATATCATCTAATTTTCCTTCCTTATAGATTTCCTCCAATGATTTAGACAATGCTTCTATGTTTTTTGCTGCTTTTCTATATGCCTGGGGCTTAAACTGTATATCCTGCATTTCAAGTATGTCTGCAATCTCATAAAATATCTTGGCAATATCCTGATTAATCATTTTTTCAAAACCTCATCTGCTTTTTTTAGTATATTCTTTGTATTTTTAAAGTTTAATAGTTTAAAAGCATCTTCAAAGTTAAGCCATTTATATTCTGTATGCTCAAAACTTAGCTTTACTTTCTTTTCTTTTGTTTCAACTAAATAAAAGCTTACCTCTTTGTATATTAATTTACCTTCTAGTCTGAAAAAGTAATTTATCTTTTCTTCAAAACCTTCTATAAAGCTAATGTCTGTAATGCCTGTTTCCTCTTTTGTTTCTCTTGCAATAGTTTCTTTTTTATCCTCACCTTTTTCAATGGTTCCTTTTGGAAATCCCCAATGTCCTTGGGTATAATGCAATAATAGGTATTTTATTTTGGAATTTTCTCGTCTAAAAAGTACGCAAGCAGATGAATGAATTCGTTCCATTTTTTGTTATATAGAGAAATAGAAAGAAGTGCCTTATTAAATTTTCTATTTAAATTTTTTATTGGTAACATAAACTTTAAATATCTGACCTAATTCTATTTTTTTATGGATGAAAAAATAAACATAACATATGAGACCTTGTTTGATATTCTTAGATTAGAGAAGAACACAGGAGAGCTTCAAAAATTAAATGGAACCTTTTATGAAGATGTTGTTTCTTATCTTAATGGTAAAGAAAATATACTCAAACAAGAGGAAACTGTTTTTTCTGAGGCTGAGAGAGATAAAACAATAGTTCAGATACAGAACATCAAAAAGATACTGAAGGAGCTATATGAAAGAAGGGAGAAAAAGATTATCAACTTAGCTTTAAATAAAGCCCAGACTGGTTCAGATATCATAGATATATCTGCCTTGCTTGCTCAAGAAAGGAAATTATTTGATAGCTTAGTGAAAATCTTTTCTTCACACAGAGATGAGGTTCTTACTAATCTGATAAATGGAAAACAACCTACTCTGAAAGAGACTATTGAAGAATCTTCTGAAGAGACAACCAAAGAGATTGAAGAAAAACCTGAAAAAGAAGAGTCTAAGATAATAAGATTTATACATCCAGTACCAAAATTTTTAGGTAAAGAGTTGGAGATATATGGACCTTATGAAGCAGATGATAAAGCTAATCTGCCAAAAGAGATAGCTGATATTTTAATAAGAAAAGGCAGGGCAGAAGAGATAAAAGAATAAAAGAAAGATTTTTAAATAGGTGCTATATTCTTTGGAATATGAAATTGCCAAAAACTGTAAAAAGGTATTGTCCTTACTGTAAAAAGCATACAGAACATAAGATTAGCCAGGCTAAAAAGAAAAATCCTAGTCCTCTAAGCAAGGGTTCCAAATACAGAGCAAAGAAGCGTGGTCTTGGAAGGGGTTCTGGTAATAGAGGTAAATATGGCTCCAAACCTGCTATAACAAAATTCAAGATGACAGGGAAAAAGACAAGTAAAAAGGCAGATTTGAGATACCAATGCACTGTCTGCAAGAAATCCCATACCCAGAAAAGAGGAAAAAGAGCAAAGAAGATAGAGTTTGTATGATTACTTTCTTTTTCTTTTAACTTTCCTATTTTCTATTCTAAACAACCTATTCTCAAATCTTGATATAATAACAACAATCAAAACCAAACCGAGCAAGGAGATTATATAGCTATAGTTTGCCAAGCTTATCAAAGAGATTTTTTCTTTTATATTTTTAAAAATCTTTCTGGTGGATTCTCTTTCAGCTTTAATTTCTTTTTCAGATAGTTCATCAACTAACGCAGGCAATTCTTCTGTTTTATTTATCTTTTCACCCTCATCACTACTTCTTTCTTTTTCTGTCATTTCAATAATTTTTATTTCACAGGTTCTGTTTTCTTCAGGCTTACCTCTATTTGTGCCACATTTATTCTCATCTAGGCAAGTTCTTTTTTCAATGCCATCAATACATTCACCCCAAGCGGTGCATGTCCAATTTGCATTACATATTCTTCTGCCTCCTCCACCCCCTCCGCTTCCACTTGGAGTTACATCTACAGAGCAACTTTGCGATTCAGCTGGTTTATTAAGCTCTGTTCCACAGTTATTACTATCTGTGCAAGTTCTTGTTTGTATACTGTTGCTGCAAGAGCTCCATGATGAGCAGGACCAAGCTTCTTGACAGATATGTTCTCTAATGCCTGAATGGTTCAATCCAGAAACAAGATATCTTAAACCTAAATCTGTGCAATTATAGCCATTTATGATGCTGCTATTGCATCTAACTAAAAACTCATTTGTCGAGTTGCAGCTTATTGAGATTTCATTAATTGAAGTGATTTCCACATCCTTTATACATATATAATCAATACTTTCATTTTTGTCGTCTAAATAAACAGACTTTGTTATGTTTTCAGGAAGAACAAGATTTTTTATTATTATTGAGCCAGCTGTTGCATTAGAATGGTTATTTATTGAGATATTTGTCAGATTTATTGAGTATAAACTGAAATTAATATTAAAGATTATTAGAGTTTCGTTTGTGATGTTGTTTTTAAATTCTATTGTTTTTATGTCTGTGAAATCTTGAGTTATATTAGATGAATCATTTACAAAAACTGTTATGTTGGAAAAACTTTCAGACAAAACATAAGAAGAGGTTCCTATAATAGGATCAGAACTGTCATTAATGCCATCATTGTCTATATCTTCTATCTCTAAAACTTCTATATTTACAAGCTGCGAATCTGAGAAAGTTCCATCACTGACACTTACATTAGCTGTATAATTTCCTGAATCTTGATAAGAAGTAAGCCACATGCCTGAGCTGTTTAATGGGCTACTATAGGAAAATGTTAAGCTGTCATTATCCGCATCTGTTGCAGTAACTTCTCCACTGGAATTAATATCAACTAGTTCTGATTCATTTACTGTTATGTTTGATATACTATTTAATACAGGGCTATTTGCTATATTTGCAACACTCAGATTCCAGCTTTTTTCTGTATATAGGTGGCTATCTGATACAGAAACATTAATCTTATATGATCCAGAAGAATCAAAATCTGCTGAATAGGTATAGTTCTGGCTTGTATTTACTAAGGTTCCATCAGAATACCAGTAAAAACTTAAATTGTCATTTTCATCATCTATAACAGAAATATTAAAGGTTATTGATTCATTCTCATTTATAGTTACGTTAGTAGCATTTGGCTCAAATGTAAGTATTCTTGGAGCGCTGTTGTTTACTCTGATTTTCCTTATTCCTGTTTCTTGTAAATTGCCAAAACTATCATTACCATAGACTTTATAAGAATAGTTCCCTTTGCTTAGGTTTGTTTTATTAAGATAATAATTTAATTCTGCTCCTTCTATTGATTCATTTGTTCCATTCCACTCTAAAAATATTGTATTTAGATTTTCATTTGTTGTTATATTAATAAAAGCGAAATTATTTCTTGTTTGAGAATTATTTACTAAAGTTGGACTAGTAAATGAAATCTCTGGTGCATTAGTATCAAAAGATGCAATAGCTGAAAAAACATCTATTCTAGAAAAATTTAATCCATTATCTGAATCAGTTTTATTTACACCAGTGTCTTTTAATGTATTTTCAATTTGTTTTGGTGTGAAACTGTCTCCTTCAACTAAATCCTTATATTGTAATAAAAGAGCAGCAGCTCCTGCTACATGTGGAGCAGCCATAGATGTGCCTGACAAAGTTGTATATCCTCCTCCTTTTTGAGCTGATGTAATGCTGCTTCCAGGAGCTAATAAATCTAAAATCTCATCTGTATTTGTAAAGCTAGAAATAGCATCTTCTTTAGTTACTGAGCCGACACTAGTAACATTAGAGCCACAAGCAGGGCTAGTGATACTATCAGAGTAAGCATCATTTCCAGAAGCTACAGCTACAAAAATTCCATTATTAGATGCTTTGTTTGCAGCAGCGGCTAAACTATTTGAGTTACAATAATCATAAAATCTTCCTGTTCCCAGACTTAAGCTGATTATGGTTATATTGTATATATCTTTATTATCTATACAAAAGTCTATTCCATCAATTACCTCGCTTGTATAACCTACTCCACTTGAGTTTAAAACCTTTACAGCAACTATGCTTGAGCCAGGAGCAACTCCTTTATATGTATCATTTATGCTTACAATGATTCCAGTTACATGCGTTCCATGGCCATTGTCATCTATAGCGGAATTATCTTCAGCAGTCTGGTCAGGACAACATCCACCTGAGCCAAGGTCATTTACAGAGCAATAGCAATACTCTGCTATTATTTTTTCTTGTAGAGCTTCATGAGTAGAATCTACACCTGTATCAATTACACAAATAACCTGCCCAGAGCCATTCAGATAACTATTATTATATGTAAGATTATTGACTTTATCTGCTTTAATCAAAGGTATGCTTTCAGCTAAAACAATACTAACAATAGAATCTATTTCTATGCTCTCTACATTTTTATCCTTTTTTAGCTTTTCAAGACCCTCTTTTGTTATTTCTCCTGCAAAAGCATTTATATTGGAAAATTTATTTTTTAGCTCAAATTCCTCATTATCTAATCTTGACAGTACCCTTTCTTGCTGATTTTCTATTTTCTCTTTTTCAGGTAATTCCTTTTTTATAAAAGGCAAGATTTTTTTGCTTTCTTCTTTTTTTAATGTAACAATTACCCTTACTTTCTCTTCTTCCTGTACCTTTTTCTCTAAATTTGAATCAATATTTATTTTTTGGATATTATTCTGTAGTTCACTATAAACAACAGAGCTAAAAATAAACAGAAAGAGTAATAATAACAATAGCCACCTCTTTTTCATTTCAATATACCAGTATACGAATTTTGTAGTTTAAGTATTTTTCTTTTTTTGTTCAGATATTTCAAAAAACTTATAAATACTCATAAATTTCTGCTTTGCAGGAGGTTAAAATAAAAATGACAGAGCCAAGTTCAAAGTTCATCAAGGTAAGATGTCCTAAATGCAAGAATGAGCAGATCATCTTTGGAAAAGCTGCAACAAATATAAAATGTTTAGTATGTGATAAAATTATAGCAGAGCCGACAGGAGGAAAAACTAAGATTAAAGCCAGAATCTTAGAGGTTTTAGAATAATCTTAAAATGTTATATAAAAGACAAGGTTTTCCTGAGGAATCTGAATTAGTTCTATGTACTGTAACCAAGGTTCAGTATGATTCTGTTTTTGTAAATCTGAATGAATATAGTAAGTTAGGTGTAATCCATATCTCCGAGATTAGCCCTGGCAGAATCCGTAATATTAGAGATTTTGTTAAAGAAGGCCGAGTAGTTATCTGTAAAGTATTAAGGGTAAACAAAGAAAAAGGGCACATAGATCTTTCCCTAAGAAGAGTTACAGAGATGCAGAAAAGAGAGAAAGCTAATGAAATAAAGCAAGAGCAAAAAGCTGAGAAGATACTCCAAGGGGTTGCTAAAAAACTAAAGAAGGATATAAATAAATTATATATTGAGATTTCTCCTCATATTTTCAAAAATTATGACTATATATTTCAATCTTTTGAGGATATTGTAGAGAACAAGATAAATTTAGAGAAATTAGGTGTAAACAAAAAATTAGCAGATGCTATAACAAATGTAGTTAAAGAAAAGATTAAGGCAAAGGAAGTTAAGATAAAGGGGGACTTAACAATAGAGATTTATGCTGGAAATGGTATAGAAATAATAAAAGATGCTTTAAAGAAGAACCTGAATAATAATATAGATATGAGGTATGTTGGCGCTGGAACTTATAGAGTAACAGCAAAAGCAAAAGACTATAAACAAGCAGAAAACATCCTGAATAAATATGTGAATGCTGCTATAAAACTTATAGAGGAAAAGGAAGGAACAGCAAAATTTGTAAGAAAGGAAAAATAATTTAAAATGAAGCATATTCTTAGATGTGGGAATTGCGGAAAATATACCTTAAAAGAGGAATGTGGTTGCGGGGGAAAAGCAATAAGCATAAAACCTGCAAAATATTCACCAAAAGACCCTTATGCTAAATACAGAATAAAAGCAAAGGAAAAGGAAAGAAAAAAACTTAAGATAATAAAATGACATGGCAATTCAAAAAAATTAAGCAGATGCCTAAAATAAAGAATCCAATCTTTATTGAAGGTTTGCCAGGAATAGGAAATGTTGGCAAGGTAGCAGTAGATTTTATTATTGATGAGACAAAGGCAAAAAAGATTTTTGAGATATCTTCCTATGATATGCCTCACTCTGTTTTTGTAAATGAAGATAACCTTGTCGAATTACCAAAGATAGAAGTTTATTACAAGAAAGTAAGAGACAAAGATTTATTGCTTTTAACAGGTGACGTGCAACCAATAGATGAAAGATCTTGCTATGAGTTTTGTGATGAGGTTCTTGATTTTATTCAGAAGTATAAGAATTTTCTAAAATTATTAAATCTACCAACCTGCGTGAATGAAATTA
>CAZENX010000009.1:5308-9234 GCA_964513865.1 uncultured Methanosarcinales archaeon | reverse complement strand
CGGCAAAAGAGGTAATAACTCTGGGAGGTATTGGCTTACACAGAGTTCCTAAAGAGCCTCATGTTTTCTGCACAGGAAATTCAAGGAAACTTATTAAAAAATATAAGAATGGTACCTTACTAAAAAACAAGGTTTATGGAGTAGTTGGTCCTATTGTTGGTGTTTCTGGTTTATTGTTAGGGTTAGCAGAAAAAAGGAAAATAGATGCTATCTCTTTATTAGCAGAAACCTATGGACATCCTCTATACCTGGGAGTAAAAGGGGCTAAAGAGATTTTAAAAGTATTAAACAAGAAATTAGGACTTAACATTAATCTAAGAGATTTGGATAAAGAGATAAAAGAGCTTGAAACCAATTTGCTAACTAAGTCAACTGTAAAAACCTCAAAGAAAATAAAAAAGCCAGGAACAGATTATATTGGATGATTAGTAAAAACAAAACAGCTTTAAAATTAAAAATTTCTAATCCTTTACATTTTTTTCAAAAACGTAAAGTTTATATTCTATTTCTCTCAATAGTTCTTTTATGGAGAAAATAAGAGGTATTAAGGCAAGACAGGTTTTGGATTCAAGGGGAAATCCGACAATAGAGGTTGAAGTTTCTACCTCTAGCTCTTTAAACAGGGCAATTGTTCCGAGTGGTGCAAGCACTGGAAAATATGAAGCTTTAGAATTAAGAGACAAGGGAAAAGCTTTCTTGGGGATGTCTGTGAGTAAGGCAGTTTCCAATGTAAACAGGATAATTGCTAAAAAACTTCTTAATAAAGATGTTGAAAAACAAAAAGAGATAGATGAATTAATGATTAAATTAGATGGAACAAAGAATAAATCCAAGCTTGGAGCAAACGCTATTCTTGGAGTAAGCATGGCAGTTTCAAGAGCAGGAGCATTTTCTAAAAATATGCATTTATTTGAACATTTAGGAGAATTGTCTGGAAACAAGAAATTTGTTTTACCTATCCCTTATAGCAATGTAATAAATGGAGGTATTCATGCTGGTAATAACTTGGATATACAGGAATTTATGATTGTGCCTAAGGCAAAAAGATTTTCTGAATCTGTAAGAATTGTTTCTGAAACCTATCATTTACTGAAAAAGGATATAGAAGGAAAATATGGCAAATTAGGTATAAATGTTGGAGATGAAGGAGGATTTGCTCCTCCTTTGAATACAGCAGAAGAAGCCCTGGATTTATTGAATGAAGCCATTGCTATTTCTGGTTACAGGAAAAAATTGAGGATAGCAATGGATTGCGCTGCCTCTGAATTTTTTGATAATAGAAATTATATGGGTACAATGTCTGGAGACGAGTTAATAGAATATTATCTTAAGCTGATTAAGGATTATAAGATAATCTCAATAGAAGATCCTTTTGACCAGGATGATTTTTCCAGTTATGCGAAGTTCATGAAAAGAATCAAAAAAATACAGGTAGTGGGGGATGATTTACTGGTTTCAAATACTGAAAGAGTCAAACAAGCAATAGATAAAAAATTATGTAATGCTTTACTGCTTAAGGTAAATCAGATAGGAACAATTACAGAAGCAATAGAAGCTGCAAAGCTAGCTTTGAAAAACAAATGGCATGTTATGGTTAGTCATAGAAGTGGGGAAACAGAAGACCCTTATATAGCAGATTTAGCTGTTGGTCTTGGCAATAGACAGATAAAATTAGGAGCTCCGTGCAGAAGCGACAGAACTGCAAAATATAACCAACTTCTAAGAATAGAAGAGCTATTGTAAAAGAAATAAAGAATGAAATCAAAAAATCCTGTTATTTTAGTAATAAGAGATGGCTGGGGCTATAGAAGAAGCTCCAGATATAATGCAATTGCTCAAACAGCTACTCCAAACACAGATAAATTAATGAAAGAATGTCCTCATACTCTGCTAAAGGCAAGCGGGGAAGCTGTCGGTTTGCCAAAAGGCTATCAGGGAAATTCTGAAGTAGGGCATATGACAATTGGCTCAGGAAGAATAATATTTCAACCTATGGAAAGAATAAATCATGCTATGAAAACAAGAGAATTCTTTAGAATATCTGAGTTTTTGGATGCAATTGCCAATTGTAAAAAGAATAACTCAAAACTTCATATTATAGGATTATTGCAAACAGAAGGAGTGCATTCGCATATAAACCATCTTTTTGCATTGCTTGAGTTATGCAAAATGCAAGACTTTAATAATATCTATGTTCATGTTATAACAGACGGAAGGGACTCCTATATAAAAGATGGGATTAAGTATGTAAAAGAACTAATAAAGAAATTAAAAAGATTAGGTATTGGAAGAATAGCAACATTATCAGGAAGATATTATGCGATGGACAGAGATAAGAGATGGGACCGTACAAAAAAAGCTTATGACTGCATTGTAAATGCACAGGCAGAGGAATTTGATAATATTATCAGGCAGCTGAAGGTATGCTATAAGAACAATGAGACAGATGAATTTATCAAGCCAAGAAAGGCGTCTTTCTATAATGGGATGAAGCCAAAAGATTCTGTTATATTCTATAATTTCAGAACCGACAGACCAAGACAATTAACAAAAGCTATTGTGGAGAAAAAGTTTGAAGGATGGAACCGCAGGCCATTAAATGTTTTTTATGTTGCAATGACTCAATACTATAAGCCAATGAATGCCAAGGTTGCCTTTAAAGACCAAATTTTTAAAAACCTACTTGGAGAGGTTATAGCTAAATATGGTTTTAAACAATTAAGAATCAGCGAGACAGAAAAATATGCTCATGTTACTTTCTTCTTTAATGGCCAGATAGAAAAGCCAAATAAAAATGAAGACAGAATCCTGATACCTTCCCCTAAAGTCGCTACATATGACCTAAAGCCTGAGATGAGTGCTTATAAGGTTACAGAAACCTTAATCAGGAAAATAAGAACAAAAGTGTATGATTTTATAGTTGTGAACTTAGTGAATGGGGATATGGTTGGGCATACCGGCAATGTAGAGGCAATAAAAAAGGCAGTTTCAGCTGTAGATGATTGTGTCGGAAAGATAGTTAATGTAGGTTTGGAAAATAATTATACATTGTTAGTTTTTGCTGACCATGGAAATGCAGAAAATCAGAGTCCAAGATGTAGCACATGCCATACAAAGAGTCCTGTTCCTTTTGTGCTTATATCAAATAATAAAAGATTGAGAAATTGCAAATTAAAGAGAGGAAGCGGATTGCAGGACATTGCTCCTACTGTTCTTGATTTACTGAATATAAAAAAGCCAAAGGAAATGTCCGGTAAAAGTATAATCAAATGAAACTTTCTGAAATAAAGAAAAAGATGCCAAAAGAGCTTTACAATGTTATTTCTAAAGAATTCAAAGAATTAAGGCCTGCTCAGGAAAAATCTATTAAAAAAGGTTTATTAGATGGAAAAAATTTGCTTGTTTGTACACCAACAGCATCTGGAAAAACTTTAATTGCGGAAATGGCAGCTTTATCTAGAATTTATAATAATATTGGGAAAGCAGTATATATAGTGCCGTTAAAGGCTTTGGCAAATGAAAAATACAAGGATTTTAAAAATAAGTACAAAGATATTAAGGTAGCATTAAGTATTGGGGATTTGGATAGTTCTGATTCTTATCTTGAGAAGTATGATTTTATTATTACAACTTCTGAAAAGTTAGATTCTTTAATAAGGCACCATGCTCTCTGGTTAAGGGATGTTGCAACTATTGTGATAGATGAAATCCATTTGATGAATGATGCAGGCAGAGGACCGACATTAGAGATTTTAATAACAATATTAAGGAGATTGCTGAAGAAAGCCCAATTTATTGCTTTATCTGCAACAATAGGAAATCCTAAAGAATTAGCAGAATGGTTAGATGCTAATCTTGTTATAGATAATTGGAGGCCTGTTGAGCTTAAGAGAGGGGTTTATCTTGAAGGGGAAATTGAATTCTTT
>CAZENX010000009.1:0-5298 GCA_964513865.1 uncultured Methanosarcinales archaeon | reverse complement strand
ACTTGCCTATCAAAGGCAAAGGCTTTTTCTTGCCTGTTGATGCATTAACTATGCCGATAATCCAAAGGACAAATAGGAATATTGAACCTAATGGAGCTATTACCCACCATCCTAAAAATGGAATAACAGAACCAGCTATGCTGATTATGACCCATGCAATAAATAATATCAAAGCTTGTTTTGCATGATATACAGCAAATTTCCTTCTTGGTTTAATCACCCAGATAGGGATTATCCAAATAAATATCCAAAAAAATACAATTGCAAGAATTGCCCATAATTTATCATCACTAATCTTACCAGATTTAGCTTTTTTAGCCATCAATCCACCCCCTTAATTTTTATATTTGATTTTATAACTGTTTACTATATAAATCTTTTTATTTTTCTCTGATTAGCTTCTTTATCTCATCTAAATCTCTTTGTATATCCTCTATTTCCCTTTCTGATTTTCTGTTAACCATGTAATCTCTTTCAGCTTTTGCCCTGTCTCTCTCTGCCTGTCTGTTTTGGCTCATTAATATTACTGGGGCTTGGATAGCTGCCAAACATGAAAGAACTAAATTAAGTAAAATAAAAGGATAAGGATCAAAAGGTTTTCCTATTGTATAGTTTATCAAAAAATATGCATTTATAAGCATCCAGATAATAAGAAAGACGAGAAATATGATTATAAATGTCCATGAACCCATTGTAGAAGTTAGTCTATCAGCTGCTCTTTGCCCAGTTGTAAGTCCCTCTTTTTTATGGATGAAATGAAGATTCATCTTCATAAAATGTTTAACATTTCTGCTATTTAAATCTTTTTAAAATGAGCCTGCTGGGAGTCGAACCCAGATTAATTGGTCCGAAGCCAACCGCACTGTCCATTATGCTACAGGCCCGGAACTAAATAAAAAGTTCTAGTATATAAAGATATAAGAAAAAATAACTTTATTTCTTTTTTTCAGTTTTGTCTTTAGGATTTTTTTCCTTAACCTTCTCCTCAGGTTTCTGTTCTTCCTTTTCAGGTTTTTCCTTTTCTTTCTTTACTTCTTTCTCTGTTGGTTCCTTTTTCTCTTCTTTAACTTCATCTTTCTTTTCTTCTGGTTTGGCTTTATCTTTCTTATCTTCAGCTTCTTTTACTTCCTCTTTAGGCTTTGTTCCTTCCTTTGGTTTTTCTTCTGGTTTAGTTTCTTCTTTAGTTTTTTCCTTTTTAACTTCTACCTCTTTCTCTTCTTTTGGTTCTTCTTTCTTTTCCTTAGGTTTAGCTTCCTCTTTAGATTCTTCAGTCTTAGTTTCTTCTGCAGGTGCTTCTTTAGCTTCTCCTTCTTTTTCTTTCTTTGCGAATTCTAGTTTTGTTTTTCCATACTTAATTATTTTAAGATTAATCTGGGCTGTCTTCAATGAGATTGTGTTTCCTGCTACTGTCTTTCTTTTTCTCATGCCTTTTCTTGTCTTTTCTCGCAAGCCAACACCTGAAACAATAAGAATCCTTTTTCTTGCTATTCCATCAACATCTTTTCTCATAGGAAATCCTGAATTATCAGAGCCTCCGCTAATTTCAAACTCATAACCATCATATCCTAAAGCTTTTCCATCTATTTTATCCCCTATCTTCTTTCTTTTAAAAATAGTTACTTCAGAGCTATCTACTTCTTTTTGTAATGCTTTTCCTTGTTTTGGGTCTGCAATAACAACCTTAAATTTTACCATTTTTTCCTCCGAGGTTCTCATCCTCAGCTAAGATTTATTGAGTAATTTTAAGGAAAAGATAGTTATTTATAAAGTTTACTGAAATTATTTCACTATTCCAGAATAGAAAAATATAAATAGGTGGGTGGTTTTAGTTTTTGACAAGGGTGGTTATTGATAAATTTTAACCTATTTTCGTGGGAAATATGAAAGTTTTAGTTTACGGTTCAGGCGGCAGAGAACATACTCTATATTGGAAACTTAAACAAAGTAAGCTTGTTACTCAACTAGATTGTTATCCTGGTAATGGTGGAATAGATAGTATTATTGATTTAAGTTGTACAGAGGATGATCTTAAACAAATTGTAGATTTTCTTAACACTTATAATTATAATTTGTTGGTTCCTGGTCCAGAGGATCCCTTAGTTAATGGTATTGTAGGTTTATGTAAAGGAAAAAGAGTTAATGCCTTTGGACCTACAGCAAAAGCTGCTATGCTTGAAGGGAGCAAAGTCATTGCAAAACGTTTTATGTCTGATTATGGTATACCAACCGCTAAATTTAAAATTTTTGATAATTCAGAAAAAGCAAGAAAATATGCAGAAGATTATGTAGAAAAGAAACATAAACTTTTGGTTGCTAAAGCCGATGGCTTAGCTAGAGGAAAAGGAGTTATTGTTCCTAATTCTTTAGATGAATTATTAAATGCTATTGATACAATTATGGTCGAAAAGAAGTTTGGTGATGCAGGAAATATGATGATTTTGGAAGAAAAACTGTCTGGTCAAGAGATTTCATATATTGTTTTTACAGATGGAAAAACCTTTAAGCCTATGCTAGCTTCTCAAGATCATAAACCTATTTATGATGGCGATAAGGGAAAAAATACAGGTGGTATGGGAGCTTATGCTCCAGTTCCTTTTGTAGACAAAGTTCTAGAAAAAAGGATTCAGGAAGAGATTGTTAGTCCAACTATAATTGGGATGAAAGAGAGAGGCACACCATATAGAGGGGCTCTTTATTGTGGTTTAATGCTTGTACCAAATGGAAATGGTGGTTTTGATCCTTATCTTCTGGAGTATAATTGTAGATTTGGAGACCCTGAAACTCAACCTATCCTGCCTCTATTAAAAACAGATTTAGCTGAGATAATGCTTGCTTGTATTAATGGATATTTAGATAAAATTGATATTGAGTGGGAAGATAAATATGCTTGTTGTGTTGTTTTGGCTTCTAAAGGTTATCCAGAAGATTATAAAAATAATATAAATAAAGAGATTTTTGGTTTAGATAAAATAAAAGATAGAGATGATATTATTGTTTTTCATGCCGGCACTAAAAAGGAAGAAGGAAAAATATTAACAGCAGGCGGGAGAGTTTTAGGAATTACAGGAATTGATGAAACATTAAATGAAGCAAGAGATAAAACTTATTCAGTAATTGGAAAGGAGAATAATGGTATTTATTTTGAAGGAATGCAAATTAGGAAGGATATCGCTGAGAAAGGTTTGAGATATTAAACAAGAGGTACTAAAATGGGAAAAATTTTATTTTTAGGGGCTGGTTCTAAAAAGGACTCTGGTTTTGAAGATATCACTATTGATAACATTCCGTATAAATCATATATGGCAAAAAATAAAATTCAAATTACAGACCCAATTGTAATAGAGTCTTGTCATGGTTGTTATGAATTAATGAAAAAATATAGCCAAGAGATGCAATCTTTAGTTGAAAGGGGCAATAAGGTTGTTGCTGTTTTGCAAGGGGGATTTTTATTTGCTTTGCCAAGCATACAAGCAACTCAAGTTACTTTTCCTATTATCTCATGTCCTCTGGACTTTGTTTCGTATCAAGCATTTATGGTTCCTTCAGGACATGCTGTTGTGGCAACTGTTGGAATTGAACGTAAAATAAAGGGCATATTACAAACTAATCAAAGAGAAAAGGCCTTAAAGCTTGCTGCAAAGATACTGAATCTTAAATCAGATAGTGTTGCAATATATGGTAGTGAGTATAAATCTGATGATAAATTAAAAGAACTAGAGCACAAACTAGAACATTTTGGTATTACTGTTTCAGATGTATCAAAACTGACATTATACTTCAGTTCTTCTCCACATCTTGGAAATTCAGATGAAAAGATTGATATTTGGGCTGCTAGTGAGGGAGATTATACTAATGGAAAATCTCTTGAAAAAGAAGAAGAACTGTTGAGAGGTTCAAAAAACACCCTTCAGGTTAGAGGTTTGGAAAATCTTGCAAATTATACTGCTAAAATAATTTCATTAGAAAGACCAGATGTAAGAGAGAAGATTAAAGAAATTGGAGAAAAAAAGAAAGATAGTTACGAAAATAGAGATCTTTACAGGAGTATTGATATACCTTTTGTAGGAGGTAAAGAATAAAATGGGAAGTGTAAAAGATATGTTAACAAAAAAAGAGGCCACTATAATGGTTCCTGGAATATTTGATTTTTTGTTTTCAGACAGATACAGTATTCGTGATTGGGGTAAGATGCCTGACTTAATTATATTAAAAGGCAATTCTCTTGCTGTTATGGGCGCTTATAATTTTGAAGGCTTAGAAGATATAGGTATACAAACCCATTATCTTGGTCTGGTTGACTCAAATGATAACATTATAAAAGTCTCTGATTTGAAAGATGGAGGCAATGGTTCAAATATTATGAGGGTGGAAAAGGCCTTTGTACATCACCCAGAAGAAATAAAGACCACTGATGAAAAAGGGAAAGAAAAGGTTGGATATGATTATTCTTTTTTTGAAAACAATAGGGGTAATCTCAACAATTTCTTGGTTCCACTTGAAGTAATTTATAGAAATGGATTACCTCTAGGAAGCTCTGTCTTTAAAAGGATAAAAGAAGCAAAAGCGAAAGAAGATGCTGCAGAAAGAGAAAAAGCATTAGATGGAATATATTCTAAATTGGGTTTGACTTCTGAACCAAAACCAAGAGATATGCTTCCAAAACCTATTATCAATTTTACAACCAAATTAGAGGCAGGAGATAGAAGCTTAAAAGAAGAAGAAGCATATAAAATATCTGGATTATCTAAAGAGGAATTTGATAAAATAATACCTCTTACATTAAAGATCAATGAGTTCATAACAGAAGTTGCTAAGAAAGCTGGAATGGATCATTATGATGGTAAGGTGGAGTTTGTATATTTTATTAGTTTAAAGCCTGCTGATGTTGCTGGGACTTTAGATGAATGCAGGTTTGGTTATAATGGAGAACAGGTAAGTAAAGAGTTCTTAAGACAATGGTATGATAAGAACCAGCCAGAATTTGCTCCTGCATGTGAAAAATGGAAAGAAACAGGCGAAGGTTGGCAGGAAAGATGCGATGTGAAACCAATACATCTGCCAAAAGAACTTTCAACTTTAGTTTCACAAATGTATATGGCTGGATGCAATAAATATGTTGGCAGAAACATATTTGATGCTTCACCATTAGCAGAAGTTATGGATAATATTAGACCATATCGATAAAAATGCCAGAATCACAACCAATAATTCCTTTAAGAGGTAGATATTCTAGTAAGGAAATGAAAAATTTATTTCCTGATACTAAAGATGATTACAGGTATCAATGTTCCCCTGAGA
>CAZENX010000008.1:0-22183 GCA_964513865.1 uncultured Methanosarcinales archaeon | reverse complement strand
TCTTATAGAGCATTTGACTTCTCCTGATTTTTCTCTTCCTACAATAATCAATTTATTTGGATATTTGAATAAAAGCTCATTTCCTAAATCTGCAGTAAAGCTCATCTTATCCTGTTTATAGGTAAAAACTATTAACTTAGATCTTGTTGCCTTAATCTGGGAAAGCATCTCTTTATATTCCCTGTTAATTTTTTCATATCTTTTATAGATATATCTTCCCTGAGCTGTCTCCTGCTTTAAGATTTCATAAGGACTTTTAATTCTTGTCAATATTTTAACACATTTCATGACATCCTGTGTCTTACCTTTCAGAATAAAAGAGAATATTCTGGCTAATTTACCAATTTCAGTTTTAAACATTGCTATTTCCGGTTTTGAAACTTTACTAGGCAATAATTTAGGGTATAATTTTGAAAATTCTTTTGAAAATATCGGCAAGTACCAATCACCTATTATGCCAACCATTGCTATCCATAAATCCTGCTCAACTATGTTATAACACCAATATGATGTAGGTCTATTATCAGCATCATCATTGATTCTTGGATTATAGTAAGTAACCCTTTTTCTTTTTACAGGTTCATGATGGTCTATCCATATTACCTTAACTTTGATTTTGTCAAGAAAATCCTGGCTTACCAATGGTTTGTCTAAAATGAATATTTTATCAGGATTATATTCATCTATTTTGCTTAGGAATTTTTCATCCAGTTCAGGAGAGCTTTTAACAACTATTCCTTTGCCTTCTTTTATTAATCTGTAAAATAACAAGAATGAGCATAAACCATCTGGGTCATCATCAAAAAAGAATAAAGGCCTGAAAGAATCCTCAAGCTCTTCCCTGATTTCCTGCAGTTGTTTTTCAGTTATTGCCATTTTAACCTAGACAAAAAAATATAAATTTAGAACTAATGATATGAAGTAATTTATAAAGTTATTGAATTTTCTTTTCCAAGCATTCACGGATATAATAAATCTTGTCTAAGATATAAATATCCTGATTAGCCGGACTTAAAAGATCAGCTTGCTCATACCACTTTATTGCTTCATCATATTCTTTTAATCGTAAATAGCAATCCCCAATTTGAATACACACCATAACCTTTGAACCTTCAGTGCATTCAGTATTAAAAATTTTTATAAAAGATTTTATGGCCTTCCGATACTTGCCAGTATGTTTTAGAATCTTTGCTGCTCCATAATTATCCAGGTCTGGTTTCAGGGATTTCTCTAATCCAAGAATTTCTTTTGCATTATCCATAAAAGTTTCAGCTTCATCCATATACAAAAAAAATAAGATATTATATTTAAATTAAACTGTTTTATAAGTCTTTTTTATGCTTCTCAAGTTTATATAAATATATAAAGATTTATTCCTTTCTTTAGTTTATGGAGCCAAGCTATGACTGCATAAGGTGCAAAGGCAAGAATCCAAAATTGTTTTGTGGCAGGGATTTCTGTCCTATTTAC
Organism: uncultured Methanosarcinales archaeon; assembly: GCA_964513865.1. Lineage (GTDB taxonomy): Archaea > Nanobdellota > Nanobdellia > Woesearchaeales > PXDW01 > PXDW01. The sequence continues at coordinate 20,713 of CAZENX010000008.1, read as the reverse complement.
AAAAAAATAGAATCACAAAAAAAGGTTAATATCAAAGCAAAAAAAGACTATTTCGGAGAGGCTCCAAATATTTTTATAGGAAGGTATGGCTATCCAAACATAAATGTAGGAATTCTTTCTGTAGAAGACTACAAAGAGCATGATAACCCATTGCTCTGGTCTAAAGAGAATTACCAGATACCGGAGATAGTTGATTTAAGGACTTCTCTAATCAACTCAAGCTTTAAGGCAAATGTAAAAAGTTTTGATGATCGCTATTTAGAGATGAGCAAGGAAATATCTCTTGCTAAAAAACCAGTTGATGTTGAGATATACTTAGAAAAAAAGCCTCAATTTAAACTAAGCTTTCAGCAGGATACAATGCCTCATGGACCAAATGTAAAATTAGAGAAAGCTCAGATTACAGAGAATCCCAAAATACCAAAAATGGTAGATAAAGTAGTAAATGACTCTGACTTAAAAGCAAACTCTGCTCTTGACATATTGTATGAAAAAGGTTATGATGAGCATTATCTGACAAAAATATTAAGTGTTGGAAATATCGGAGTAAAGAAACAAAGAAAATTAGTTCCAACAAGATGGAGCATAACAGCAGTTGATGATAATATTGGTAAAAAACTAATTAGAGAGATAAAAGATTTTCCTGAATATAACTATGTTGCTCATTTTGGAAGTTATCTAGGTAATTATTATCTTATCTTGTTCTTCCCTGAAATATGGAGCTATGAATTATTTGAAACCTACCTGCCGAAAAGTTTGTGGAATCAGATGAATCAATTGCAGACAGCAACAGATTATGAAAGTTATGAAGGGAGAAAATACTACGCAGATAATACAGTAGGAGGATATTATGCAGCAAGATTAGGAATTCTTGAATATCTGAAGAAAAAGAAAAGACAAAGTTCTATTTTAGTTTTGAGATTCATAACAGATGAATATTGGGCTCCTTTAGGGGTTTGGGTGGTAAGAGAAGCAGTAAGAAAAACTCTTGTAAATAAGGGGATTGAGTTTGGTTCAAAAGAGTTAATGTTAGAATATGCTAGAAAGCTAATGAAAAAGAAGTTCAACTTTGATGTTTCTCAGCTTTTAAGGAAAAGCATATTACTGAAAGAAATAAAAGAGCAGAGAAAGTTAAGTGATTATTGAAAAAGTATATAAACAAATTCTTAATTCTTTTCTTTATGACAAGAATAATATTTGTGAGGCATGGAGAAACTGAATGGAATAAAGAGCACAAAATACAGGGACAGACAGATATAAGATTATCCAAAGAAGGTATAGAACAGGCAAAAAAATTAGCTGAAAGATTAAAGAATGAAAAAATAGATGCTATATATACATCAACTTTAAGCAGAACTATAGATACTGCCAAAGAAATAAATAAATATCATAATCTGAAGATAGAAAAATGTAGGGAATTAGATGAAATAAATTTTGGGATATTTGAAGGAATGACATGGGAAGAAGTAAATAAAAAATATCCAGATATTCAAAATGAAAGGAACAAGGATATATACAATTATGAAATTGCCAAAGGAGAAAGTTATAAGCAATTATGGGAAAGAGTACATAAAAAGATTCTGGAAATAGAAAGGAGATATCCAAAAGGCAATATTTTAATTGTTGGTCATGGCGGAGCAAAGATTGTAATGTTAATGAATTTTTTAAACAAAACATTTAACGAAGTCAGGAAAGACGACATAAAGAACGCTTCTTTAACAATATTTAATATTGAAAAAGGGAAAGTGGAATTCCATACCATTAATGACGGTTCTCATCTAACCTAAATTTACTTTAATTTCTTCTTAAACTCTTCTAATTCATTATAGAATCTCTTTACTGTCTTTAAGATATGCTCTGGTTGAGTATTAAGAATCGTAGCTGTTGCTCCTATTAAATCTCCTGTTGAAGTTTGCTTTGTTTTTAATTCTAATTCCTTTACATCTATCTCTTTCTTCTTCTTAACTGCTTTCCTTGCCTTTTTCCATTTTTCAAACAATTCCTGAACCTTTGAAGGAACCTGGTTAAGCTCTACTTTTAAGAACTTTGCAGTATCTTCTAATAATTTTGTTTTTTCTTTAAGTTCTTTTTCAGCTGCATAACCTGCAGTAAATTCTATTCTTACTATGCCGTCCTGTACCTTTGATGTTTTTAGAATCTTAACTTGGACAGCTTCTCCTGTTAAGCTTAAATGAGTTCCACCACAAGCTTCAACATCAAAATTAGGTATTTCAACTATCCTTAGAATTAAACCAGGAACTGCACCTCCCTGGTATAACCTAAAACCAAATTGAGCCTCTGCAATATCTCTTCTCATTAAATAGGTTTTGACAGGAATGTTTTTTCTTATTATTTGATTTGATAAATCCTCTATTTTTTTAATCTCTTCACCTGTCAGCTGCTCATAATGGGTTATATCTAACCTGGCTTTTTCTAATGTTTTTGAAGCACCAGCCTGCCATACATGATTCCCCAATACTTGACGAGCGGCTCCATTTATTATATGCGTTGCTGTATGGTGCTGAGCTAATTGTAATCTTCTGTCGTAATCTATCTTTCCTTTTACTATAGAACCTTTTTTGAATTTTGGTTTATCTTTTAAGACATGAATAATAACAGCATCCTGCTTATACACATCTATAACTTCCTGCTTATTCAAAGTACCTTTATCATGCAATTGCCCACCAGAGGTTGGATAGAAAACTGTTTTATCAAGAATAACTTTGTTTCCTATTATTTTTAATACAGAAGCTCTGAAATCCAATAAATCCCATTTTTTATAATATAAAATTTCTGTCTCAGAAATTCCTTTTAGATTTAGTTTTTCCTCTCTTTTTGTTGCTGTTTCTTGTTCTTCCTTTTCATGCATCTCTGCTATCTTTGCATAAAAATTATCAGGAATCTTTACCTTCTTACCAAGCTTAGAAGCTTCCTCTTTTATTGTTTCCGGGTTAATTCCCTGGCTGTCATACAACTCAAGCAGTTTCTTTTCATTGATTTCTTTCTTTATTATATTAGCAACAATCTGCCTGCTCTTTGCTAATGTATGCTTATACTTCCTTTTTTCAACCTCTAAAATCTTAGAAACATCATTTAGATTCTCTTTTAACTCTGGAAATATTGGTTTAAGATAGGAAGCATGTTCCTTACATAGCTCGGATAAAGAGATATCCCAATTGTATTTATCAATAAAACTCAAAGCTCTTCTTAAAATAACCCTTAAGTTATAACCTCCTCCAACATTACTGGGCAAAGAACCATCACTTAAAGCAACTAATAAAGCACGGGAATGTTCTGCTATTGAATAAAGAGCTGATAAGGGAATTACTTGTTCTTTTAATTCAGAAACATTATAGTTAATCTTTTTGGCTATCTGCTTCCATACCTTATCAATATTTTCAATTTCATCAATATTTAAAAAAGAGGAATAAGGCAAAAACTTCTTCATTAATTTATTATTAATTTTCATTCCTGTTGTCTTATATAATTTTTTTATAACTGTTGGGAAGGTAGTTTCATAGCTAGTTGATGTTCCTTGAGTAAACCATGCATTTCTTTCATGGCCCATGCCCATATCCAGAACTTTAAGGTTAAGCTCTTTATTTCCTCTGGAAGTCTGCTCAAACATTGTATAAACCTGATTACCCAGTTCTAATCCACGGGAGAAAAACTCTATACAAGGTCCAAAATTTCCACCACCAGCCCATGCATCCTCATGGTATTTTATTTCCTTATTTGGCAAACCAATACCCTTTCTTAGCCAATTGTGTATATCAAGAAATACCTTATCTTTGTCCCATCTTTTCTTGTCTAAAAAAGCATGCTGCCCTATCATCACAAATCCTGTATAGTGGGCTCCTGTTATCCCGACATTATCAATATCATTGAACCTTAGGCAGAATTGTGGAACAACAAGCATATCAGCAGGTGCTTTTACTTCTCCAGAAACAACATAAGGCTGGAAATCATAGATAGAAGCCTGGACAAAATCAGTATCATCCCTCCATCTTGCAACTACTGGGTATCTTGGTATTGGCTCATATCCCCATTTTTTAAACAACCTTGCAAATCTTTTCCATGTCTGTATATAATCCATCTTGTTCTTTGCAGGGTTTTTCTCAAAAAATTTATATCCTCCTGAACATGCAGGATCTCCACAATTTTTATCATTTTCAGTAGTCCAGAAATATTTGCCACATTTAGAACATCTTTTTCTTTCAAAGCCCTCTGATTTCAGAATATTAACAGCAAAGTATTTCTCAGGATGCCTGCTTGCTTCTATTCTGAATTTTTTCTTTATTTCCTTGTCTGAAAGCATTATAATAATAGAATATAGTTTGTTTTTATATTTATCTGTTATTAACAAGTGACGTTGGGTATAAATGCATTTATGGTTAAAGTGGGCTTTCTATTAATTTCTATTTTTTTACTTAGTATAGTTATATCTCCTTCATATAATGAGAATATATTTTCACCCCAGTAATCATTATATTCAGAACTATGATTTTTTTTGATGACAACATAACCTAAGGTACTTTTACCTATATCTATATTTTCACTAAATAGCCTAAAACAATTATTAGATTCACTTATAATTTCTTTACTGGAAAATAAAATTTTTGAGTCCTCTTCTGAACAAATTTTTAAGTTTAAATTTTCTATTTTTCTTTTTCCATCATTTAAAATATAAAAAACATAAGCAAAACAATTACTGCAATTTGATATTATACTAAAGAAATCTTCTTGTTCAGGGAATTTAAAACTTATTTGCGTATATTCTTTTCCATTTATTATTATTTTTTCTTTTGCATTATGATAAGCAAAATAATCACATCCTATAATTTCTTCTTCATCATAAATCCTAAAACGTATTGGTTCTTTATCAGCCCATTCTGGAATTATTCCTAATTGTTTTTGTTTATTTATTAAATAAGAATGATATATTTCGTTAATTTCACTTCCTTTTATCTTTATTGGATAATAAATACTTACTACTAGATTTATATTGGGTTCTTTCCCCCACAATTTATCCATCCGGTATCTAATATCCTCATTATAAAAGCCAATGTAAATTCCACTGATTGTAAGCACAAAACCAACAATTTCAATAATGATTGCAATTTTTATTCCCTTATTATGAGAAAAAAATATATGTCTAATTAAATTGCCTGCACGGTTATATCTTTTTTCTTCACCCTTAAGATAACAAAAAGGACACCTGAAAATCATAAATGGTAAAGAAAGAATTTTTATTTATATATTTGATTATAATCAATCACAACAATAAATAAATAAAAGATAATTATTGTATAATTTATGGTAGATATAGGAAAAGTTATACTCTCCTCAGTTTATAGTTCAATAGCAAATGTAATAATAGGCATAATATTTACATTGATATTAGTTGAATTTAATATGGAAAGTCTAATTCCTAGTATATGGGCATTATTAATTGTAGGAATTCCCTTACAAGTAATTATTATCCTCAAACTAATTGATAGTTCTCGTTAATAATTTAGCAAGTCCCATGCATAATTGCATAGACATCTTCATCCGGAAACACCATAGTAAAAGAACAGAGAGTATTTTCATATTTATCTGTTTTTATTTTTTAATAAATCTCTCTAAATCAGGGTGAGGATAGTATTTATTAAACAGATTGATATAATCCTGCAGTTGCCTGGTAATTAAAAAATTATCCTGCACATGTTTTTTGGCATTTTCGCCTATCCTTCTTCTCAGCTCATCATTCTCTAATAAATCCAAAGTTCTTTTTGCTCCGTCATTTACATTCTTTATAATATAACCTGTCTTTCCATTCTTAATCTGCAATGGAATTCCTCCAACATTTGTCCCAATAACAGGAGTTTTTTTCCACATTGCTTCTGAAACAGTAAGAGCAAACCCTTCTTTTTTTGATTTCTGGAAAACAACAGCAGATTCCTGCTGCAAGGCATTAACTAGTAAATCATTTTTTTCTGTAATCACATGGACATCAGGCATTTTTTCTGCCTTGCCTTTTACCTGGTGGAAGATTATTGGGCCCTCTGGATCATCAGAAGCCATATCACCCATCAGAACAAGCTGGCAGTCCACTCTTTTTTTTACCTTTTTATAGATATTTATAACACCAAGATGGTCTTTCCACGGATCAAATCTGGAAATCTGGGTGAGGATTGGCTTGTTTAAATCAATCCCTTTATAAGACAATATCCTTTTTGCCTTTTCATGGGTAATATTTTTATTTTTTTGTGACAAAGGGTCTATTGAAGGGTAAATTATAAATTGTGGTTTTCTCAGTCTTTTAATTCTAAATATTTTTGATGAAGTTATTACACCATCATATTTTTTTATAAAAGGAAGGAGATAATTAATTGCCTCATAATATGGGCTGCTTAGATCAATATGGCATCTCCAAAGCCATGTGGTCTTTTTTTCATAATCTGCTATCATGCCAAGAGGCTGCGGGTCATGAATTATCACAATATCATGGTCTTTAATATGTGTGATTATAGAGTTTCTCTTGCAGTATTCTTCATATATCCTTTGCCTGTTTTTGGTTACCCTCATACATCTCCCTTGTAATGAATTATGGAATGCTTTAGTTATTTTAAAGAAAGAATGGCTCCCTCTTAAAATTCTCCATCCTGTCTCTATACCTACATCATTCATAAGAAAAACCAGAGTGTTAAGCATCTCAGCGACTCCGCCGCCTTCTGCAGTAGAGCTTATATGAACAACATGCTTGTCCTTTAATGGCTCTGCTGATACTTTAATTCTCTCTATAACTTCTTTTCCGACAATTTTTTCGTAATGCTCAACTTTTGGTATCATTTAATCATCTCTATAAAATTTAGCTGCAGTTTCAGGGCTTACTGAATTTATCATTATATCAGTGGATAACTCAAACCCACCTGTAATCCCCAATTTTGGCAATAACTCTACATGAAAATGAACATTTTCTTTAACTGGTGAGTAATTCAGATAATAGTTATAAGACCAGTTATGATTATTAATCTTTTTTAAAACTTTCTTTAAAATCTTTGCCAAATCTAATAATTCATTTTCATTTAATTCATCTAATTTTGTAACATGCTTTTTTGGAAAGAACCAAACCTCATATGGGCATCTTGAAGCAAAAGGGCAAAAAGCAACAAAATATTTTGAATCAAAGACGGCTCTTTCTGTTTTCATTTCCTTTTTTATGATATCACAATAAACGCATTCGTCTTTATTTGCTTCAGCCTTTTGCAATATTTGGTAAGGTATCTTATTGTATGCGAAAACCTGGCTATGGGAATGAGTTATAGAAGTTCCTGCCAAAGGGCCATGATTTTTTATAATCTGAACATATTTTATCCCTTCTTTTTTTGAGAGCTCCTTAATCCTTAAATTATAAACGTGAAAAATCTGGGCTATATCAGCAACATCCAAATCTGAAAGCTGCTTTTCATGCTTGTTTGTCTCTACAATAACCTCATGCTGGCCATAAGCATCTCCGTAAACATACAAATCTTTTTTATTAATTTTTGGATTATTCAATTCCATTGCGGGAAACTTATTTGGAAAAACCCTTATTTTCCATTTTCCATCTTCTTCAATTCTAAAAACTTCTTTTGGAGTCTTATTTTCATGGCCTAGACAGAAATCACATTGTTTCTTGTTTATTTTTGGTTTATCAAAATGTTTTGGTCTTTTTCCTCTGCTTTCTGAAATAACTGTCCATCTTTCTAGGACATAATCTTTTCTTAATTCAGGTTTTGACATCAATAACACTATAAAATCCAGTCATATAAATATTTTGGGGTTAACAAGTACCGTGCATTATTGCACAAACACTTTTGCCTTCTTTCTGTAATCTATTAAAATCTTCTACTGCTATTGGGGTTTTTTCTATTATTAGTTTTATGTTGTTTGCAGCTGCTCTTTCCCTGACTTCATCTGAAACCTTTACCAGACCAGAAGATCCTGTTCCAATTACAATATATTCTGGCTTTGTTGCAATTAAATCCTCAACATCTTTTAGAAGAAGATTATGCCCTTCCCTATTTTCCCAGGGCTCAACCCTCTTATCAAAAATCTTGATGTCCCACCTGTACTCTTTTCCGTCTATTATGTATGAACCAAATCTGTATGCTTCTATCATTTTTTCTCCTTCACTTTCTTGGCTAATTTTTTTGCCAGCTTGTTTGCCTCATGCAACGGCTCCGGCATCTTATGGGATTCTTTAGTTAGTTTTTTTACAATATCAAGAGCAGTTTTCAAAGAGATTTTATGTCCTACGCTTATGTATATCGGCTTACTGTGCTCTCTTGTTTCTAGCTCTATTCCTAATAACTCATTATCAAGATAAACCTTTCCATTTATAACCTCCCCAGATATAAGAGCCTTAGCCATGCCTATTGTTGGCTTATCCAGTAATAAGCCAAGATGAGAAGCCATTCCAAGCTTCCTGGGATGAAGAACACCATGAGCAGGAACCAAGATTATATCAGGTTCATTTTCTAATTTATTATACACCTTAACTAAAGCAGGGCTTTCTCTGTAACTTAATAACCCAGAAATATAAGGAAAACCTAAATCAGAAATCACATGTTTGCTTTCCACCAACTTTAGAGTTTTAAAATCCAATACAACAATAGTTGAAATAATTTTATTATCTAAAAAAGCTCTTCCAAATCCTGCAATAGTTCCTATTCTCTTAAATCCGTCCTTAAAAACTACCTTCTTAGCTAATTTAATCTGCTCTTTTTTTAACTTTTCAACATCAAAAGCTTCCATTTTACCCCTTTTAACAGAAAAAATATTTTAAAAAATAAAAAGCTTTCTCTATTTTAAGAATTCCCTCAAAATATCAATAAGACTGGACGAATCTCTGTGTAATAAAGATATGAATATGACTGGCAAAAACATGGCCCATTGCTTCATTCTGCTTGTAATCTTTTTCATCATCTTGAAAAAAAGGCTCCCTAGGAGTTTTTATGGGGGGTGGTTGTAAGAACGACAACAGGGAGCCCTTAAAATGAACATCATTTTTCTTTTTCTTTGAACTTCAGCTCTTGTGCTGGTTTTCTTAATTCCTGCAACCACATTAAGCCAATCTTCATCATGTTCTTGTTGAACTTCTCGCTTAACTTATAGGTTTTTTTGTAAAGGTCATAATCTATTATTCCCATGCTTTTCATTGGTGTCAAGATTCTGTCATAAAATTGTCTTTTATTATATGACAGTTTCAATTTTTTTCCTATATAAGGTGGTTTATTGATACTTGCAACCAAGTTTCCTTCATGCAAGGTTGTTGCAAATAAACCCATCTCTGTTTTTCCCATCTCACCATCATTTCTTTTCATCTCATTTATCAAAACCTTTGCCACAATCACCTGTTGTTTTGTAGCAAATATTGTATCAAAAATATCTTCAGATAAGTTAAACTGGTCAAAAAGTATTACCATATGCTAATTTATGTAATAAGTAGTATATAAATATTACTATTTTGTATACTAGTTTAGTATATTATGTATTAATATAGAAAAACTTCTATTTTTTAATCTTTTTGAACTCAAAATATGAATAAATAATTGTAACGAAAGAAGCAGTAAAGACAGGGCCTAAAACAAACCACATCATATAATCTGGAAAGAATGTCCCAAAGAAACACAATACGCCTGCTATAAAGAAAAGGTTTGCTCCCAGCTTATGGGTCTTGTTCCATACTTTCTCATTTGCCAATGTCCATGGAGTCCTGATACCAATAAAGTAATTTCTTTTTGCATGCTTTATAAGAATTCCTGCTACAATAAACAAAAAGCCTAAAGCAGGGGTCATGAATTGCCCTAAGTTGAACCTAAACCCGAGATTCCAGAATATTGTCAGTAGGTAGATATAGAACATGAAAGCTACAATGACTATTATGAACCTGTCAAAATAATTCCTGAACTTGGCTATATTTGCCTTTAAAGGGTCTATTCTTGGGATGAACAGGAACAATATATACATTCCTGTGACTATTATCGGCATCATGAACACTCCCCAGAATTTTGGCATATAACTATCTACCTCGCCTTTGGAGTTCCAGTGAGATGCCATTTTATCCGGCATCTGAGGGTAAAGATAAATCCCAATAATAAATGAAACCAATATGAGCCCGATAATGATTATGTTTGTTTTTTTCATTTTATTTCTTTTGTTGCTTGTATAATCTTTCAACTCTCTCTAAGGTAGTTGGCTCGTCTAAATCTTCCCTCAATCTTACTAATCTTGGAAAACGTAAAGCATAACCGCTTGAATAGGTCGGACTTTTCTGTATTTCCTCATAATTTACCTCTATAATTATCTTCGGCTTTATGTCTACATGTTTTCCTTTTTCTGCAATAATCAAAGGCTTTAGCATTTTTGTTAAAGCTGTAAAAGAAACCCCTGTTCCTTCTAATTCCTTTATGCCTGTTCCTACCTTTCCTAATTCAAGAAGTTTACCATGATGTTTGCATGCTATAGTGTAGCTTGTTAGCCAACCGGACCTTTTTCCTTCTCCCCATTCTGCTCCAACTATTACTAAATCCAGAGATTCCATAACTGGCTTTACCTTCATTCCATAGCCAACCCTTGAACCTGGTTTATATATGCCAGAAAGATTTTTAACCATGATGCCTTCTTCTCCTCTTTTTAATGATTCCTTATAGAACTCATTTGCTTTTTTCAGATCTCCTGTAACTAACTGTTTTGCTAAGACAATCTTTTTAGATTTTTCTTTCGTAATCTTTTTTAGCAAAGCTCTTCTTTCTTTAAAAGGCTCTTTCAACAGATTTTTACCTTCATAAGACATTATATCAAAGATATTTAATTCAACAGGATATTGTTTTGAAAGCTTCTCAATATCATATTTTCTTTTTATTCTTTGTGACATGCTCTGAAAAGGAAGGTATTTTCCTGTTTTTGAGTCAAAACCAACTGCTTCTGTGTCAAGAATAAAAGAACTTCCTTTAACATTGTTTTTTACATATTCAACAACCTCTGGGAATTGTTTTGTCACATTCTCTAACCTTCTTGTAAATAATATGATTTTTCCTTTTACTTTATGAATCTGCAATCTAAAGCCATCATATTTATATTCAATAGCAGCTGGCTTTCCAACATTAGAGAAAGCATCTTCAATATCCTTAGCTTTAAGATAAAGCATGGATTTTATTGGTTTTCCAGGCATTAAAGCAATATCTTTTAGTCCTTTAAGTCCTGATTTTTTTAATGCAGCTGCAACTAAAGCAAATTCATTTGTTAGATCAAAGGCATGCTGTACTTGCTCAGAAGCTTCATTATATTTTTTCCTTTCATCTGCAGAAAGCTCTATCTTCTTTTCATCCTCTATATATTTGAATTTTAAAGACGGAACATAGGCCCAAACTAAAGCATCTCTTAATGAACCTTCTCCTACCCCAACCCTTAATTCTTCTAAAACAGTCCTTACAATATATTTTGCTTCTTTTGGGGAAGCACTAGTTAAAAGCTCTGCTACTAGTTTTATTTTTTTATCAACTGTTCCTGTTCCTTCTAGTTCAGCTAATTTTCTTAGATTTTCAAAAACCTTTCTTACAGTTAGGTCTTTTTTGAATAATGTAGATTGGCTCTTTTTTCCAATCAGATTTTCTGCTACTTTTCCCAAGTCTCCTGTTTTTCTCCATTCAGCTTCTATTTTTTTTATTTCGGTTCCAGAAGCAACATTTATTGCTTTTATTATTAATCTTGAAGCAACCCCTATCTTGCTTTCATCCCACCCAGGAAATAATCTTCCTTGGAGCAAAAGAACGACTATCTCCAAATCCTCTGCACCAGTTTTCTTTAATAATTTAGCGATAATGTCTGTTTTTTCTAATCTTTTAGAAGTTGCCTCTAACTTTTCATAGGTTTCAACTAATTGTCTATATTGCATATAGGAACTTAAAGTAAAGAAGTTTAAAAATTTAATTATTATAGATAAGTTTATATATTTTAAGTTCTAATTTTATTGTTATGGATGTCTATGAATGTATAAAGACAAGAAGATCTATAAGAAAGTTTATGGATGCAGATGTAACCATGGACCAGATAGGAGCAATAATAGATTCTGGTAGATTTGCCCCTGCAGCTGGCAATATACAAAACTGGAGATTCATTTTAATAAAAAACCAGAAAACAAAAGAAAATGTGGCAGAAGCAGCATTTCAACAATATTGGATTGCTAAAGCTCCTGTTGTAATAGTTATCTGTGCAACAGTAGACAAGCTAGAGCAGTCCTACGGAGTAAGAGGAGAACGCTTATATTCAATACAAAATTGTGCTGCAGCTATTGAAAATATGATTTTAACAGCTCATTCTCTTGGCTTAGGAAGCTGCTGGGTAAGTGCTTTTGACGAAACCATATTAAGAAGAGCTTTGGATATACCAGAAGATGTAAGGCCTCAGGCTATTCTACCGATAGGACATCCTGATGAAGAGGTTCCAGAGCCACCAAACTATACTGCAGAGGATGTTACCTTCTTTGAGAAATACGGCAACAAAGTCGGAAATTTTGATAATGTTTTAATAAACTTTAATGTTTTAGGAAAAGCAAAAGATAAGATTCCTTCCTTAGCAAAAAAATTTACAAGCAGAACTAAAAAGATATTTGATGAACTAAAAAGCAGAAAAAAGAAGCAGTAATTTCTTATATTTTTAAAAAATTAAGAAATATATTCTGGAGTATAGAAAGATTTATATAGGAGAAGTTCTATAAATAGAAGTAATAAAATCAGTTTTTTTGGCGAAAAACTGAATTTATCGTCGGTAAATCTTAATTTATTGGTTTAAAACAGTTGAAAGTTTATTATTTTAATTTACCTGTTGGCGCAAGTAAACTAATTCTTTCAAGGTAAATAGAGGAGTTTGAAATATATAAACATTTATTTATTTTAATATATATATTAAAAAATATGCTTCTCTATTAGAATAAAAATATGGGGGAAAGGAAAAATGGACTTCATTGTGGACAAGGCAAAAGAGAATGTTGATGAAACAAAATTTGAAGATATAGATGTATCTGCTCAGGCCAATATCAAAGTAATTGGTGTTGGCGGAGCTGGCAATAATATGGTTAACTGGCTATACAAAAAAGGCGTTAAAGGCGCTGAGATTGTAGCCTGCAACACAGATCAGCAGCATTTAGGTATAACTGAAGCTGATAGAAAATTCCTGCTGGGGAAAGATTTAACAAAAGGTCTTGGTTGCGGAGGATATCCTGAAAAAGGAACTGAAGCAGCAAGAGAAAGTATCCAAGAGGTGAAAGATGCCCTGAAAGAGGCTGATATGGTATTTATATGTGCTGGGGAAGGAGGAGGCACTGGAACAGGTGCTGGCCCTGTAGTAGCACAGGTTGCGAAAGATGCAGGGGCAATTGTTATTGGAACTGTAACAATGCCGTTCAAGATAGAAAGAGCAAGGGTAGATAAAGCTGAATTTGGCTTACAGCAACTAAGACAGGTTTCTGACACTGTTATTGTAATAGATAATAACAGGTTAGTTGCAATAGCTGGCAATCTACCAGTACAGCAAGCATTTGCTGTAGCAAATGAGTTAATAAGCACAATGATAAAAGGAATAGTTGAAACTATAGCAGTACCATCTTTAGTTAACTTAGATTATGCAGATGTTAAGGCAATTATGTCAAATGGTGGAGTAGCTGCTATTGGCGTAGGAGCTTCAGATACTAACAATAGGGTAGAAGAAGCTGTAAAAGGAGCACTAAGCAATCCATTGCTTGATATTAGCTATGAAGGAGCAACAGGAGCTTTACTGCACATAGCTGGAGGAACTGACCTAACCTTAGATGAGATCTCCAGAGCAGGTGAATTAGTAACAGAAAGTCTAGATGACGATGCTAATGTCATATGGGGAGCTCGTGTTTCAGAAGATATGAAAGGCAAAATAACTGTTATGACTATCATAACAGGAGTAAAAAGTCCATGGATCCTTGGCAAAATAGATAAAAGCCAACCAACTCAAGAAGCACAAACTATGTCAGATGAACTAGGCATAGAGATCCTACATTAAGCTCACCAATCAAGGTGTGGTTTCTTTTTGCCTTCATTTTTTAATCACCCCCGACACGATTAATGAAGGCGGTTGATCTCCCGCAAGGGAGATTTTATTTTTTTAAATTCTCAGAGAGGATAAAGTTTAAATATAGCTAGATTTCCCTTGTTCTTATGACACTATATATGATTGGTATAGGATTGAATGATGAGAAAGACATAACTGTAAAAGGCTTAGAGATAGTTAGGAAAGCTGATTTTATTTATTTGGAAAGCTATACTTCAAAACTAAATTGTTCTTTAAAGAATTTAGAGAAATTTTATAAAAAAAAGGTAATACTAGCTAATCGCGATTTAGTTGAAAAAAATGCAAATGAAATATTAAATAAAGCTAAAACAAAAAAAGTTGCATTCTTAATAATTGGAGACGTATTTTCTGCTACAACCCATTTGGATTTAATGTTAAGAGCAAAAGAGAAAAAGATTAAGGTTGAGTTAGTGAATAATGCTTCTATATTGACAGCAGTTGGGATTACTGGATTAGAATTGTATAAATTTGGAAAAACAACAAGCATGCCTTATTTTGAGAAAAGCTTTAAGGCAGAAACCCCTTATGATGTTATCAAGCAAAATAAAAAACTAGGTTTACATACTCTCGTTCTATTGGATATAAAAGCAGATAAAAATAGGTTTATGACAATAAATGAAGCTATAAAGCAGTTATTGGAGATTGAGAAGAAAAGAAAAGAGAAGGTTTTTACAGAGCAAACAAAAATTGTAGGATGTGCCAGATTAGGAGCTAATCAGAAGATAAAATATTCTAAAGTAAAACAGTTGCTAAAAGAAGATTTTGGAAAGCCATTGCATTGTTTAATTGTTCCTGGAAAGCTGCATTTTCTAGAGGAAGAAGCCCTAAAATTATATTCTTAATAAAAAGATTTTTAAGTAAATGTTTTTTCTTTTAACTTAGAGCCCCGTAGTGTAGTGGTCAATCATTCAGCCCTTTGGAGCTTTGCAAAGAAAGGCTGAGACGGCAGTTCGAATCTGCCCGGGGCTATTATTAAAAGGGCTATTGCGAATGTAATGAGCAACAGACCACAGGTTGATAAGGGTGAAACCCTTATGTGGGAATCTGCCCGGGGCTATTAAAATGAGATTTGATGAGATATATAGGTATTATTTTGGAAAGACTTCTAGTGAATATAAACTAGGAATAAAAGAATTCGATGAAGAAGAGAGTTGGTTTGGTGTTGGATTTTAATCAAAAGCTTTATAAATAAATCCTATTTCCTTTAAAATAATAGATAAACCGGTCTTATGGCTTGTTTATGCTGGAGAATTACTTATTCTCCTATAATCAACTGGTGATAATATGGCTAGAAAATATTCAAGAAGAAAAGGCAAATCAGGTAGCAAGAAGCCTGCTAAGAAAACAGTTCCAAAATGGACACGTTACAAAGAGAAAGAGATAGAGCTTTTAATAGTAAAATTAGCAAAAGAAGGAAAAACAACTTCGCAGATTGGTTTACATTTAAGAGATGTCTACGGAATCCCTGATGTTAAAACTCTTGCCAAAAAATCAATTTCACAGATATTAAAAGAGCATGAAGTGTTACCAAAAGTCCCTGAGGACCTTATGGCTTTGATGAAAAAAGCTATCCTTATAAGAAAACATATGGAGCAAAACAGGAAAGACATGCCTGCTTTGCGGGGCTTGCAATTAACTGAATCAAAGATTAGTAAATTAGTTAGATACTATAAAAAGAACAATAGATTACCAAAAGAATGGAAATACGAGCCAAGCAAAGTTAAGTTATTAGCAGAATAATGATGAACTTTTTCAAGAAGATAGAACAAGCGGCAAAAGATTTTAAAAAAACTCCAGGAAATGAAACAATAAGGCTTATAAGCCACCTAGATGCAGACGGAATATGTGCTTGTTCTATTATGATTAAAACCCTGAATAGATTAAATAGAAAATACTCTATCTCTATAATCCATCAGCTAAGCGAGGAGTTTCTAAAAGAGCTTTCTGCTGAAAATTATAAAATCTATATTTTCACAGACTTAGGTTCTGGTCAGATTTCTTTAATAAACAAGTATCTCAAAGGAAAGAAGATTCTTGTGCTTGACCATCACCAACTGAATGAAGAGAAGGAAGAAAAGAATATTGAAATTAATCATATCAACCCAAATCTTTATGGAATTGATGGTTCAAAGGACATCTCAGGAGCAGGAGTTGTTTTTCTTTTCTGTAGAGCAATAGATAACAAAAATGAGGATTTAGCTCATCTTGCTGTAATCGGAGCAATTGGAGATATTCAAGAAAACAAAGGATTTACTGGAATAAATAAAGAGATTTTAGATATTGCTGTAAAGAATAATAAGATAAAGATAGAAAAGAATCTAAGGATATTTGGCATAACAACAAAGCCGCTGCATAAAGTTCTGGAATATAGCACAGATCCTTTTATTCCTGGCATTTCAGGATCAGAAAGCAATGCTATCCAATTCTTAAATAAGTTGAATATTAACCCCAAGATTGAAAATAGATGGAAAACCTTTAATAATCTGACAGAAGAAGAGAAAAAGAAATTAATCTCTGCAATAATTTTGGAAAGAGCTGAAGAGGAAAAGCCGGAAGATGTTTTTGGAGACCTTTATCTTCTGGTAGAGGAAGATAGCTCATCTCCAACATATGAAGCAAGAGAATTCTCTACATTGTTAAATGCTTGTGGAAGATTAAATAAATCATCATTGGGGATAGGGGTTTGCCTGAATAATAAAAAGATGAAAGAAAAAGCAATTCAAAATTTAGATGAATATAGAAAAGAGATAGTTAATTCATTAAGATGGTATGAAGAAAATAAGGATAGCAGAGATATAATTGAAGAAAATAATTTTATAATAATAAATGCCAAAAACAATATTCAGGGCACAATAATAGGAACCTTAGCTTCCATTTTATCAAAATCAAATGAGATTAATGATAAATATATCATGTCTTTGGCAAGATTAGATTCTAAAACTACAAAAGTTTCTTTAAGATTCTCTGGAAGAAAAGAGGTTGATTTGAAAAAAATAATTTCGAAAATAACTGATAAAGTTAGCGGAGAAGCAGGAGGCCATAAGAGCGCAGCAGGAGCTTTGATTAATGTAGAAAATGAGAATAGCTTCATAAAAGAAGCCATAAAATTATTTAAAAAATTATAAAGAAATCCTGACTTTATCAATATTATCTGCTATCTCATTACCTTTCTTTGTCAATGCAAGAAGCTTCAATCTTCCTTGTTTCTCAAATTTAACAAGTTCAGCTTTCTGCATTTCTTGTAGAATTTTAACAACATGACTATAGGTGCAATCAACAACCTTCGCCAGAGAGCTAGCATATATCTGTGGTTTTGAATTTTTAAGTGTTACCAGCATTAAAGCCGGCTTTTCTCTGAAGATAACAGTAAAGATTTTTTTCTCTTTCTTATCTCTCATTTCACAACCCCCACATATTGTTTAAAATATATATTGTAAAAGTTATATAGTGTAAGATAGGTATTTTTTATTATATATAAAGCTTTTTGTTTTTTACTGAGGAGAAAAAATCGATTTAAAAACTTTTTGATTTCAGGAGTTATTATTTAAAAAAAGAAAAGTATAAAAGAGACCTCATTATATCTTGTTTTATGGCAGAAATCAAAGTTCTGATAGAGGGATATGCTAGAAAGATTAAGGATGGCTGGTTAGCAAGTTCTACTGTAACATATGTAAAAAGTAATGGCAAAAAAATAATTATAGACCCCGGCTGTAACAGAAAAAAATTGATTGAGGAATTAAGAAAGCATAATTTAAAACCAACTGATATAAATTTTATTCTCCTGACACATAACCATACAGACCATGCTTTATTAGCAGGCATTTTTGAAAAGGCTAAAGTTTTAAACAATGAGGAGATTTATATCAATGACAAACAGCTTGAGCATCACAACAAAATTCCTGGAACTGATTTAGAAATAATCCAGACACCAGGACATATTGACGACCATTGCTCATTAATTGTAAGAACAGATAAAGGAATATATGTAGTTGCTGGTGATGTTTTTTGGTGGACGGATGATGAAGAACAGAAAATCAATATTAATAAACCAGATCAGGCACATATAAGTAATATAAAAAAACTTATTGAAAGCCGTAAAAAAATTTTAAAACTTGCTGATTGGGTAATTCCCGGGCATGGAAAGATGTTCAAGGTTGAAAAATAATGATAATATTTCTCAATACTTTTTAGAATATAAAATATAAATTAAAGAGTTTAATGCTCCTACCGGGGCTTTCAAACCAAAGGTTTTGAACCTTTTAGTTAATTGAACCCGGGTTATAACCTCCGCAGGGTTATGTCTTATCCAACTAGACCATAGGAGCAATTCTAATAAAATAGAAGTTATTTAAAAAATTAATCATAAAATATAAAAACCTTACCCAAATATAAGAATATAATGTACAAACAGGTTATTCTGGTAAGACAGGACTTAAAGATGCCTAAAGGTAAAATGAGTACGCAAGTTGCTCATGCATCTGTTGATGCTGTTATGAAATCTGATAATAATATTGTAGAAGAGTGGAAAGAAGAAGGTTCTAAGAAAGCAGTTCTTAAAGTGAAGGATAAAAGAGAATTGATAAAATTTAAGAAATTAGCTGATAAAAATAATTTAGTTAACAGCTTGATAAAGGATGCTGGAAAAACATTCTTTAGTTTGCCACAAGTTACTTGTTTGGCAATAGGTCCTGATAAAGAAAAGAAGATTGACAAAATAACTGGTGAGTTGAGGCTAATATAATGGAAGATTATCATTGGGCAGATCAAGAAGCTAATGATATAATAAAACAGAAAGGTAAGAAAAAAGAATACATCATTGCAACAGGTGTAACGCCAAGTGGAACCTTGCATATAGGAAATTTCAGGGAATTAATCACAGGGGATTTTATTGTAAAGGCCCTCCAAAAAAAAGGAAAGAAAGCTATTCATTACCATTACTGGGATGATTATGATGTTTTCAGGAAAATCCCAAAAAATATGCCAAAACAGAATATACTTAAAAAACATTTGAGGCGAGCCCTAATTTATGTTCCTGATGTAGTTAATGGAGAGCATAAAAGTTATCCTGAACATAACGAAAAAGAAGTTGAACAATATTTACCAACAGTAGATGTAACCCCAAAGATTATCAGGCAAAGTGAACAATACCTTAATTGCAAGTATGCAGAAGAAATCAAAATTGCATTAGAGAAGATTGATGTTCTTAAAGAAATTTTTAATAAATATCGTCGAGAAGAATTAGACAAGAGATGGTTGCCAATTTCTGTTTACTGCGAGAAATGTCATCTAGAAGCTGAAAAAATAAAATATAATGGTAAATATTCAATTTCATACGAATGTAAATGTGGGAATAAAGATACAATAGATTTCAGAAAAAAAGGTTTAGTGAAATTAAAATGGAGGATCCAAGTACCTGCTTGGTGGCATAACAAAAAAGTAGATTTTGAAAGCGCTGGAAAAGATCATTTTGCATCTGGAGGAACTATTGACACTGCCAGAGATATTGTAAAGGAAGTTTATAAATCTGAACCGGCATTAGGCTTTGGGTTTGGTTGGATAAGTATAAAGGGAGGAAAACAGTTCTCAAGCTCTACAGGAGTTATTATAACTTTAAAAGAGACCTTGGAAATATATGAACCTTCAATTGTAAGATATCTTTTTGCTGGCTCAAGACCATCAGCTGAATTTGCAATCTCATTTGACTTAGATGTTTTAAAAATTTATGAGGATTTTGACAAAATAGAAAGGATATATTTTGGAAAGGAAAAAATAGAGAATAAAAAGAAAAGGGAAACAGAAAAAAGAAACTATGAATTGTCAACAGTTGAGATTCCAAAAAAGATGCCAATACAACCTTCTTTTAGACATTTGACAACCCTAGTTCAAGTATATAATTTTGATACCAAAAAGGTTATGAAAGAATTTGATATAAAGAATAATTTTGACAAAAAAAGATTGGAAACAAGGATAAAATGTGCCATAAATTGGCTAAAGAAATACGCTCCTGGTGATATAAAATTTGAATTACAGAAAACAGTTTCTGATAATGTTAAAAGAAAGCTGAATGAAAAGCAAAAGAAAGCTATAAAGCTATTGAATAAAAGATTAAAGAAAAGGAAATACAAGGAAAAGGAATTATTTGAAGAATTTTACAATATCTCAAAAGAGGTTGAGCTGGAACCAAAAGAGTTCTTTAAAGCTGCTTATCTAATTTTGTTAAAAAAAGAAAAGGGTCCTCGATTAGCTCCTTTCATATTAACATTAGGGGAAAAAGCAACCAATTTATTCTCGAGAGTATAAAACAACAAAATATAAAAAAGGTAAAAAATTTAGCTCTATACTATGGAAAATAAAACAACTATTGGTTTAGTAGAAGAAGTAACTATCTTAACTAATGACCATAAGAAAAAGAAAGTTTTAGCGAAGATAGATACAGGTGCTAGTAAGTCATCTATAGATTTAAATCTAGCATCAGAATTACAACTGGGTCCTGTAATCAAAACAAAGCTCATAAAGAGTGCTCATGGAGTTAAGGTAAGACCTGTGCTGAATGTAACAATAATACTGCATGGTAAAGAGATGAAAG
>CAZENX010000007.1:2370-24109 GCA_964513865.1 uncultured Methanosarcinales archaeon | reverse complement strand
GCCTAAGGGATATCTTAGTAAACCACCAAACATATCTTGCCGGCATGTTGAGCCTGTATGCAGGAAGTTTGATAGCAAGCGGACAAGATTTGTTTAATAGGGTTAATCCTTTGCCAAATGAACCTTTGGTAAATAGACATTATTTCTAGATTTTCACAAAACATATAAATGACTACTTTCATTATTATCCAAATGAAAAGGGTTTTAAACTGGATACTGGAGGAAAAGATTACTTTAATGGTTTTATTATTGGCAATAGGAATTATTTTAAGCACTTTGCCAAACCATGTTTTCTTTGGGGCAATGATAATATATGCAGTAATTTTCATAGCTTTGCTTACTGCGGCGCATAAATTATTCCTGAAGTTCAGGAAGAAGTAATTTTATTTCTTATATATAAAGCACATATTTAAGCATTAACCAGAAAGTGCAGAAGCTTCCCAATAAAACAAATATATGAAAGATGTCGTGCATGCTTATTGCTCTTTTCTTCTTTATGAAATAATCCAAAATAAAGAATATTACTCCTGAGCTGTAAAACAAGCCGCCTGCCAATAGCCAGAGGAATCCTTCAAAGGAGAGGCATTTGACAAGTGGTATGAAAGCAATTATCAATAACCAGCCCATAACTAAATAAATAATACTGGATAATGCCCCTATCCAGCCTTTCATTTTTATGAATTTGGATTTCCATATTATTCCCAAAACAGCTAAGCCCCATATTATTCCAAAAAGGCTCCATCCCCATGGGCCTCTTAAACAAACCAAACAAATGGGTGTGTAAGAGCCTGCAATAAGGACATAAACCATTGAATGGTCTATCTTCTGGAATCTTTTTTTCCATCTGTTTGATACAGCTATAACATGATATATCATGCTCGCTGAATACATTAAAATTAAACTTACACCAAATATAGCAAAAGAAACAATATGCCAAGGTGTTGCCTTAATTGCAGCAAAAACAACTAAAACTACTAAAGCCGATATTGATAATAAAAATCCAATAAAATGGGTTATGCTACTAATAAGCTCATTGTCTTTTTTAAAATTCATTTAGAATTGTGATAAGAGCTTGTATAAATACTTTTCCTAAGAAAAATTTAATATTTATACGCCGCGACCCGGACTTTCAAACCAAAGGTTTGAACCTTTAAGCTTTTGAACCGGGATATCCCGAAGGAAACTGGCTTACTTGCAGCCAAAAATTTGCTTATGCAAATTTAATCTCAAGGCCAGCGCAATAGCCAGATTATGCGACCGCGGCATAAAGTTAATGAAAAAGTGTTATTATTTAAATATTGCTCTAAATTACATCAGATTTATATATAATGATATAATTTTTAGGTTAAAATGACGAATCCAAAAGGAAATGTAGGAATAAAAGAGAAGTATAGACCAGGATTACGTATAAAAAAAGAAACAGTGGAAAGAGAAAGAAACTTTAATTCTGAAGATCCGGACAGGAAAAAGTGGATGCTAGATCATACTTACTTATGTAGAGGTAATTTAAAAGATCTAAAGAAACATCCTAGCTGGAGTTCACATCTAGAAGATACAATAATGACCTATTACCCAACTGGTGAAAGGCCCAGAGAAGTTGTAGTTAGGGTAAAAATAGGGCATGGTAGTAGAAAATTTGCTATGAAAGAAGCGGAAAAAAGTTTAAAGCGTGCATTATATCTTAGAGATTGTAATGCTGGAATCAACTACAAAATATGTTCTAAAGGAAATTACATGATTGGAAAAGCTGTTCCTGCAATTATTACTGAAGGATTTTGATTTATAGCCAGTTTATAGCCAAAGCCCATGAACCGAAAACTTTATATATAACTTCTTAATCCTATTTATAAAGTTAATTATGTTTAATTATATATTTAAAAAAATATAATGCTTATCGTCGGGGGTAGATATCTATGAGTCCTGAAATGGTCAAGAAATGCCCTGAATGCGGGGGAATAAACTTATTCTGGAACAAGGAAAAGGGAGAAATTATTTGCAAGGACTGTGGTTTAGTTATAGAGGATAAAATGGTTGATTTTACCCAGGAATGGAGAGAGTTTGAGAGTGATGTTTCTGAATCAAGAAGAAGAACAGGAGCTCCAATGACCTATACTCAATATGACCAGGGTATTGGAACAGAGGTTGGAAGAAAAGCTGACTTATATCAATTAGGTGGAAAGGATAAAAACAAATTCTTCAGATTAAGAAAATGGCAATATAGAATATCAACAGCTATTGAAAGAAATCTAAAACTAGCATTAGCAGAGCTTAAAAGAGTATCATCTTTCCTGAAATTACCAAAATCAGTTGAAGAGGAATCAGCCAGAATTTACACTTTAGCAGTTCAGAGAGGATTAGTTAGAGGAAGATCTATGGAATCAGTTGTTGCAGGAGCATTGTATGCTGCATGCAGAAGGCATGAGGTTCCAAGAACATTAGATGAATTAAGTGAAGCTTCTGGTATTGAAAAGAAAGAAATAGGAAGAACCTATAGATTTGTAACAAGAGAATTGCAAATTAACATCTTACCAAGCAATCCAGCAGATTATATTGCAAGGTTTGCATCTGCCTTAAAACTGAGTGCAGAAACTCAAAGTAAAGCTATAGAGATTATAGAGCAGGCACAGAAAGCAGAGCTAACCTCAGGAAGAGGTCCTACAGGAATAGCTGCAGCTGGTCTTTACGTAGCGGCTCTAATTAATGGAGAAAAAAAGACACAAAGAGAAGTAGCAGATGTTGCAGGAGTAACAGAGGTTACTATCAGAAATCGTTATAAAGAATTACTAGATAAATTAAAGCTAGAAAAAGAGATAAAAAAAGTCAAGAAAAAGAAAAAGGTTTAAAATTATTTATCTATACTTTTACATTTATTTTTTTTAATTCTTTTATTAAATTTTCATAAGAAGTATAAGTTATTCCATGCATTCCTAATTTTGTTGCTTTATCAGAATATTCTTTTATATCGTCGATATAAACACATTCATCGGGCTTTAATTTTAATTTATTTAATATAGTTTCAAACATTTTTTTATTATCCTTAAAATCTCCAACTTCATAAGAAAGCGTAATCTCATCAAAATTTAAGTTATTTATTATTGGTTTTGTTCCATATTCAAAATCCCACTCACTAGTGTTAGATAACAAACCTAATTTGTATTTTGTTTTTAATCTCTTTATTAGATTAATTGTTGATTTTATTGTTGTAAATCTATTTGTATAAGCTGTGATAAATTCTTTCTTTTCTATGTCAAGATTGCATAAATCCACAATCTTTTTAAAGAATATATCTGAATAGATTTTGCCTGTTTCATACTCTTCTGGTAAACCAGATGAAAATATCAAATCAAATATTTCATCAGTGGATTTATTTGTATATTTTGAAAGATTCTTGGCCATTTTTTTATTATCAAATTTAGCTATTACATTCCCAAAATCAAATATTACTGCCTTAATCATAATTTCACCAAATATTTCTGTAAAGAGATTTTTCCTTTTTTAATTTTTACTCCTTCTTTCTCCAATATTTGAATCTTCTTTTTAGTCCCCAAAGCAAATCCTCCTACAAAACCATTGCTTTTAACAACTCTATGGCATGGTACTTCCTTACTTTTATTTTTATTCAAAACATTGCCCACTGCCC
Organism: uncultured Methanosarcinales archaeon; assembly: GCA_964513865.1. GTDB lineage: Archaea > Nanobdellota > Nanobdellia > Woesearchaeales > PXDW01 > PXDW01. The sequence continues at coordinate 20,469 of CAZENX010000007.1, read as the reverse complement.
TGTAAGCTTTTGTTCCTAACTTATTTGCAATTATCTTATATGTTGTTATTTTCCCTTTGGGTATCTTTTTCGTTAGCTTATATACTTTATCAGCAAATTTCATAAAAACAATAAATATCAAAAGATTTAAATATATATCTACTTATAAGGATAATATGAAAAAAGTAATTCTTATATGTTTAGTTTTTTCTTTAGTATTTATAGCAGGATGTATGGAAAATGCAGCAGTTGGTTCTGTTGTAAGGATGAAGGAAATAAAAGATATGCGTTTGAATAATTGTTTGCAGAGTTGTGAAGATATGTCTGATGAGGAAATAAATAATTGCAGAGATCTTTGCTATGCAGATATAGCAGATTCATTTGGAGATAAAACCTTGTGCAGAAATATCCTAGATAAAGAATTGAGAACAGAGTGCTTAATCTATTAATTGAGTGATTTTTTTAAAGGATTCTTCTGAATAATCTTTTTTGTATTCTTTTGATAATCTTATTAAGGATTTTTTATTAATATCCAATCTAAATCTTTTATTCAAGCTAATTATGAATTGTATAAATTGGGTAAGGTTATGCGGCTTTTCAGTATAATAACACCTTTCAAAATCCAATAAACAAGGTTTGTTTTTATTAATTACAATATGCTTTACAGGGTGGTGCATCTCTTCCTTGTTTATCTTTAGTTTATCCATAATATACATCTGTTTCAAAATATTTTGTAAAATTTCTTTAATTATCTTTTTGCTGGCTTTTTCAAAATAATCCAGAATAAATTTTCCAGGAATAAACTCATAAGCAAAGTAATCTTTTGTTGATAAAACTAATTTAGGTCCTATTTTATATTTATTTAATATTTTCAGGAATTTGATTTCATTATCTATTCTTCCAATAGCTTTGCTTTCTGGCTTTTTTATCTTTAGTGCAATATCTCTATTTCTATATTTAGCTTTAAATATAATCCCTCGATGGCCTTTTGTAAAGAATCTTATATTGCTGATTTTTTTATTTTCTAATTCTTTTAATAATTTTGTTTTTATAATTTTATAAACATAGAGTTCTTCAAAAAAAATCCTATTTTTTTCCAGTAATTTATATTCCAAAAGATTATCTTTAATAGTTTCATCAATAATCTTTTTGTTTGTAATGCTGGAAAAAACTATTAAAACAATTCCATTTTTGCTTAAATAATTAGAAACTTCATTCAAGAATCTAACTAATAATTCGTAACCTTTCTTTCCTCCTCCCAAGCTTTTGTCAGAATCATATTTCGAATCAGGCAGGTAAGGGGGGTTAAAGATTATTGTGTCAAACTTTCCTTTGATATTAGAAAACAAATCTGAATAAATAACTTTATACTTTTTGTTTTTTAATTTCTTTATAATATTTTTATCTATTTCAGTAGCTAAAGCACTTTTTACTTTTTTATTTTGCAGGGCAGCTTCTGTCAAAAGACCAGAGCCGGTTCCAATATCCAAAACCTTACCAAATGCAAATTTTTTAACATATTTTTCAAGTAAAAAAGAATCCTCTCTTGGCTCGTACATAATAAAATAAAAAATAGAATCCTATTTAAAATTATTCTTTTATCGTAATACCATATCACTTCTTTTACTGCCAAAAGAAACTGCGTTTATGTTAGCATTTGTTAGTTCTTCAACTCTTTTTAATAGATTTCTTGCTTCAGGAGGAAAATCATTGTAATTCTTTATTCCAGCTAAATCCTGTTTCCAGCCAGGCATAGTTTCAATATTTGGTTTACAATTGTATAAAAAGCCAGAATCAATCACAAAATGATCAACAATATCTCCTTTTTCCCAAATTCTGCCGTTATTCTCTACCCTATTTCCCATATATTTGTATCCTGTGCATATTTCAATTTCCTCTGTATCATTGCAATCATCTAGATGCGTTACTAATAAATCTGGTCCATAAAGTTCTATAGCCCATTTTAATGCAACTGTGTCAATTCTTCCAACTCTTCTGGGTCTTTTAGTTGTAGTTCCAAAGTTACCACTTTTTAATCTATTCGCAATTCCTCTTAAAAATGGATCTTTGCTGTTTATTAGTTTAATATAATCAGGGTATTCTTTTAATTCTTTGTCTTTAGTATGTGCAAAACCTCCTTCTTCCATACAGTATTCTTCAGATCTTTTTCCTCCAAATTCTGATGGAAAAGGACCATTACCAACTCTATTCATTATAGGGCATCTTATTACTCCATAAACTTTATCAACAAGTTGAGCTGGAAAGCCAGCTCCTTCAGCTAACCAACCAGTACCGACAGAACAAGATGTTGTATATCTTGTTGTGCCATGAAGAACTGATAACCACACACCTTGAGAACCTTCAAACAAGATTCTTTTTTTATCTTTATAAGCTTTGTTTAAAATTTGACTCACATTTCTTATATTGTCTTTGAATTTTTCTGATTTATCATAATAATCATCGACCATATTGTCAATATTAAAAAAATTCCTTTTATCGTAGAAATCTTTTAAATCCTTTTTCATCATTATTTCTATTATCTCTCTCCATATTTTCTCATTTTCTCTGTTAGGGTTAATATACATCTTAATTGTATCGTTAATTCTGTTCTCTAATTTTTCTTTAAACACATCTTTGTTTCTTAAATCATTGATTCTAATTGCGTTTCTATTTACTAAAGTTGCATACGCATCACCAATCCCAAGACCAGTTGTTCCTATCTTTTCCTTTCCTAATAGTTTTTCTTTAGTCCTGTCCAAGAACACAAGATCGGGTGTTATAACTACTGCATCCCCACTAATATACAATTTATTCCATCTAATATTCTTTTCTTCTAATTTATTTATTTCTCTAACAAGAGATCTGGGGTCAATCACCATTCCTGGACCCATAAGAAATGTTTTATCATCATGAATAATCCCAGAAGGAATTAAATGAAAATCAAATACTTCACCAGTATCTAATTCAACAGTATGCCCTGCATTATGTCCTCCGCCACTACGAGCAACAATATCGCAATAAGGTGTAAGAAGTTCAATATATTTGCCTTTTCCTTCATCTCCAGCTTGATAACCAAGAACTGCAATTACTTGATATTTTTTTATTAGTTTAAATATGTTCACCATATTTTCAACTCTACATTATCCTTTTTAAATTCGATCTTATCATTGAATAAGTAGATCTTCTGTAGATCTCAAAATCATTTTCATGGAGTTCCTGTATGTTTCTGCAGCCAACATAACGAATCCCTTGTTTTACATAATTGATTAAATTAGGTAAGGAAGCATCAATTTTTCTATCATATATGCTTCCTAGAAGAGGAAGTAGTTTAACAAAACCTTCTGGAACAAAGTCTTTTCTATTTTTATAATCATACCTCTTCCAATTTTCAGCTTCTCTAGAAGCTTCACCATAATATTTTTTAAAGAAATATGTCCCTTCTATCTCTTGTTTTATTTCAGAGGAAACAAATTTGCCTTTTATTTCTATTTTTTCAGCAGCACTCTCTTCAAATGGAGCTAACATACTACCCAGCATAACTGTATCAGCACCCATTCCTTTTGCTACAAGAATATCATGACCTGTTTTTTTAGAGCCATCTGAACAAAGTGGGAGATAAATACCTGTATCTTGAGCATATTTGTCTCTTGCCTCAGCAACAGAAGCCAGACTTGTAGCTTGGTCTAAACCAGCACCTGTTTTTTCTGTTGTATCACAAATATCTCCAACACCTCTTCCTAATTTAAAAGCATCAACATATTGTCCATATTCAGATTTCATCCAATTATCAAAATTTCTTCCAGTAGATATATTACCAACCATTATTTGTAGACCACGTGATTCATGTTTTTCCTTGTAATATTTTGCACTTTTTTTTGCAAAATCAGAAGTACCATGTGCTGTTTCAATAACCAAAAAATCTGCCCCTTTATATATAAGTTCGTTAGTTTGATCTCTATCTTCTTCTCTTGTAGATGTAGCTATACCAACCATTAATCTTTTATTTGCATCTAAGAATTTAGGATAGTCTCCATAGTGTCTATAATATTTTTCTATGTCAGCTTTAAAAACAGCACTATAAAGATTTCGATTCCCATTAAGAATTAACAAAATACCAGATTTATTATCAATCAATTTATTGTTAGCTTCTTTTAATCCCATACCCTTTTCTTGGATTAATATTCCACGTCTTTCTAGTTCACTTAATTCTAACATTCTTTCCCTTACTTTCTTTTTTAAATCATGGGTCTCATGATACATGTTTTTGTCTATTAATCCTATAATCCTATTGTTTTCATCAACAACAGGAAATTTAGAATATCCATACTGCTCCCTTAAAGAAATAATTTTTTCAATATTATCATCAGCTTTTACAGTCATTACTTCTTTTACAAATCCTCCTTTAGCTTTCTTAATATTATTAAAATACTCTAATCTTGTTTCATAGGGAATACTATAAGGTAAAACATTTCCACAACCAAAGGAAGCAAGTGCAATAGCTAATTTATCATTCATGAGAGATTTCATAGGGGATCCGAGAAAACCAACAGGCATTGTTATGTCCTTTGTTAATTTAGTTTTTAAGGATACATCCCCTATAGAATAATCTTTTAAGTCTTCAGGAGCAATAACAAGTTCTTGAAGGGTCAGAGATTCATTATTTTCAAGAATTCTTTTAATAAATTCCTTTTTTAACATTATTTTTGGATAACTATTATGCTTTTTTATATTTTTTTATACTAGAATAGCAATATTTTAATATAGATTTTAGAATTTATCATCTATTTCTTTCAGATATAATTTTAACCTTTCTAAAATATTAGGAACAAAGAACTTCTCTATCTTATTTTCAAATGTTTCTGATAAAGGTAAAAATTCTGTCATTCTGTAATTATTCTTTACTTTTTCAACTATCAATAAGTCCCTTAATCTTAGCAATTGCCTTCTGATATTAGATGAGGCAATCCCTAACATTGGAAGTTTTTCATTCTTTCTTAACCCAATAACTCTTCTTGTTATCTCTGCACTTGTCAGTTCCTCTTTATTTTTTTTAGCATTCAGCAAGACATAAAAAACATCAACAACAACATCCCTTGAATCGCCTGGCTGCAATAATCCTAAGCTAAGACATAATTTTCTCACTAATTCCCTTTTGCTTAGCTCGTAAGGCTTCTCATATCTTCTTAATGTTATTTCACTTAATGGAGTATCAATAGATTTGGTTTTTGCCATAAAGATATGAAAGAAAACTGAAGTTTATAAATTTTGCTTATTACTTCTTTGTAAAATGTATGTCAAACTCTGTTCCTTTTACCTTTTCCCTGCTTGTATGCTTATGTTTCTTTTCCGGTTTTTCTACAGAAATTGTTAGCTCAGAGGCCCCGCATTTCTCTTTTATGTATTTGTCAAACTTGCATAAACATTCTTCTAATTTTCCTTTACAGATAATATGCAGATTAATATTATCATCTTTCTTTAAGCTGGCTTTTTTACGTAAAGCCTGAATTCTTCTTGTAACTTCCCTTGTAAATCCTTCTGCCTCTAACTCCATTGTTAGTTTTGTATCTAATTTTATGCTTCTTCTTTTTCCTTTTTTAGCAACAACTTTCTTAACATTTGTTTGCGTTTTGATAATCTCGGTTAATTTTTTAACAGCATCAACATTTTTCTTTTCTTTCAAAGTAATTTCAACCTTTGCAAGAGGCCATCTTATGCCTAATTGTACTTTTTCCCTTTTTGCCAGAATTTCCTGAATTAAAGGTTCAACTATCTTAAATTGTTCCTCCAGTTTTTCATCTATCCTTTTCTTATCCGCTTTCGGCCATGGCTCAAAGCTGACAGATTCCTTTTTTAATTTAAACTCATCCTTCAAGTTCAGGTAAATCTTCTCGCAGATAAAAGGGGCAATCGGAGTGAATAATCTCAGAACATCAAATAAAACTTTGTAGATGACAGAAGCGATTAACTCTTTTTCTTTTTTAGTTCCTATAGCTGTTTTTTCCCTCATTAGCTGCATATATGTTCTGCTTAACTCTAAAATTAACTCTTCAATAACCCAAGGAATTTCATTTAATCTATAATTATCAAATAACTCTGTTGTTTTTTCTATTGTAGAGTTCAATTTTGAAAGTATATATTTCTCTTCTACTCCCAGCCTTTTACCTGCTAATTTTTTTGGCTTTATCTTGTTTGTTCTGCATAAATCAATTATGTAATTATGTATGTTCCACAATATCATCAGGTTTTTGTTCTTTAATTTAGCATCTTCAAGATTGTAATTCAAATCAACACCGGGGTTTGCACCAGAGATTGTGTAATATCTTAGGGTATCTGCCCCATACTTTTCAACAACCTCTTTTGGCAGTATGTAATTACCAAGAGATTTAGACATTTTCCTTCCAAGGGCATCATTAATAAACCCGTGCATGTAAACAGCCTTGTAGCTTGGTTTTTCCATAGAAACCATTGAAGCTACAAACAGCAAGTTAAACCAGCCCCTGATTTGGTCTTTTCCTTCCAAAATAAAATCAGCTGGCCATAATTTCTCAAATAAGTCCTTTTTTTGGGGGTAATCCAGGCAAGTCCATGAAGCTACACCTGCGTCAACCCATACGTCTAAGATATCGGGAATTCTTTTCATCTCTTCTCCGCAAGAGCAGGGTATTGTAACTTTATCTATTTCTGGTTTATGCAAATCTTTAGGGGCTTTTCTCCTGCTTTTTTTCTCCAGCTCTTTTATTGAACCAATTACTTCATATTTACCGCATTTACATTTCCATATTGGAACAGGGCATCCCCAATATCTCTGTCTTGTGATTGAGTTATCTTTCAAATTAGCTAACCAGGAATCAAATTGTCTGGAACCGGCCCAGCCAGGAACCCATGTTACTTCTTTATTTAAGGCCCTCATCTTCTCCTTTAAATCCTCTATCTTAAAGAACCATTGCTTTGTTAGCCTGAATATAACAGGCTCTTTGCATCTCCAGCAGTGGGCATATTCATGCTCCACCTCTGTTTCCTCTATAAGCAAACCTTTTTCCTTTAAAACCTCTACAAACTTGTTATCATCCTTTTTTGCTATTAAATCTGCAAAAATACCCATCTTTTCCGGAAATATACCTTCCTCATTTAAAATATTAAAAGCCGGAATTTTCTTCTTTTTGCCAACATCAAAATCTTCTGGTCCGCATCCGGGAGCGCAATGAACCAAACCAGAACCAGAGCTAGTATCTACATATTCTTTTGATAAAACTACCCTATATGCATTCTCATTCTTTTTCATGGTTTTTTGATGATGCCTTATCTCTTCATAGAATGGATGCTTATACCTTAATCCTTTCAGCTTTTTTCCCTTGAATTCATCTATAATTTCATATTCCTTTCCAGCTACTGCAGTTATTACAACATTTGCCAGTGCTTTAGCTAAAATCCAGACTTCATTTGTATCCTTTATTTTGGCTTTTACATAATCCAGTTCTGGATTAACCATTATAGCCATATTAAATGGCAGGGTCCATGGGGTAGTTGTCCAGACTACCAGATATTCATTTTCCTTGATTATGGTCGGGAATTTAACAAAAACAGAGTTTTCCTTTACATTTTTATACTCCAATTCATGCTTTGCCAAAGCAGTTGAACAGCTGGGGCACCAATGCATTACCTTTTCTCCTTCATACAACCTGTTGTTTTCATGCGCTTTTTTGATTAGCCACCATTCCCCTTCCATATAGGAATTATCCAGAGTCATGTATGCATTATCAAAACCCATCCATACTCCTAATCGTTTAAAATCATTTGCCATGGATTCCTTGTTTCCTATTGATAATTTCTTGCATTCAGAGATAAACCTTGCTATCCCAAACTTTGGGATTTCCTCTTTATGCTTAATATTGAATTTTTCCTGGACTTTACGGGCAGTAGGAAGCCCATGAGTGTCAAAACCTGCTCTGTCCCAAACATTAAACCCTTGGGCTCTTTTATACCTCATTAAAGAATCTCTTAAAGCCTTGTCCCAGGCTGTTCCCATATGCACCTTGCCAGATGTATATGGAGGGCCATCAAGATAATAGAACTTCTTGCCTTTCTTGTTTTTCTTTTTTAAGGTTTCATAGATTTTCTTCTTTTTCCAATAGGTTAAAATCTCTTCTTCAATTTCATTAGGTTGGTATTTTCCCAGCATTTTAATTCTTGAATTTTTTAACTTTATATGTCTTTCTATCACATTATAATACAGGACCAGAATAAAGGCCCAGCTTAAGCTATAATAATGATAGAAATAATGCTTATAATAGCTTTAATATTCATAAAACAAAAGTATTGAGAGATAATATTTAAAGTTTTGGGTAAAAATATTTATATCAGCTATTATTCTATGAATTCATGGATATAATACAAGAAGCCAGAAAATATGCTTTGGTTGAGATAGAGAAATATGGACTGCCTAATCTATTACATTTTGAGATATCTGAAAAAAAGGCATTAGAATTAGCAGAAAAATTAAAAGCAGACAAAAAAATAGTGCAAATAGGAGTCTATCTCATGGATTTAAAATTAGGACAGGCAAAAAAAGAGAATAAACTTTCTGAGCATGTTAAGATGAGTGTTGAAGCTTCAAAGGAATTTTTAAAAAAATTTGATTTAGACAAGGATGCAGAAGAAAAGATAATAAACTGTGTTGAGGCTCATCATGCTCAAATACCATTCAAATGTGTTGAGGCAGAGATATGTGCTAATGCTGATTGTTATCGTTTTATTCATCCAAAGGGTTTTTTTGTATTTCTTACAATTCTAGGAAAAAGATACTCAGATTTTTCTGATAGCTTGGAGATGGCTGAGAAAAAATTAGATGAAAAACATAATATTCTCTCTTTAGATATCTGCAAAAAAGAATTGGGGGATTATTATAAAATATTTAAGCAATTTATTAAAGAAGCAAGAAAATTATAATTATCTTAGAATACAGCCACAAGTTACGCAAATATGGGCTTTTTCCCTGTCATTATATCTGGTATTTACTCCATAATTTAGTACAGTGCCACATTTTGGGCACTTTGGCTCCAAGTTTTCCAAAGAGTTAAAGAAATTTAATTCAGCCATTGACATTCTTATATCTACTCCTAAAATTAATTAAATACCCACCTCTTATTATAATATAGCAAAACAAATATATAAAGGTTTCTAAATTATTCAATATAACTGTCCAACTTACTTTGATCTTTTCCTTTCAAAATCTCCTCTTTGCTTATGTCTAAAATCTTGAATATCTGCTCTAAAGCAGGAATTATCTGGTTATTTATATAATAATCAGGGTCATATTCTTCCTGAGAAGTTTCCTCTGGCAGCTTAACCCTTTTACTAACAATATCAGAACCTTTTGTAACAACATACTTTACAGTAGAGCCCTGCCCTATTTTATATCCTTTTTGCAGCATTAACTTAGCTATAACAACATAAGGTGTTTTGTATTCATAATCTTCCAAAGGTTTCTGCAATTGTGTCTGAAGAATTACCTTTTCTATAGGAATTCTATTCTCGCTAATGTCCTGTATTACTTTTCTGACATAATCCAAAATCTCACCTTTATCTTTTTCCTGTAAGATATCCTTTAAAACCTTTTTCTGCACTTCTTTTACAACTTTAGGAATATTCTTCCTAACAGCTTCAAATCCTTTTATCTTGAGCATGTTTTCTTCATTAAGCAGAGCATATCTTTTTGTAGCCCCTTCTTCTCCTTCTTTTAAAGAAACAAACATTCCACTTAAGTAAAAATCTTCAAACTCTAAATCCAGATTTTGGGGCATCTTTTTGTTAAAGCTTTCTATGAATTTTATAGCTTCTTCCTTGTTTCTTGTTAGAATAAATAGGGAATCAGTGTCTCCATATATTACCTTAAATCTTTGCTTAGAAGCTTCATCCATCAATTTATTAATATAATATTTTCCATAAGCTGTAATAGATTCAGCGCATTCTATTGAATACCATCTTGCTCCAGTAAAAGCAAAATAGCCATAAAAGGTATTTGCCAGTAGTTTTAAGCTATAGGCTCTAGCTTTTAAAAAAGAATCTGCTTGATCCATTGTTTCCTCTATCATTCTCCTTTTTTTTATCAAATCTTCCAATATTAAAGGAATAATGCCCTTTTTTTCTTTACCAAAATAAAAATCCTTTCCAGGAACCTTTTCTTTTCCTTTGTTTAGAGTTTCAGGAGAGATGTTATGAGTTAAAATTATACTGGGATATAGACTTCTGAAATCCATTACAGCAATATTCTTGTAAATTCCAGGAGTAGGCTTTAAAACAAAGCTTCCTTCATAGCTAAACCTGCTTCTTTTTTCAGCTTCTTCTGTTGTTGGTTTATTCAAAGCTATTTGATTTAGCTCTCTTGTGTATCTTATAATAAAACTTTCAACTAATTGAGAGATATTTATTCTGCTTATGTCATATACACTAATATTCACCAGTTTTGTTAATTCAAATATATTTGGCAGGATCTTTAATGTTAAACTATATATGAGTTTTACATCCAACTCTATATCCCTTATGTATCTTTTAAGCCCTTCTTCATCTCTCAAAACATTTACCAGTTCCACTTTAGTATACTCAATATCCTCTCCTAATAACTCATATCTAATATACTCCAAATCATACTCTTCTGCTTCCAAAGATTCTGCTAATATGTTCTTTATAAAATTGTAAAGGTCTATATGCACTATTCCAAAAATTCTGGTTCGACCTTTTTTACTGACATTTATAGGAGAATAATCAATTCCAAGGTTCATATCTATCTTGTATTTATCAGCTCTTTTTTTTATATATCCTAAATTAGAATCTGAGTTATACCCAACTATTATATCTGGTTTATAATCTTCTACTTCTTCTTTAAACCTTACCAAAAGCTCTGCTTCCCCTCTTACCTTTTCAGTATCTTCTCTTTCTATATCTGCATAAGTGATTGTTTTCTTATATTCATTGGTATAGAAAGATATCATGATTACAGGATTATTCTTCTCTTCTATTTTATACAAGGTTTCTATGTCAATTGCCATTATTCTTGGCTTTAGGTTCTCATTGGAGATATTCTTTATGGTATCTAATCTTAAAATAATGTCTGCCTTAATCCTTGCCCTGTAAGATTCTCCTTCAGCTTCATGCAATGTAAACATAGTAATCTTATTATCTATCAGGTACCTTCTTTCAAATAATATGTCATGCTCATATACCTTGAATTCAGAGCTTAGCTCTTTTGCTATCTGCCTTAATGCTTTTGGCCTGTTTACATATACTTTTAAAGCAGAAACCTTTTCCCCAAATAGTTCTTTTTCAAGAAGCTCTGTTTTAATCACAAAATAGATATTATTGTTTTCTTCTAATCTTAAACTTTTAATTTCATTAGCTAATGTTTCTATCTTTTCTCCTGTAACAAAAAAATAAGGCAAATAATTAGCATCAACTAAGCATAACTTTTTGTTGTCAACAGTATTTCCAATTATATAAGTGACTATTCTATTTTCCTCTATTCTATAATTAACATCTGTAGGAAAAAATTGCAGTTTCATCTCTCAAGAGTAAGTAAGTCTTGCAGTTTTATAAAGATTACTGAAAAAATATTTAAGTGAGGAGATACAATTAGAACATAATGTCTATTTTAGACGACAAACTAGATGATTTGAATACGCTTGCAGAAAAAATAAGTTTGTCCTATGATTTTAGAGCAAGTTTAAAAAATTTGTTTGATAAAGAAAAGATAAAGGAATATTTTAATATTCTAGATGAAATTTTTGTTGGATTAAAATATATAACTTCAAGAGGTTCATCAGATATCATAACTTTTATCCCCTCTTTTTTTGCTTTACAAAATAAAAAATATCTGAGATCTTTCTTAAAATTAAATGATAATATAAGGAATTATGAAAGTATAGACAAGAATATTAGAGAGCACCATCCTAACATAGAAAAAAACATTGATAATATAAAGGAACTTATTCCTGATTTTTTATTAATAACACCAGAAAAATATAAAGAGATTAAAAAGAAAAAACCCAATTATCTATATGGAAAATGTATATCTAATCATTGTTTTAAAATTCTTGATTGTAATAAACATTGGTCATACCATAATGAAAAAATATTTTGTTTTTTTGATAAACAAAATTTGGTTCCTTCAGAAGACATTCTAACAAAATTATTATCAAAGGGATGGTATAATTCAAATATCCTAATATTTGGATTAAATAAAAAACCGAGAGCATGGAAAACTAAAACTCTTTCTTATAATGAGTCAGTTTTATTGCTCATGGAAAAATCAAATATTGATTTGTTATATAAAGATTAATCAAAACATTTAAATACACAAATCTCTCAGATAATAATATGGCTGAGGAAAAAGAGAAAAAAGAGGGCACTTTCAGTAAAATTATGAAAGTGGCTGAGGCAATAAGTAGTATAGTTGATAAGATATCCAATTTGCTAAAAACCCAGCTTGATTCTTTCAGGAAAAAACTGATTAGGTTGGGTGTGGCTTTCGGCCTTATATTTATAGCTGTTTTGATTATGCTTATCGGTTTGGGGCAGTTTCTTACAAACAGGTTTACTTTAGAGCCTGGTTTGGGAGCAATTATGCTTGGAGGAAGTCTGCTTATTCTTGTTTTATTGTATTTAGCAATAAGACGTTAAAGTTATAACTAATTAGTATGTAAAAAGAGATAGATTTAAATATCATGGTATTTTTTTGTCTTGGAAAGGGGGTTTAAAAATGGCTCACAAGAAAAAACATGACAGGATTAAAGATAAAAAACCTGAGAAGGAAGATATAAAAAAATCTTCCAAAAAAATAAAACCTAAGTATGAGATAGATATTTGGAAAGTAACTGCTGTAGCATTAGCAGTTCTTGTTATAGCTTCATTAGCATTTATTTTTATAAAAAGATCTACAAGTCCTACCGGAGAGGTTTGTATGTTTGATACTGTAAAGCTTGATTTCTATGTCATGAGCCAATGTCCTTATGGAACTCAGGTAGAGGATGCTATCAAACCAGTTTTAGATACATTGGGGAACTGCATAGACTTTAATTTGAATTATATTGCTTCAGAGAACGCTGATAGAAGCTTCAGAAGCCTTCACGGAGAAGCAGAAGTTAATGGGGACATTGTTCAGCTTTGCGCTGCTAAATATAATCCAGATAAATACATGGATATGATTGTTTGCCAAAATGAGGATTCTGGGAATATCCCTGATAACTGGGTTTCCTGTGCTACTGAAAATGGTTTAAATGTCAATAAAATAAGAGAATGTTATGAAGGAGAAGAAGGAAAGCAGCTTTTTAGTGAAAATATAAAACTGGCTCAGGCAATAAGTGCAACAGGCTCTCCTACAATATACTTAAATGATGAAAAATACTCGGGAAGCAGGGATACATTGTCTTTCCAAAGAGCTATCTGCAATAATCTGGAAGGGCATCCTGAATGTAGTTCAATACCTACATGTGCTTCTGATTCAGATTGTGTAAAAACAGGTAAGATAGGAACATGTGAAAATGCAGGAACAACAAACGCTAAATGTGTTTATACAGATCCTGTAAAAGTAGAACTTATAGTTTTAGTTGATGAAAGATGCACAGATTGTCAAACAGAAAATACAATGCAGACAAACAAAGCATATTTCCCAGGTGTAGAGGAAAGATATGTTGATTATTCAACAGAAGAGGGAAAGCAGTTATATGAAGATTATAATATACAATACTTGCCTGCTTATATCTTTGATGAAAAATTGACAGAAACCCAGACATGGAAAACAAATACAGGATTAGCAGTCTTCTTTGATGAAGTTAATGGAAAATATATTCTAAAAGCAGAAGCAGTTGATTCCACATTTGATCCTACAAAAGAAATATGCGATAATGAAAAGGATGATGATGAAGATGGTAAAATAGACTGTAAGGATTCAGACTGTAAAGATAAAATGATATGCAGAGAAGAAATAGAAAATAATTTGCAGGTATTTATTATGAGCGACTGCCCATATGGAAGAAAGGCAATTGAAGCATTAAAGGAAGTTGTTGATAATTTTGGGGATGAAATGACTTACGAAGTGCATTATATAGCAAGCGAGTCAGGAGACGGCTTTTCAAGCTTGCACGGACAGTATGAAGTTGATGAGGATATAATACAATTATGTGTTTTAGAGCATAACCCTAATGAATGGCTTGATTATATATACTGCAGAAGCGTAAATGGAGTTAGTAACATAGATTGGGAAGAATGCGGGAATGAAGTTGGAGTGGATATAGATGCGGTTCAGGCATGTTTTGACGGAGATGAAGGAGAAAACCTATTAAGAGAAGATATTAAAATAGCACAAAGCTTAAGTATAGGGGCAAGCCCGACATGGTTGGCAAATAATAAATATACATTCTCAGGAATAGATGCTGAAACTGTTAAAAGTAATTTTTGTGCTTATAATGATTTAGAAGGTTGCGAAAATACCTTAAGTTCAGGTTCTGGAGCCTCTGGAAGCTGTTAAAATGATAAACCTATATAGCAAAAAAGGATGTGCTGAGTGTGTGTTGTTAAAGAGAAAACTGGAAAACAGGAATGTTAAATTAAAGGAAGTGGATATTGACACTTTAGAGCCAAAAGAGATAGCAAGGGTTATACAGGAATCAGGAAAGAAAAAGATGCCTGTTGTAGAGCAAGATGGAAAATTTCTAACAGACGAAGAGATAAATAATTTATTAGAAAACAACAGTAATTAATCATATTTTGAGAATAAAATTATTAAGTGAGGAATTAAATTTGTAAAATGTATGATGTTATAATTATAGGAGCAGGGCCTGCAGGATTGTCTGCTGCATTATACGCAGCAAGACAGAAACTGAAATTATTGGTTATTTCAAAGAACATTGGTGGTCAGGTTTTGTGGAGTGCTGATGTTGAGAACTACCTTGGTTTTGAAAATATTGTTGGAACAGAGCTTTCAGAAAAATATCTTGAGCATGTTAAAAAATACAAAATAGAGATTAAAGAAGATGAGACCGTAACCTTGGTTGATAAAAAAGGTAAAATATTTGCAGTTAAAACAGATAAAGCAGATTATGAAGCTAAGGTTGTTATCATTACTTCTGGAAAAGAGCCCCGAAAATTAGATGTACTTGGAGAAAAGAAATTCTTGGGAAATGGTGTCTCTTACTGTGCAACATGTGATGGTTTATTCTTTCAAGGAGAGGATGTAGCTGTAATAGGAGGAGGAAATGCAGGTGCAGATGCAGCTTTGCAATTAGAGAAAATAGCCAAGAAGGTTTATCTAATTGAGATATCAGATAAGTTGATGGCAGATCAGATTTCAATAGAACAATGCAGAAAATCAAAAAAGATTGAGATAATGACAAAAACCAAGGTTAAGGAAATTTACGGAAAAGATACTGTTGAAGGCGTTAAGGTTGAAGCAGAGGGCAAGGAAAAAGATATAAAATTACAGGGTGTTTTTGTTGAGATTGGCTCCATACCTTCTGTAAATTTTGTCAAGGGATTAAAGAAAAATAAATTTAATGAGATTATTGTAAATAATAAGAATGAGACAAATATACCAGGAATATTCGCAGCTGGAGATGTAACAGACATTCCTGAAAAACAGATAATTGTAGCAGCTGGTGAAGGCTGCAAGGCAGCTCTTTCTGCATTTAAATATTTGTCGAAGAAATAAAAAGTTTTTTATAGTTTTCTTTACAGAAAATAAAATATGTTGTTAAATATAGTGCTTATTTTACTTGGAATAATATTATTCTTCTCACATTTTTATAATCATAAAATTGTTTCAATATGGAAAAAATACTCTAATAAAATAGCATCTTTTGTTGCTGGTATTTCTGTAGCTTATCTTTTTCTATACCTCTTTCCTGAGTTGTATGAAGGAGTTAAGTTTCTAAATAAAACCTTATTTGTTTATGTTCTTCTTGGTTTTATTCTTCTGCATATAGTAGAAAAACAGATTAGACAAAGTAGATCAATAGAAAAATTAAGATTAAAATTGAAAGAAGAGCATTCCATTGTATTCTTTGTTTATTATTTCATTTTAGGAATAATTTTAGTAGAATTGTTAAACCTTAATATTGTGAAAGGTCTTTTGTTCTTTTTTATCATATTATTCCATAGTATGGTAAGCTCTGCATCATTAAAGGAGATACACCAGAAGATGATAGAAAAAAGGATTTTTAAGATCTTATTGTCAGTATCAACCCTGCTCGGAATCTTATTTGGTTTATTTGTAAAATTCCCTCAATCTGTTTATTTTATCTTGATAGGATTTGTTGCAGGAGCATTATTGTATATAGTGGTAAGAGATGTTATTCCTAAAGAAAGCAAAAGCAGGCTAATCTATTTTATTTTTGGTGCTTTACTTTATATGATTCTGATTATGCTGACCTGGTTATAATCCAATAAAAACACAGTAGTTTTCTAATTTTGTGAAATATTTTCAATAATTAAAAATTTTATTTAATAACAAGAATTAACTTTATTAAGGGTTGTTTTTGATTTCAAAATATGAAAGACTCAACCTTATTAAGGATATCCTTAGTTATCTCAATATTGGGCATTCTTATTCTATTCTTCATAGCAGAGTCAATAAAAATAGAAGATAAAAACATAAATGAATTAGAGGATTATAAAGATAAAACCATTAAGGTAAAAGGTATAATAGAAGAAGTAACAAATACAGAATCTGCTGTTTTTCTGAAAATAAGGCAATACAATATAGTAGATGTAGTTGTGTTTGAACCCTTAAATGTAACAAAAGGTCGCTATGCAGAAATAACAGGGGAAGTTGATGAATACAATGGAGAATATGAAATACTGGCTGATAAGATAAAGGTAAGGTAAAATGTTGCAGATAATTCTTATTCTTTTTTGTGGAATTTGTTTTGGCATCTTCACTGGCTTAATCCCAGGCATACATATAAATCTGATAAGCTTGTTGTTGCTTAGTTTATCAAATGTTTTCTTAGAATTTCTAGACCCGGTTATCTTGGGTATCTTTATTATAGGCATGGCTATAACACATACTTTTTTGGATTCTATACCAAGCATCTATTTAGGAGCTCCGGATGAAGCTCAGGCTTTAAGTGTTTTACCAGGTCATAGAATGCTGCTAAAAGGAGAAGGTCATAATGCTATAAAGCTTACAGTAATAGGAAGCTTCTTTTCTTTAGTCCTTTGTATAATGTTGGTTCCTGGCTTAATATATCTGGTAAAATTTATTTACCCATTTTTGAAGAACATTATTGGTTATCTGCTGATTATAATAATGGCTTACATGATTCTAAAAGAGAAAAAGAAACTAAAGAGCTTTTTTATGTTCATAATTGCAGGAACCTTTGGTTTAATTGTATTAAATACCCCAAATCTGAATAATCCTCTATTTCCTTTGCTTTCTGGTTTGTTTGGTTTCAGTATTTTATTGATAAGCTTAAAAGATAATACAATAATACCAAAACAAAAAGATAAAAAATTAAACATAAACAAAAAAGAGCTTACAAAAGCTGTTACAGGCGCTACTTCAGTAGGTTTCATGGCTTCTTTTTTGCCTGGTTTTGGAAGCAGCCAAGCAGCAATAGTTGCAACACAATTTTTAAGAAACATGTCTGAAAAGGGTTTTCTTGTTTTAGTAGGAGGTATAAATACAGTTAATATGGCTTTAAGCTTAGTTACATTATATTCCATAAACAAGGCAAGAAACGGTGCTGTAATAGTTTTGTCAAAATTGATCGGAGAGTTAAGCAGAAATACATTATCATTGTATATGGTGGCTGCATTAATTACAGGTGCTATAGCTGTATTTCTAGCATTACGCATCTCAAAGATATTTTCTAAATTTATTACAAAAATTAATTATAAATTTTTAGTTATTAGTATATTGTCTTTTATTACAATATTGACCTTTTATTTCTCTGGATGGATTGGGTTACTGGTTTTGGCAACCTCTACATCAATAGGTTTATTAGCTTCTTTTTATGGTGTTGGTAAGAATCATCTGATGGGTTGCTTAATTATACCTGTAATATTGTATTTTATATTATAATTCAAATAGATTTATATATAAATGTGTTCTCCAGAGAATTGATGGTAGAT
>CAZENX010000007.1:0-2360 GCA_964513865.1 uncultured Methanosarcinales archaeon | reverse complement strand
GTCCATAGTTAGAGTTGCTAGAGGAATTTATCAATCTAATGGAAATGAACCTGTCAAAATTCTTGATTTAGCAACAGGACCAAATGGGTTCAATCCAATTCTAATACAAAGATTGATTGAAGAAAAGATAGACTATCGACTAGTACTTTCCGATATATCTCCTACCCATCTTGTTTTAGGATATGATAGGCTAGAAAAAGCATTGCCAGCTGATGAACTTAAAAAAATAATCTCAGTTCTTGCGGATTCTTGTGATTTAAGAAAAGAATTAGCAAGAGTTCCATTATGGCAGGAAGGAATAAAACCACTTAATGAAGTTATTGAAGATCCAGAATATTGTTTTTTACATAAGGGTTATCAAAATGGTCGAAGAAGTGTCAATTTCTCAGATTGTTCTTTTGGTTTGGTTATTGGTTGCATTCCTTATACGAGTATTAATATAGGAGATTATTCTGATGCAATCAAAGAATCAGCTAGGGTTTTGAGAACAAAAGGATATCATATTGTTGATGAAATGCATGTTGAGAAAATAAACTCCAATATAAAAAGAACTGAATCTGCTTTAGAAAGGGCAAAAATAAAATCAATAGATGTTATTAGATCAAAATTGGGTGCTCTATTAAAGCCTGTCACTGTTTATTCTACAATACATATTTACAATACTAATGAAAAGATTCCTGAGCAAACCCTTCAGAATGGAGATTTAGTAAAGAGTACTATACTTGTTCATCAGAAACTAAACTAACTTTATAATATAATCTCTTATTAAGAATTAAACCAAAACAGCATTAACAATTCCTTCCTGTCCAGGTCTATTTGTAATGCGAGCATTTCCTTTGTCTGTTTTTATTACTGTCCCTTTTGTCAATATATTCCTTCTTATATAATGCCTGTTTGCAGGATTTTCCAGAACTTGCAGAATCTTTGCTTTTGTAAACTTCTTTGTTTTCTTGTCAAGCAGATTTACAATATCTGTTGCCAATAATCTTTCTTTTTTGTTTCCACCAATTAATCTAACAGATTTTTTCTTTTCCTTTCCTATTTTTGTTAAGGTTGGGTCATTACCTAATCTAAATTTTCTTTTAGGAACCTTAAATTTATACTTTCCTCCACTTGATTTTGTTCCAGCTCTTGCCTGATTGATTGCCATATCTGCTAAGAAAAATATTTTATTTATAAACTTTTTGTTATTAGGTTGTTGTAATTTATAGAGAAAAAAGCATAACATTTATATACTAATCATAATTCACAGGAAATAGATTTTATTTTGGGGGTATTAATTATGGATCCTGCAAGACCTTTAGATGCATTAAATAATGCAAGAGACAAAAGAGTAATTGTTGAGTTAAAGAACAACAAGCAATACATTGGAAAGTTAAAGTCATTTGACATTCACATAAACGTAGTTCTGGAAGATGCTGAAGAGCATGTTCAGGAAGTAGTTGAGAAAGAAGTTGAAGGAAAGAAGATTCTAGAAAAAACTGGAAAGTTTGTAATGAAAAGAAAACTTGGAGTTGTATTCATTAGGGGAGATACAATAACAATAATCTCACCTGAGTAAAATGGCAAAAGGAACTCCTTCTATGGGAAAGAAGTCAAGTAAAAAGACCCATATAAGATGTAGAAGATGCGGTAAAAGAACTTATCATATCAGAAAAAAAGTTTGCTCTAGTTGTGGTTATGGTAAAAGCTCTAGATTAAGAAATTATTCCTGGCAGAAGAAATAAATATTTATAGTTGTAATATCTTAACAATCTTATGAAACTGAATTCTTATCTAAAATTAATAATTTTCATAATCATAACTTTGTCAATTGGTTTTATTGGTTCAATATTCACAACTCCTGCTATATCAACTTGGTATGCTTCTCTTGCAAAGCCAAGTTTTACTCCTCCAAATTGGCTCTTTTCGCCAGTATGGACTATATTGTACATAATGATGGGAATCTCTGCTTTTTTAATATGGCAACAAGGTTTTAAGAAAAAGAAAGTAAGAATTGCAATAATCATATTTAACACACAACTTTTATTTAATATGTTATGGTCAATATTATTTTTTGGTTTAAAGAATCCATTGCTGGCTTTTATAGAAATTATAATATTATGGACTTTAATCTTAATAACAATAATTAAATTTGCGGAAATATCAAGGAAAGCAGCTTATTTGCTTATTCCTTATATTCTTTGGGTTAGTTTTGCTGCTGTTCTTAACCTGTTCCTTTATTTATTGAATTAGAAAATTATATATAATACTCTTTTTTTCTTTAGATTCGTTATGCTAAATTTTAATTTAGTATAACTTAAGCGCTTTTTACCAGATTTTTGGCAAAAATCTGCGGGGATGCCGGAGTGGCCAAACGG
>CAZENX010000006.1:0-24318 GCA_964513865.1 uncultured Methanosarcinales archaeon | reverse complement strand
AATCTATGGTAAAAATGGCAAGCCTGTAAAAAGATTATTGTATAGGTCAGAATATAACTTTTCATGGTCAGCAACTTTCTATATTATTGCTTACAATTATCTAAAGAATTTCAGATTAATCTTTTAAGAATCTCTGCTATCTTTTTTCCAGGAACTTTTCCCTTGAATTTTGCCATTGCGAGACCCATATATGCATTAAATGATAGATTAGGTTTCTCATTTATAATCTTCCTGATTTCTTTCTCAACATCAATCTTTTCAGTAACCTTATACTTACCATAATCTACCTTTTTGTTTTTGGTTAGCTCTATAAGAATCTCAGAAACAGAGTCATGTGTAATCTCGCTTTTGTTTAATTTATCTAAAACTTCATCCAAGTACTTTAAATCTATTTCTATCTCATGCCTTTTTTTGATATCTTTAGGCAAAACAACCAAAGCTTCTGCTATAAACATTGGCTTTATTTTAGGATATTTTTTTACTAATTCATAGAATATTTCTTCCTTATCAAGAACTTGTCTGGATAACCCTTCATCAAAATTATGCTCTTTCTTTAACCTTTCGATTTTGTCTGTTATTAATTCAGAAATCTTTATCTCCTTTACTTTTGTTTTAATTGTCTTTACATCTGTCTCTGGATACATCCTTGCTGCTCCTGGCATTGGTCTCATAAATGTTGTAGTTCCATCAGGATTTGCTCTTCTTACTTCCTTTGGAATTCCTTTTACAAACTGTTTTAATCTTTCTATTACTGCCTTTAGTGCCTTTTCAGCTATTTTTTCATTATCTCCTATAATAATGAAAGCATCCTTTTCTTTACATGATAATCTTTTATTTACTTTAGCTAGCTCTTCTTTTATTATTCCATACTTTGGCAGTTCATCAGAATGAAACAAACCAGAAACATGAGCTTTCATCTTTGAATAATCACTCAACTCTGTCCCTAATCTCTTACCAGGACATAATTCTTTACCAACCAAACCTTTGAAATCTTTTATTTTTATTGCAAGGATTTTGCCATTATTTACAATAGTTGTTTTTAGAATATGAGATTTTGTTTTCTTAAATACATCAGATACATCAGTTATTCTAGAAATATCTAATCTTTTTCCTTTTAATTCTAACAGATTTAATTGCCTTAAAACCTCATATTTCATAAGTTTTGGTATTAATTTTAAATCCTGGGCACCTTTTATTTCTATTCTACTTCCATCTTTTATTGAAATATTAACATCCTGTCTTATTGTTCCTAAACCTCTTTTTACTTTCTTGGTGCTTCTTAAAATCATACCCATTCTTTCTGCTACTTCTTTACCTTGTTCAGGGGTTTTAATATCAGGAGAAGTTGCTATCTCTATTAAAGGAATTCCTAATCTTGATAGATTATAAACATCTGCTTCCTTTGTTCTTTTTACTATCTTAGCAGCATCCTCTTCTAAACAAATAGTAGGAACTCCAATCTTGCCTTTTTCTGTTTCAATATAGCCATCTACAGCTATCAAAGCAGTTCTTTGGAAGCCGGCAGTATTTGAGCCATCTACAACTGTTTTTCTCATAACCTGTATTTCATCAACTATTTTTGAATTAAGCATTAAGGCAACTTCATAAACTATGTTTAAAGAATCTTTGTTTAAATCATGAGGAGGCTCTTCATCTAACTCTACTAAACAAGTGGTATTATAATAACCTTCATAGATAAACTCTTTTCCTTTTTCAAACTCATGCTTTGCCGCTATGTCTATTTCTCCTGTTTCACCAGCTATTGCCCTTAATCTTCTCTTTACAGTAAAATCAGGAATATCATCCCTTATCTGCGAAGGACAGTTGCAGAACAGTTTGTTTGTATCCAATTGCTGATGTATCTCCAAACCAGCTTTCATTCCTAACTTTTCATAATCCAAATCCATAACAAGAAAAAGTCAATTAAGATTTATATATGTTGTGATTATAACTTCTTTATATATTCATTTTTGCTACCTCAAATTCTGTCATAAATCCTTCTCTCTTCACTTCATCTACAATATAATAAACTTGTTTGTTTTTAATCTTAAATTTATCTTCCATTATCTCTAAAAAATCTTCTACTTCTCTTATATCTTTAAAGATAGCTTCTACTAAAAAATCAAAACCATTGTTTATTTTAAAAACTGAATTAATACAATCTTTTCTAGCTAAAAAATCTTTTATTTCTCTTTTTTGTTCTTTATCTACTCTAAGCATGATATTAACACGAGCATTATAACCAAGTTTAGCAAAATCTATTATGGAAGTATGTTTTTTTATTATGTCCCCATTGTAAAGTTTTAATTTATCATAAATTGTTGATATTGGTATGTTTGTTTTTCTGCTTAATCTTGTTAAGGTTTCTCTTGCATTTTTCCTTAGGAAGGATAATAACAGGATGTCTTTTTGATTTAACATTCGAATCACTCCTATATTGTAGTTAATACTAAATAATATATAAATATTTTTTCTAAATTATTGAATATCTTGCAAAAAATAGCAAAATTTATATATAAAATGGAATATATATTCCATTATGGATGCAAAAGACCAACTAATATTGGAATTTTTAAAAGTGAATAGTAAATTATCAACACAACAAATTTCAAAGAAAACAAGAATTCCAATCACAACAGTGCATAACAGGATAAAGAAACTAAGACAAAAAGGAATAATTAAAAGATATACAGTTCTTTTAGATAATAAAAAAATAGGAAAAAAATTATCAGCCTATATCGCAATAACAGTTAACTATAATTTACTTAAAAAGTTAAATATCTCTCAACATGATTTAGCAAAGAAATTAAAAAAGAATGAAAATGTAGAAGAGGTTTCTATGGTTACAGGCGAGACAGATATTATAATCAAAATAAGAGTTTCAGATATTGAACAAATGGACAACTTTGTTACCAAATATCTAAGAAATATCGATGGAATAGAGAAAACACAAACAATGGTTATACTTCACGAAGTAGAATAATATTATTTTTCTTGGCTTTAAGTTTTTTCATTCTTACAATTATCTTTTTCAGAATATTTTGCTTTTTCTTCCCATTTCTTTTATATAGAAAAGTTGATCAGAATTTATGTGTTCTGATTAATTTTTGTCATTCTTCAAATATATGCACTCTCTTTGACAAAATCCATTGCAAATCGTTTCATGTCCTGTTTTCATACATCTTATACTATAATCCCTTTTTGTGGGTATGCCTTCTGTTACATTGTAATCAGGGCACATTCCAATATCTATCTTTTTGTTTATTTTGAAAAGAATATAAGCTATCTTTCTGGGGTCATGGGAGCACCCTTTTGCCTCTTCTATCAATTCTGCTATAGAATCTGCTGTTTTTTGTTCGGCAATATCCATTATTAAATCTTTTAGAGAACTAACTTTCTTTTTTACACCATCAAATTTTGGAATATCTAATGTAAGTACCATATAATCAATAGTCAGCACTTATATTTAAATGTTACTATCGTTCCCACACCACCTTTTCTTTTTTAGTTACTTTTTTTATTCTGTGCAAAGGAATAAATGTCTCCTCTTCCCTGTCTAATCTTAAAAAATTTCCGTCAATCTCTTTTATCTCTTCAAATCTTAGTGGAATAAGTTTGTTTTCAATTCTGTCAAAATAGTATATCTTATAGTCTTCAGGGTTCTCCCTTTTGTCCCACTTTATCTTGTTTAGTAAATCTTTAATGTAAATCATAAATATTCATTTGCCTGCGTTCTTGGGGTTATTTCACCTGCAATATTCTCAACAATTAATTTCTTAACTTTCTCTTTTGGATAATTTCCTAAAAGCCAAGCTAACTTAACAAAAGCTGTCTCAGGAAGCATATCCTCTCCTGCGATTACCCCCAGTTTTAATAAATCAGCTCCTTTACTGTAGACATTCATATCAACTCTTCCAAATATACATTGTGTTGTCATCACAACTATACAACCAGAATCAACTAATTTCTTTATTATTGGAAATATTTTTTTATGTATTTCTGCTTCTTTGTTTGGAACATGCCCGGGTGTATGTCCTAATCCAGTTCCTTCTATGATTAAACCTTTATATCCTTTGTAGAACTCAAACTGCTCTGGTTGCATATGAATATGTATTTTCAAAAAACCAACCTTATCCTCCATTTTTGGCTTTACAATTAATTTTCTCTTTCTGTCTTTTTTCATATAATCTTTTTTTATAAATTCTATATTCCTTTTTTCATAATTAACTCTTGCAATAACAAAACTATTTATTGGCTTGAATGCGTCTCTTCTGGAAGAGTGCATCTTTCTTGTTTTGTTTGCCGGCAATATAACACAGGAATTATCATCAGGATTTTCATGCATACAGACTGCGACTCCTGAAAAATCTGTTTTTGCAATAAACAAAGAAGCACAAGTCAGATTAACTGCTGCATCACTGCTTCCTCTGTCAGAACTTCTCTGAGCTCCTAATATTAAAACAGGAATTGGTAAATCTTTAAGAATAAAGCTTAGTGCTGCTGAAGCAACAGCTAGATTATCTGTTCCCATGCCAAGAATTATCCCATCTGCACCTTTTTTTATATGTTTTTCTATGGCTTTTGCGATAATCTCAAAGTGCTTAAACCTTAAATCATCAGACCACATGTTTGCAATTAACTCTGAATTAAAATTAGCTATTTCTTTAAGCTCAGGAAACATCTTAAGCAAATCTTCTGGAGAAAACTCTGAATGAACTGCCCCTGTTCTATAATCAACCCTTGAAGCAATTGTTCCACCTGTATGCAATATAGAAATTGTTGGTAATTTTTTATCTTGCTTAATCTTTTTCTCTTTTGTTTTTACTTCCTTGTGTTTCTTTACCAAAGAAATCTTCTCTATCTTTTTTTTGTCAATGCCGATATTATAACCACTATCCAGCTTTAAAACAACAGAATCTCCTTTCTGGGGAATAAAAATGCCTTTATACACTCTATCCTTGGTTTTTACCTTTATTACATCCCCAGCTTTATATCCCATAATAAGCTAAAGAATAAATGCTTATTTAAAAGTTTTTGTTTATTCATATTTTAGTAACCTTTATATACCTTTCTTATCAGTAATTCTAATATGATAGACCCAAGGTTTTTTGCATTATTAGGATTAATATTTGTATCTGCTATATTCTCGGGTACTGAGACAGCGATGATGGCAGTTAACATGATTAAAGTAAAATCATTGCTTAGGCAAAAGAAAAAAGGAGCAGAAGCTTTGTTTAGATTGAAACAAAACCCACATAAATTGATTATTACAATAATGATAGGAAACAATCTTGCAAATATAAGTGCAGCTGCTATTGCAACTGTCTTATTTACAGATATATTCGGTTCAAGGGGGGCAGGTATTGCTACAGGAGTTATGACCTTTTTAATTTTAGTGTTTGGAGAAATCACTCCAAAGACATTCTGTGCACAAAATGCAGAAAAAATATCTTTGATAATGGCTAGACCTATAGAACTTTTGTCAAAAATATTAACACCAATAGTAAAATTATTGGAATATATTACAAGAAGTATTTCAAGATTATTGGGAACAAAAAAGCAAGAAGAATTGTCAGAAGAAGA
Organism: uncultured Methanosarcinales archaeon; assembly: GCA_964513865.1. Taxonomy (GTDB): domain Archaea; phylum Nanobdellota; class Nanobdellia; order Woesearchaeales; family PXDW01; genus PXDW01. Next base: position 18,735 of record CAZENX010000006.1, on the reverse strand, counting down.
ATTAAAAACAATGGTTACAATGGGAAGAGAAGAAGGTATTTTAACAAGAGAGGCAGCAAACATGATGCGGAATGTTTTGGAATTTGAAGGAACAAAAGTTACTGATATTATGATTCCAAAAGCAGAAATTAAAATGGTAAATGCAGATGAAAAAATAAAGGATGTAGTTGATTATATTGTTAAGACACCCTTTTCAAGATATCCTGCTTATTTAGGGAATAAAGATAAGATTATAGGAATATTGGATGTAGATGATGTCTTAACTTATGTAAAAAACAACAAATTAAATATTAAGGTTAAGAATATTGTAAGAAAAGCATTCTTTGTTCCTGAAACTAAAGAGATAGATGATTTACTTACAGAATTTGAAGGTAAGGATGTTCCTCTTGCCATAGTTGTAGATGAATATGGAAATGTCTCTGGCTTAGTGGCAGTTGAAGATATTCTAGAAGAGATAGTAGGAGATATATTTGACAAAAGCAAGAGGGAAAGTGTTTACATAAAGAAAGTAAGTGATAATTTAATAAGGGTGGATGCAAAGGTGTCTATTGAGGAAATAAACAAAATACTTCATTTAGGATTAAAAGAAAAGCACTTCAACACCATAGCAGGTTTTATAGAGCATAAACTTGGAAGGATACCAAAGAGAGGGGAAAGAATAAAATTAAAGAAGGTTCTTATTGAAATAGATGAAGCAACAAAGCAGGAAATAAGAAGTGTGAAAATCTTAAGGCATTAGCCCATATAAGTTGGCTTTTCTCCCATCTCTTCTGCTCTCTTTTTCTTGAAGGTGTCTTCTATCTCTTCATATTTTTTCTCTATCTGTTTTGTTACAGATGCCTTTACCTTTTTCAGAGCTTCTTCAAAATGCTTTTTTGTTATCTCTTTTGCTTTTATATCATTCCTTAAAGCCAGCATTGCAGCTTCTCTGACTAAAGCTTCAATATCTGCTCCAGCATATCCATCTGTTTTCTTTGCCAGTTCCTTTAAATCAACACCTTTTAGAGGCATATCTTTTGTATGCACTTTGAAAATCTCTAATCTTGTCTTTTCATCTGGAACAGGTGTTAGAATAATCCTGTCAAATCTTCCTGGCCTTAATAAAGCACTATCTAATAAATCTGGTCTGTTAGTAGCAGCAATAATAACAACATTATGCAATGCTTCTAAGCCATCCATTTCTGTCAAAAGCTGATTTACTACACGTTGTGTAACATGTGCATCAGAGCTCATGCTTCTAGCAGGAGCTAAACTATCAATTTCATCAAAGAATATTATAGTAGGGGATGTTTGCCTTGCTTTTTTAAAAACCTCTCTAACAGCTTTCTCAGATTCACCAACCCATTTTGATAAAAGCTCTGGACCTTTAACCAAAATAAAATTAGCTTCACACTCATTTGCTACTGCCTTTGCCAGTAATGTCTTACCTGTTCCTGGAGGGCCATATATTAAGATACCTTTAGGGGGATTTATCCCTAATCTTGAAAATGCAGAAGGATTTTTTATAGGCCATTCAACTGCTTCAACTAACTCCTGCTTTACATCTTCTAATCCTCCTATGTCAGACCATTTTACATTTGGGGTTTCAACTAAAACTTCTCTCATTGCAGAAGGTCTTACTACCTTTAGAGCATCTACAAAGTCTTTTTGAGTAATCTCTAATTTTTCAAGAAGTTCCTTTGGTATTGCTTCTACTTCCTTTAGTTTTAAATCTGGCAAAATTCTTCTTAAAACTATCATAGCAGCTTCTTTTGCCAAAGCTGCTAAATCAGCTCCGACAAATCCATGGGTAACTTCTGCCAGTCTTTTTAAATTAATATTTTTCGCAAGAGGCATATTTCTTGTATGAATCTTTAAGATATCTAATCTGCCATTTTTGTCAGGAACACCTAAATCTATTTCACGATCAAATCTTCCAGGTCTTCTCAAGGCAGGGTCTATCTCATTAACTATATTTGTTGCAGCTATTACAACAACTTTGCCTCTGGATTTTAGGCCATCCATTAAAGCCAATAATTGAGCAACAACTCTTCTTTCCACTTCTCCTTTTGATTCTTCTCTTTTTGGTGCAATTGCATCTATTTCATCTATAAAAATAATGGAAGGAGCATTCTTTTCAGCGTCTTCAAATTTCTTTCTTAGGTTTTCTTCACTTTGACCATAAAATTTAGACATGATTTCAGGACCATTTATTAAAATAAAATTAGCTTCTGTTTCATTAGCTACTGCCTTTGCCAACAAGGTTTTTCCTGTTCCTGGAGGACCATGCAATAAAACTCCTTTTGGAGCTTCTATTCCTAATCTTTCAAAAATCTCAGGATGTTTTAATGGCAATTCTACCATCTCCCTAATCTTCTTAATTTCTTCTTTTAAGCCACCAATATCTTCATAAGTTACTTCCGGGACTTTTTCCTCCTTTAGCTCAACTGCCTCAGGATTAAATCTAACATCTGTTTCATTTGTTATCAGAACTGCTTCTTTTGGATTTGTTTCAATAACAACAAACTTTATATCGCCTAAACCAAAGCTATGCATCATACCATCATCTAACATGTTGAAAATATCATCAAATAAGGGATTAGAGGATAAGGATATTCTTCTGCTTCTTGTTCCTCCTAAAGAGATTATATCCCCTTTTATTACTGCTCTTCCTAGTAAACCTTGTTTAAATATCCCAGGATCTGCTTTTATTATAATACCTTCTCTTGCAGGAGCAATTGTCACCTTTTTAGCTTCTTTTACCTCTGCTTTTCTTACCTTTATTAGATCTCCTATACCTGCTTTAGCATTTCTTCTAACCAAACCATCCATTCTTATTACATTCAAGCCTATGTCTCCAGGATAAGCTCTGTCAGCTATTGCAACAGTTTTTCTCTCCCCTTCTAGCTCTACAATATTTCCTGGCCTGATACCAATATCCCTCATAAAAGAAGTGTCAATTCTAACTATTCCTTTGTTTACATCATCCTGCAATGCTTCAGCAACCTTTAATTTGAATTCTTTAGCCATAGTCTGCCGAAATATTTCTTAATAAATAAATCTTTTGGTTTTATATATTTTTTATATATTTATAAAAAAGAAAAATTAACCTACATAATCCTCTGCCTGTCTTTTAGGCTGAACCTTTGGCAAAGGAACCGGAGTAGGAAGATTTACCTCTCTGCTTAATAGGATTGCCTCTACTGTGCATCTATTTAGGATAGAGTTCATCACTGGTTCAACATAGTCAGCAGGAATCTTTTTGTTCTTTTTCCACTCCTTTTCTATCTGTTTTGCTTTTTTTGCCTCTTCTAATAAAAGAACATCACCTTCTAACTCTATATTCCCTATTTTTGGGTCATATTTAGTTGTATAAACAAAACTTATATCCAGTGTTTTTTGCTTGTCTGTTCCTAACCTTAGTTTGGTTTCTTTAATATCCTTTATCTGTATATTATTATTTACCTTGATGTTTGCTTTAACAACACCTTCTCTCTGAACATTTATCTTTGTTAAGTTAAATCCAACAATTGGCATATTCATCACCCTGCTCTAGAGGTTTTTTAATAAATTTATAAAGTTTTCTATACAATAGTAAAATAGCGTTATCTTTATATATAAATGATTAATTGCGTGCTTATGGCAAAAGATATTGAAGATAGTACGTGGAACGATGATAATATTAGATTATTAGATGAGTTTGAACAATATAGAAATTATACTTTAAGAGCTACAAAAAACTTACTCTCGGATTTTTATAATAAATATTTCAAAGGCAATGAAAGAGTTCTGGAAGTAGGCTCTGGAAAAGGATTTTTAAGAAGAAATTGGCCAGAAGAATTTAAAGGGGAATGGATACAATTAGATTCTAATCCAGATTTTCTAAAAGAAACAAAAAAAAGATTCCCTAATAGTAAATATGTTCATGGTTCTGTTTATAAACTTCCATTTAAAGACGAAAGTTTCGATGTTGTTTGTGGGTTAGGATCTTATGATGTTTTCATGGATTTGAGAAAAGCTGTAGAAGAGTCTGCAAGGGTTTTAAAAAGAGGAGGTTTGTTTTTTCATCTTCTTGACTTAGATGCTTGTGGAAAACCTATCATAAAAGATTTCGAAAACAGGTATGTTTTATATGAAGAAAGTGGTTATACTAGACATGATGGTTTAATGGTTACAAATTCTCTAAGATTTATTCCTGAAGAGTCATTTGGAAAATTTATAAAAGCAACTAAAAAATTATACTCAGATATAGAAACAAAAAAATATGAAAAATTATTCAAAAAACACTCTATAGGGGTAAAATTCAATGATTATTTCGAGGGAAAATTAATTAATGCTTTACCTGCTTTTTTTGAAGGAAAAGATATAGAAATTGGAAAATTAATAGCAAAATTTAAAGGTAAAAGAACAAAACAACAAAAAGAATTTGGAGATGGCAACTATTTTAAATTTGTTAGTCTTCCAGGACCTTTTATTATAAGTTACACTTTTAATTTCAATAGAGAACTTAGATTTTTTTCTCCAAAATTGGCTGATAAATTAGAACCTTCTTGTTTAGAAATTTCAATTATGAATTATGTTTTAGCAAAAAAATCAACTGAGGAATATATGTATACAGACTATATTAATAAATAAGCTTATTCAATAAAAACATACAACTTCTTTAACCCACAAAAATCAGTACTGAAAGTGTAAGCGCCAGCATTTAAGAAAACAATTTTATCTCCAATCTTTGGTTTTTTTAGGAAAACTCTATATCTTAGAATGTCCATTGAATCAGGAGTAGAGCCTTTTATTGTGTAAGCATCTCCTTTTTCTAGTTCTCCTTCAACATTCATCCTGACATGTGCTATGAATGTGTCCATGGCTGAATTATAAACAGAGCAGTCAACTACAATATTATTGTCATAAATATTTTTTATGTAGGTTTCAAGCTTTATACAAGGGCCTGCTATAAACCTTCCTGGCTCTATTATCATCTTTATATTTCTTTCTTCTAAAAATTTCTTCATCTCTTTTATCTTTTTAAAAATATTTGGTAAGACACCTTTTTTCACATGAGAATTTTTATAATCTATTGGAAAACCTCCTCCAATATCCATCATATCAATTAATGGAAGAATCTTTTCAATTGTTGCAGAAATCTCTTCTTTTAGTGACCACTCGCTTATATTTTGTGTTTTCCTGTGGAAATGTATCCCTAATTTTTTAATTAACTCTTTTTTCCTTAGCTTAGGTATTAATCTGTTTATTTCTTCAGAAAACATTCCAAACACATAATGCTTTCCTGTATGAACTGTTTTTTCCTTTAATCTTAAACGAAGCATTAGCTCTATTTCTTTATGATTTTTTTCAATATAATCTAATAAAATCTTCAAATCTATCTCATTATCAACAATAAATTTATCTATTCCTAAAGAAAATATTTCATCTAATTCTTCCTTATCCCATGCTTGGGCAAAGAACCATATTCTTTTTTTATTTTTAATTAAGTCAATTAAATTTCTGGAATGAACACTAAACATACAGTTAGTTTTTTCTTCTAATAAGGTTCCAACAAAAGGATTTGTTTTAAAACTATAGGAAACTTCATCTGCTAAATCTTTCATAATATTGTATTGCTCTAATAATTTTTTCTTATCCAAAACAAACCTTGCCTTTGATTTCATATTATTCCTTCTTTCTTTAATTCTTCAAAAACAGATATTATAATTATCGGGAATGTAATTGTAGCATCTCCTATAACAGTAGCAGCATCTGAGTCATCTTTTACTTTGCCCCAGCTTTTTGCCTCATCTGTTGTTGCCCCTCCCATACTTCCATCTGTCTGATGCTCTGTTGTAAGATAAACAGCATAATCTAAGCCACCATTTAGTAAGCAGACAAATAATGCATGATGTTTAGAGATACCTCCTCCCAAGCAGATAACTCCTTTTTTATCATCATGGCTTACGCTAAGCAGGATATTCTTGAAATCTTCCACTACCTCAACAATAAAATCAGGATTTTTTTCTTTAAACATAAACAAATGAAATCCAAATGCACCATCTGTTATTCCTGGACAGAAAATTGGAATATTATTCTTTGCTGCCTGATGTAAGATAGAATTCTTGTCCTTTAATTTTAATCCTAATTCTTTTAATAATTCTGAAACTGCCCAAACTTTCTTTTTCTTATAAGCTTTGTTTAGAAATTCCTGTGTGAAATCCTCAAACTTACAGTAAGACTCATTTCTTATGAATAAATTACCTACCCTGTTTTCTCCTTTTTCATACAATTCAACATCATCTGCCTTAAAGGTTCCAATATCAAACTTCTCTCCAATTGCTTTCATTATATCTTCTTCTACACTTCCTACTGTAGTTACTATTATATCAGCTAATCCTAATTTTATAGTTTGGGCAAACAATCCCCTTAATCCAGAGGTTACCATGTTTGCTGTAAATGTAAAGAAGATTTTAGCACCTTCTTTCTTCATTTTGATTATAGCATTCTTTGCATTATTCAACTGAACACTTTGAAACCCGACATTACCTAAATTATTAGTTAAGTCCTCAACAGACATTCCTTCTTTCCATATAATATCTTTAACTTTCATTTTAAGAATCTCAATATTATACACAGAACTAAAGAAATCTATCTCCCAGAGCAACTTACAGTATCAAATAAAGTCCTGTTCATAATATATAAGAAAAAATAGTTATTTAAAAATGTTATGAAAAAGAATTAAATCTCAATTAGCTTTATATATAATGAGGTAATTTCTTTGCAGCATGACCAAAAGAATAATACTAGCAGACAATGATGATATACAAAGAGGTACATATTCATCTGCAATAGAAGTCAGGATACCTAATAGTATTGAGATTGATGAAGCAGAAGACGGTGACCAACTTGTTAAAATGGTTAAGGAAAACGATTATTCGCTCATTGTTACAGATTATCAAATGCCAAGAATGGATGGGCTTGAAGCTATAAGACAAATAAGAGAATTTGATAAAAAAACTCCTATTTGTATTTTATCCGAACAGAATGTTTCAGATGAAGCATCAAAACTTGGAGCAACACATATAAGTAAAGATGACTTTGATAAAATTGAACCAATTTTAATTAAGTATTTGTCTTGATATTTTCATGAATAGAAGAGCTTCTTTAGAATTATTCTTTCTTCTTAAGAGCTAAATCTTTAAACTCTTCCAGATATTCTCTCGCTATCCTTTCATCATCAATTATCAGGATATTTTCATCATTCTTTTCATTAGCTGATTTAGTTGGGTTGAAACTTCCTAAGATAACTGTTTTTTCATCAATGATAAAAATCTTATGATGCATTACTGCTGGGTTTTTATCCGGTAGTACGCTAATATTATAATACAATAAATACTTAAATTTATTATATTTCATATTGATTCTTCTTTGTTCCATTATTCCCTTTACTTCTATTCTTCTGCTTTGGTAGATTAGCTCATTTGCAATGTCTTCATCTGTAAAGCTAAAAGTAAGAAAGTAAATTGATTTTTTTGCATTCTCTAATTCATTTATTATCTTTTCCTTGCAATTGTCTTCAGGGCAGAAATAATTTTTTATTAATTTGTTATTTAAATAAATCTTATTATATTTTGTTTTTTCTCCTTTTCCATAAATTCCATTTTTTATCTCTTCAAATTCCTGTAAGTAATTCCTGGCTAAATATTTTGAATAAATTATAATCAAGTTATTATTATTTTTATAGACACCGTTATTGGTTGGATTCATCGAACCAGTTACAACAATCTCATTATCTAATATGCAGAACTTGTTATGCATTAAGGCATAGCTTGATTCATTCTCTAAAACAATGTCTGCATTTTTCTCATTTAAAATTTTAATCAAATAGTCTAAATCCAAGTCATAGAAAGCACATTTTATTTCTGTAGCATTCTTTATGTAAGCTTCCAGTAATCTTCCACAATCATCATCTGGTGTAAAACAAAGTACTGGTTCCTTGTTCTCTTCATAGATGACATATTCCTTTGTGACATTTGTATTTACTGAACAGCCAGCTAATAATATGATCACAGCTATTAATACTAAATATTTCATTAAATAAACAATTAAAATAGGCTTAATATACTTTGCCCAGAAAAAACATGAATATTTCTGACAGGATTGGATAAATTACATAAAAATAGAAAGAAAAAAATTATTATTTAAATTTTCTTTTACTTCTGCGGTATTTTGAAACTATTTCAGCATTAACAATGTCTTCTCCATCAATGTTATATGTATCATTTATCTTTACTTTATAAATGCCACCACTAGAACCCTCTGTTTTAACAGTAATTATTCCTTTCTCATCATCAATAATTCTAGATACTAAATTATATTTGTCAGGGTCAGCAGGATCTTGTTCTCTTTTAAAATATTCAACAAGATTTTCACCCTTTTTAAAATGTTTTTCTATTACTTCATCCATTTTACACTGAAAAATATTAAATTATATATAAATCTAATGCTCATTTATGATTTGCCCAATACTTTTCTTAATCCCGAACTTTGTGCCAGGATATTTCTTTTCCATCTTATCTAGGAATTCATTTACTTTGTCTTTCTTCTTTTTTTTGAATTTAAACTTCATTATTTTAGCAAAAGTTTTGCTTTCATCATCTGTTATAACAATTAATGGTTTAATGATATTATCATAATGTCCTATAAACTTTATCTTTTTGTTTTCAAAGAAATATTTTAGAAACAAAGAAACTTCATCATCCAAATTAAATGGAACAATAATCTTCCCTTTAAACTTTATCCTTTTACCAGGTTTATATTTGCCTTTTTTTATTTTCAAACTAACCGGCATCTTTCCGATAATCTTTTTTGTTAAATATATTAAATTTTTTGCATCATATGAACCATCATCAATAATAAGCAGAGAATCATGTTTCTTAACCAATTTCTTTAATCTGAATTCCTTTCTTACCCTTCTCTCAATAACCTCAAGAAAACAGCTTCTGCATAACCTTAAATCTTTAAAAACAACCTTTTTTTTAGAGCATTTAACACATTTCATACAAACAAAAAAGGAATACTTATATATTAGTTTTTCTAACATACTAGTTGTAACTACTTTTGAATACTAAAACACCGAAATATTTATATATTAGTTTTGTCATACACTACTTTATAATAGATTATGGGGGATGGTTATTTCCCTATTTACTAATCACCTCTTTTTCCCCAGCAAGGTTCTCTTCGGAGGATCTTGCTAGGGTTTTAAAATTTAATTCTAGATTTTTTCTTTGGTCTTATAAAATAACCTATTACAATCCCTAAAATAAGCCCTCCGGAAAATATCAAAATTAACCCAATGTCAATATAACTCATTATACTTTTTTCTTCTGGTTTAAAATACAAATCCAAGCTGCTTAATTCCAGAGCATACTCCAGAAATATCAAGGCAGACATAGGATCCTCTTCTTTAAGAACATCAGCATATTCATAGTAGCTATATCCAATTATTGGAAAAAAGTTTTTATTGTTTGCAATAATATTTTTTACTAATTCTAATTTTTTATCAAGGAGCTCATCTGTTTGGTTTTTACTTAGCCTTAATGTTGTTAGGATTAAATCAGCATCAGCCTTTGCCTTGCTTGCTTTAAACAGGCATAAATCATAATCTCCATTTTCAGCATCCTCATATGCATAGTTAAGCTCTTTTCTTGTTGCTGCTAATGGTGTTGGTAGATATAAAGCAACGTATTGCAATCTTTCTTCAGCTTCAGCCAGTTTACCAATACAAGAGCTTTTCAGGTTTTCCTTTTCTATTGTATCTCTTTTTCCAGTGTCAAAGAATTTTGACCATGTCTTTGCGCTGTTTAACCTTTCAATGGCAAAGGTTAATGTGTAAATCCTTTGTTTTAAACTTTCATTAGCTAAACTTTTGTTTAAATTCTCTTTTGCTGCAGTTATCCTTTCCTTTACAATCATGAATGTCTGCAGGTCTGTTAATGTCTTAATCTCTTTCTTGTTAATGAAATCATCAAATTCTTTTATTTCTATATCTGTTTCAAGAATCTCTTTTTCCAGCTTTTCCTCACTTAGATTGCTTTTGGTTTCAAAATTATATTTTATATTAGCTGTAAAGCAGTAGCTTGCAGCACTGTAATATTTTTTTAAATTCATTAGCTCTTCCCCTTTTTCAAGAGATTCAGATGCAGATTCTATGAAAGAGGAATTTCCTTCAATATTTTCTGAGAAAATCTCAGCCCTGCTGCATAAATCCTGTGCAATATCCTTCATAACTTCTTGATAAGAGGCATCTATTGTTAAAGTCTCTTTTTTATTGTATCTTTTTCCTGTAAATTCATATATTGCACCTTCCAAGGTGCTTACATTAGATAGCTCTATACGTAAATCCAAGGCATAGATTTCTATATCTTCATCTATACTAAATTCAGGCACTAAAACCTTTGTAATATTGGATTCTTTTGCAGCTTTTATCTTTGCTTCTATTCCTGCTACTGGTCCAATAATACCGCCGCTGTTTATAGTTCCTGTCATTGCTGTTTTTTCATCTAATCTGAGATTGTCTAATAAAGCAACTGTTAGCACAGTAGCTGCCCCGCTTGCACTTGGTCCCCCGACTATGGCTGATTTTGCCCTTATTGTGTAGAAAAAATCATACTCATTGCAATTTATGTCTAAAAAGTTGCAGGCAACCTGCTTTGCAAACCTTGTCGACATTTGAGTGTCTAATTTTGTCAATGGTAATGTGTCTATAAAGACTCTTCCCTCACCTGGTACAATATCAAGATAAAGGTCAGCAATAACCCCTATTTCCTCACCTTCCTTTTCTGTTACCGCCAATAGAGGCATGTGTCCTGATTTGGCCAGTGAAACAGGTAAGATTAATAAAAATACAAAAAATAAGATTATTAATTTTCTCATAACTTTATAAAAACAGAATTGGTTTATTAAGGTTTGTTTTTTTAAGATATCATTCCTTTACTTGTTTTTAGTGTTGCTCCTCTTTTCCCGATTTCAGTTGCAACTCTCCGCCCTTCTTCCCCTTCACCAGCGTATATATCAAATTGATTATTGATTAAGCCTTCTCCTGTATCTTCTACAGTATACCATCCATCCCATCCAATAATTCCGGGTATTTCAATATAAACCTTATCTCCACATTTAAAAATACTGCCATAAGAAACTGCAACTGTGCGGTGTGTTGTGGGGTTTGTCCTGCAACTGGTGATTCCTCTGCTAAACTCGGCTGTCAAAGTAGAATATACTACGCCCTGATCAGTCCAGGATAATAACAGATTATTTTTTCTGTCTATCATACTGCCTTGCATCATCACATGCGGTTCTAGATTTTCCCAATTGAATTGACTTGCGTAAGGAGTATAGTAAGCAGTTACAATAATATCATACTCTTTTAATTCTGAAACCTCTTCTTCAACAAATTCAGGTCTTTTGCAGCATCTTACATTATCTCCCTGAGGACACCAGTTTATAGTAAGGACTCTTCCTTCTGGACATATCTGTTCTTCTGGATTCTCTGTTGAGAATAAGTAACATAAATGCAAATCATCATAGCATCTTATAGTTGAGAGACACATTCCATTTCCTCCTGTTAAACATTCATCAAGACCAAAGGTTTGTGTTTCGCCTTCTACCTCTACAGATACTTCATCAGAATAATCTCTCTCAAGTAAACTTGCTTTCTTCCTGCATGTCCAATAAAGATGGTCTATACTTGTTATACCTTCGCAATGCGGCGCATAGAATGTTTCACCCCTGAAACAATAATCAAGGCTTGATTTGCAGAAGCTAATGAATCTATCTCCTAAACCATATTCTTTTTTATAACTAGGAAGATTGAGGCACCAGTTTTGTATGTCAATATAATTTCCCCCTCTGTTGAAAAATAATCTTCTGGTGCTTTCAGAGCTTAAATCAATAACATCATTTATATCTCCCTTGAATAGTTTGACAATACCAAGAGTGCCTTTGCTTATTGCTTTTGAAACATTATCTGAAAATATATCTGTACTTTTCATATATTTATAATCAACAGAGCCTTGGGGAGGAGATACTAATGCGTAGTTTATTATGTCATCTAAATGGCTTAATAAATCATTCTTTATATCCTCACAAAACTCACTGTCATAGCCATCAAAAAAGAACCTCTCCTGATATTGTTCTATCCATGCTAAGCTGTAAACAGAGAAATGTTCTATGTTAGCAATAGCAATATTGTTCTTTTTGTCTAATACTGTTTCTAATTCTATCCATTTTCCTGAATCAGAATCAAAATACACAATGCTTAAATCATCCTCTATGTAATCTTCTGGAATAATATCTTCATCATATTCTATGCTTAATTTTATTGGTTTTGAAAATCTAGCATTATCAGGACCTAATTCATATAATATGTTTGCTACATTCCTGTCAAAATAAGCTTCAACAATATTCTTTCCCCTTGCTTCAATGCTTATCTTGTTATCTCCTTCTATTAAGGTTCCTTCTGCAATCTCTAATTTTACACCAGCATCTTTTAATTCAATTACTGCATTTTCTCCATCTTCTATGTACTTCTCTTTGCTTATCTCCATATTGTAAATAAAATTCTCAATGTCTGCAGAAGAAATCATGTTGCTCATAGTAATAGGATAATTTACATCGACTTCAAGGTAATTCCCGCTTATTGTTGTGTTTGCCTTTATATCTTCTTTCTCTATTCTTAATCCTGCATTTTCAAAGGCTTCGAAATCCACGCAATTCTCTAAATTATTTTCAATATAATATTCAATCTCTTCTTTTGAGCTCCAGTAATTAAGCCCATATAAAAAAACAGCTTCTTTTGTTTCAATCCTTATGCATTCCTGGATTTGGGAGGCAAGCTGCACTTTCTGGGTTTCGAAATTAGTTGATATATCTGTCTCCTGTTTTGACAGATTATTTTTAATGAAGAAAATAATGCCAAAACTTATCAGCAGAATAATGCCAACAATAACAAATAAGATTACTGCCTGGGCCTTTTTCATATAATCTTATTTTAACAATGCACTATATAAATTTTTATGTTTTTTTTAGATTAGCTTTATATATAATCTTAATATATTCTTTTTATGGGAGATAAAAAATATACCTTACATGATTTGGCTTTTACAATTGATTTAATTAGAAAATACTTTCTTACTGACATAGGTAAAAATATGATTAAAAAATATATATCAGAATATAATATAAAGAAAGATGATAGTAGATTCCAAATTAGTGCTAGCTTAGAATATGGAAATTTTTTAATCAAACAATTAGCATTATATTATCGAGAAAATAGCTCTTTTGATAATCACCTTTATGAAAAAACATATAATCATTATAACAAAATCATAGATTTTTTAGTTACCCGTGACTTTAAAGTTGGTGAGAATATAGAAAACATTATTGAAGAGGTAGAAAACAGAAGAAACAATATAAAAGAATATGTGATTATGACAGCTTTTGTTTTAGATAAACTCTTTGGTAAATCAAAAAAGGTTAATTCCCATTAATCTTCTCAGTGTATCTGCATTTTGGATAATTACTGCAGCCAATAAACTTTCCATATACAGAAGTTCTTAAAACTAAATCATTACCGCATTTAGGGCATTTCTTATTTACACCATTCTTCTGCAATTCTTTTACCTCTTTCTGCTCTTCTTTATCTAACTTCTTGTCAGGACATTCCGGATTTAAGCAGATTTTTTGTGTTTTCTTTCCATTTGTTATCTTTACAATAGGCAGTTTGCATTTCTCGCATATCTCTCCAGTAGGCATTATAGTTACTCTTTGAGGTATTTTATAGGTTTTTGTGCATTCAGGATAATTACTACAAGCAACAAACTTGCTTTTTGTTTTCTTGGAATACATTATTTTCAAAATACCACCACATTCAGGGCATTTTCCCAGCTCATCACTTTCTTTATGGGATTCAAGCAAACCTTCTCCAATCTTTTTCTCATTATCTTTAAAGTGCTTTAACGTCTTAGTAAGCTCTTTTTTGGCTTCTTCCAGAACATCTTCCTCTTTTTTCTTTTTTTCCTGTATTTCTTCCATTTCTTCTTCAAAGTGCCTTGTCAAAGCTTCATCTATAATTTCAGGACTAAACTTTTCAAGAGTTTCAACTGTTTTTATCCCCAAGTTAGTTGCAATAATTGATTTATCAACAATATATCCTCTTTGATATAAGCTGTCTATAATCTGAGCTCTTGTAGCTTTTGTCCCAAGATTTCTCTTTTCCAGCTCTTTAATAACAGAAGCTTCTGTATATCTTTTTGGCGGCTGGGTTTCCTTTTCTAATTTATTTATTGAATCTACTTTTACTTCATCATCCTTATTAACTTTAGGAAGCTCTTCCTCTTTGAGCTTTACATGTCTTCCATAATAAATAAACCATCCTTTTTCTATTGTTCTGGTTCCTTTTGCAATGAATATCTCTGAATTTATATCTATCTTTAAAGTAACTGTTTCTCTTATAGCATCTTCTGCAAAGCAGGACATGAATCTTCTGACAATTAAATCATAAATTTTCAATTCTCTTTCCTTTGCTCCTTTTGGGATTATGCCAGTAGGATATATGGCAGGATGAGCAGGGTCCTTTTTAGAACCTTGTTTTGGTGTTAATGATTTTTGTAATAAATTGTTGCATAATTCCTTATAATCCTTTTGTTTAGAGATATTTTGTAAGATATCTTTGTATTTTATCTCTTTAGGTAATTTCTGGGAAGATGTTCTTGGGTATGATATAAACCCACCTATATATAGGTTCTGTGCTAATGATAAGGTTTCTTTTGGTGATATTCCCAAGCTTCTGTAAGCCTCTATCTGCAAGGTTGTTAAATCAAACGGAAATGGAGCAGGTGTTTTGAATTTGTTTTTTTCTATTTCTTTAATCTTGCCGTTCTTTCCTTTTGTTTTTTCTAATATCTTATCTGCTTCATTTTCATCCCAGAACTTGTCATTTTCATGATAAGCTTCAATATCTTTTTCTTTAACCTTTCCTAATAATTGCAGTTGCCAGTATTTTTTTGGTTTAAATGCTGATATTTCCTTTTCCCTTTCCACAATTATTTTCAAAGCAGGTCCCTGAACCCTTCCAGAACTTAATACTTTAAATCTTCCTGCCTCTTTTATTGCTAATGTCAAAGCCCTGCTTAAGTTAATGCCGTACATCCAATCTAAGAAATGACGGGTTTCTCCTGCATTTGCCTGCCCCCAATTTAAATGAGCTTGTTTTTCTTTATATGACTTAAGCAAATCATTTTTTGTCAAAGTAGAGAACTTCATCCTATTAGCATCTTTTTGTTTGCAGATAAATCTTATAATATTTAAGCCGATAACCTCTCCCTCAATATCATAATCACATGCAACTGTGTATGAAGAAGCATCCTTGCATAGTTTTTTCAAAACATTAAGATATTTTTTAGAATACTTCTGCTTTGATTTTTCATGGCTTGGTATCCATTCAAGTTCAAAAACAGGGTAGGTCCATTTTCCCTTATCCTTTTCTGCAACAGTATAAAGATGTCCTACTGCACATCCAACCATAATCTCTTTATTATTGTGAGTTAGCTTATAATAAGGAACCTTGTTAGAAGATTCCTTTTCAGGAGCATTATCTGCCAGAGCTTCAGCTATCTTTTTTGCAGCCTGTGGCTTTTCACAAATAATCAATTCATATGCCATAATTTTCCAAGAACTTGGGTTTTATTTAAAAATGTTTCTAATAACAGCAATAAAGTTATAAATTACAAGAATATTCTTTGTTTATGGAAAAGATAATAGAAAAGATAAAATCAAAGCTGTTTATTGACGAGGATTTGCCTGAGTTTTTTGATAAAAAATACAGGATTTCTGAGCTGAAAAAGGAAAATTTTGAAGAAATCAAAAATTCTGAAAAATCTGCTATTGTTTTTATAGATGGTGGCTCCCAGGAATTATTCAAAGCCCCTAACATTAGCTTGTTTTTTAACAGGATTTATTATTGTGTTTATGAAAATAATAAAAGAATTAAAAGCAAAAAATACGAGTTTTACAGCTTGATATATACAGAGCAAAAGGATAAAGATATTTTCTATAAAGTTGATATCTTATTCACAAAAGACAGCTTTGAAATCCCAAATTTAGAGTTTTCTGTAAAAGACAAAACTTTAATGTTTGGCAAGAACATACTTGATATCTCAAATATTGGCAATTGTGTAAGAAAGCTATTGGAAATAAAACTGGCCTCATTAATAGAAGAAAAGAATACAATAATTGTTTTAGACAGGAATCTTGAAGCAAAGATGACTTATGAGAAAGAGTTCCTAAAGGAATTGTTTGAGAATATGAAAAAGAAAAACAATATTATTTGTGGTTTAGCAAAAACCTCTTCTTTATTGACTAAAAAAGGTAATTCAGTAAATGCTTTGTTAAATTCTTTAGGGCCTGATGAAGCCTGGTCTTATAAAATTGCAGAGACAGAAGCTTTTGAAATCTATTTTGCAAAATTAAATTCAAAAGCCAGCTATACATTTAGAATTGATATTGCAAAAGGAAGTAATAAAGACAATATATTTTATAACCTGAAACTAAATTCAAAAGACCCTGTATTTTTGGGCTATCCTTATGGTTTGATAGAAGCAGACTCTAATGCTCGTGTAACAAATAAAGAGGTTGAGTTTCTAAAGATGCAGCTAATAGTTAAATTTGGCTCTGAATTTAAGAAATTTAAGAAATATCTTCAAAGCCAAGATGCTCATTCTATATTAGACAATATTGGATAAATTTATAAAGTTTTAATCTTATTTAAAAATTATGTATGATGTAATTTGTGTGGGTTCTGCAACCATGGATGCCTTTGCAATGACAGAGATGGCTGAGGCGATTTCTATAAAAAATCCAAGCGAAGAGGAGGTTTTTTTGTCTTATCCTGCTGGTTCCAAGATACTAATAAATGATTTAAATTTCTTTACAGGTGGTGGAGGAACAAATTCAGCAGTATCTTTAGCCAGATTAGGATTAAAGACAGCTTATTTAGGAAACCTGGGAGATGATGAAAACGGGGAGTTGATTAAGACATTATTAAAAAAAGATAAGATTGATTTTATCGGAACCATAAGCAAGGAAAAAACAGGATATTCGGTTGTATTGGATAGTATGGAAACAGACAGAACCATTCTTGCTTATAAAGGTTCAAACAATAATCTAAAATTTTCTAAGATTAGTAAAAAAAAGATAAAGACAAAATGGTTTTACTTTGCAAGTATGGTTGATGAGTCTTTTAAAACTCTGGAGAAATTAGCGGACTTTGCTGAAAAAAACAAAATAAAGATTTTATTCAATCCAAGCAATTATCTGGCAGAGAAAGGGTATGATTATTTATTTCAAATATTGAAGAGAGCAGAAATCTTGGTTTTAAATGATAATGAGTCAAGGCTGATAGTAAAAAAAGATAATGTTGAAGAAAGACTTAAAATACTTTCTATGTATGGTCCAAAGATTGTAGTTATAACCAATGGTCCAAAGGATGTTCATGCTTTACATAACCATATACATTATATTATGACACCTTCAAAATTAAAAAACATAAAAGAGACAACAGGAGCAGGAGACGCTTTTTCTTCTACATTTTTGGCAGGCATAATCAAGAAAAAGGATGTTGAATTTTCCTTGAAGTTGGCTTTAGTTAATGCTCAATCTGTAATAAAATGCCTGGGAGCAAAGAATGACCTTCTCAGCTATAAAAATGCCCTGACAGAGATGAACAAAACAAGGATAAAGGTTGTTAAGAAGAGGGTGAAGTAAAAATCCTTGGTTATTTATGTTCTTTTATAGATCACAACATATAGATCATAGCATAGAAATATATTTAAAGTTATAATATTCATAAAGCCATAATGCTGGATGTAGAAAACTGTGAAAAAAAGAGGGTTTGTTTAGTCGATGTTGACAGTTCCATACCTAATCTTGCTTTGATGAAATTTTCTTCTTATTTTAAAAAAAAGGGATTTCATGTTGACCTAAAAAAAATAGGCTATTCTGGATATGACTATTATAAGAGAGAAAAGGTAGTCATTGATGGCTCTAAGTATGATAAGGTCCTTATGAGTGCTATTTTTACTTTAAATAAAAATGTAGTCATTGTTAAAAATTGTCGAGATGTTATAAAAGGTGGAACTGGTTATAGTGGGTCTAATCCTCAATGGTTGCCAGATGAAATAGAACATACTTATCCTGACTATAGTCTATATGAAGAAAATAAATATAGTATTGGTTTTCTTACTAGGGGTTGTCCAAATAATTGCAAGTATTGTTTTATACCTAAAAAAGAAGGCAGATTAAAAAAACACAGTCCTCTTAAAGAATTTTATAATTCAAAATTGCCTAAAATAATGTTATTAGATAATAATTTCTTAGCTTGTAAGGATTGTGTTAAACTTCTTAAGATGTTAAAAAAAACAGGTAAGAAGATTACATTCAAACAAGGTTTAGATTTTAGGCTTTTAACAGAAGAGAAAGCAAGACTTTTAGCTGATTTAGATTATGATGGAGAATATATATTTGCATTTGATAGGATGAATGACAAGCCAATTATTGAGAAAAAATTAAAAATATGGAAACCTTTAGTAAAGGATTGGCAAACAAAGTTTTTTGTTCTTGTAGGTTTTGATACTACCTTAAAACAAGATTTAGAAAGAGTATATTTTCTAAGAAAGCATAAATGTCTTCCTTACATAATGAGGCATAGTA
>CAZENX010000005.1:0-25967 GCA_964513865.1 uncultured Methanosarcinales archaeon | reverse complement strand
TCATTAAAGGTAGCAGGTGCATTGGCTAGAGCTGGTACTGAGGTTACTGCAACAGATGGTATAAGAAGCACTTTAAGATTGGGTGATTCTGCTTTAGTCATAGGAGAAGTAAGAAGTGATGAAGCAAAATCTTTGTATGAAGCCATGAGGGTAGGAGCAGCTGCTAATGTTGTAGCTGGAACAATACATGGGGAATCTCCGTATGGAGTTTTTGACAGAGTTGTTAATGATATTGGTGTACCAAGAACCAGTTTCAAGGCAACAGATATTGTAATTATTGCTAATCCGATAAAGAGTGCAGACGGCTTACATAAAAACAGAAGAGTTACCCAGATTACAGAAGTAAGAAAACATTGGGAAGATGATCCTCTGTTAGAGCATGGTTTTATAGATTTAATGAGATACAACCCAAAAACAGATCAACTAGAGCCAACTGATGAATTAATTAATGGTGATAGTGAAGTTCTTAAAGGAATAGCAAGCAATATACCGGAATTTGCAGGAGACTGGAAAGCTATATGGGATAACATCATGCTCAGGGCCAAGATTAAAGAAACTTTGGTAAAGTATGCTGAAAAAGAAAAAGATGATGAACTGTTAGAAGCAGAGTTTGTTATTATATGCAATGATATGTATCATCTAATATCTGACAAAATAAAAGAAGAAACAGGCAAGCTTGAAAATAAAAAGATTTTCTTTGAATGGGAAGAATGGCTTAAGAAAGAGATAAAAAAGAGAAATTTAGAGAAGGAGTAAAATGCCCCCTGAAAAAAAAGAGGAAAAAGACCTATACAAGAGATATGCTGAAAAGCTAAGCAAAGAGCTTGGCACAGGAGAAACTAAGCCGATAAGCTCCAGGGAGTACATGCAGTTTAAAGAAGCCTATCTTCCAAAACCAATGACTTGGTATGAAAAGACTTGTAATTTTTCTGAGAAATTAATGAAAATTAAGCCAGATAAGAAAAAGGAACAATATCTACAAGAAAACATAGAGATTGCTCATCTCAACATAACACCTGGGGGTTCGATTGCCTTTTCCTTTATTTTCCCTATCTTCGTAATGTTTTTTGGGATATTTCTTAGCATACTAGTACCTATGTTGTTAGGAACAAAAGTTGCTTGGTTCTTTGTTTTGTTTTTTATTATTGTTGGTTTAGTTTTGATTTTCCCATTACAGAAGATGCCGGAGTTTTTAGCTAACAGCTGGCGATTAAAAGCAAGCAACCAGATGGTTATTTGCATATTCTATATTGTTACATATATGAGGCACACCTCAAATCTGGAACTGGCGATAAATTTTGCAGCAGAACATCTGGCTCCTCCTTTGTCCATTGACCTCAAAAAGATACTTTGGAATGTTGAAACCTCTAAGTATGAATCTGTAAAAGAAGCCTTAGAACATTATCTTGAATCCTGGCGTAAATGGAATATAGAGTTCATTGAGTCAATGCATCTAATAGAAGGTTCATTGTATGAAGGCTCTGAAGAAAGAAGATTAAATTCACTGGATAAGGCGTTAAGTACAATTCTGGATGAAACCTATGAGAAAATGCTCCATTATGCTCATAATTTAAAGAGTCCTATTACTGTACTGCATATGATAGGTATAATCATGCCAATCCTAGGCTTAGTAATCTTACCATTGATGATTAATTTTGTAGAAGGTGTTAGATGGTATCATATAGCAATGTTGTATAATGTTATTCTTCCGATAATTGTTTTTTATATGGGTAAAGTTATATTATCAAAAAGACCAACTGGTTATGGAAAGGCAGATATATCTGAAGAAAATCCTGAATTAAAAAAATATAGGAATATTATAATAAATCTCTCTGGAAAAGAGATAAAGGTAAAACCAATAATTGTAGCAATATTTATAGGGCTAATCCTATTCTTTATTGGAGTCAGTCCTATTATAATTCATAAACTAAATCCGGATTTTGACATAAATTTTGGAAAATTTAGTTTGATTGGTTATAGATGTCCAAAAGACACTCCTGGTTGTAGTGTAAATAGCCAGATAGGTCCTTATGGTATGGGAGCAGCCATATTGAGCTTATTCATTACATCAGCGTTTGGTATTGGTATCGGTTACTATTATAAACTAAGATCCCAGAATGTAATTAAGATAAGAGAAAGAGCTAAAAAACTAGAAGAAGAAATAGCAGGTTCAATATTTCAACTTGGTAATAGAATAGGGGATGGTATTCCTGTTGAGATTGCTTTTGGAAAGGTAGCGGATATAATGGAAGGGACTTACTCAGGAAATTTCTTCAGGAAAGTAAGCGAAAATATAAGAAAGATGGGAATGGGTGTAGAGCAGGCAATCTTTGACCCGAAGTATGGTGCCTTGGTTGAATATCCGTCAAATGTTATTGAAAGCACTATGAAGGTTTTGATAGAATCTGCTAGGAAAGGCCCAAGTGTTGCTGCCCAGGCTTTGATAAATGTTTCTAAATATATAAAAGAGATCCATAAAGTAGACGAGCGTCTAAAAGATTTGATGGCAGATATTATTTCCAGCATGAAATCACAGATATCTTTCCTAACCCCCATTATAGCAGGAATTGTTATTGGAATTACTTCAATGATAACCACTGTGCTAAGCAGCCTAAGTGCCCAGGCTCAGTCAATTGCTGCTGAAGGAGCAGGAGCCAATATAGGCCAGTTTATACAACTCTTCGGAGATGGAATTCCCACATTCTTTTTCCAGGTTATAGTTGGCTTGTATGTAGTTCAGATAGTTTTTATATTGACAATTTTAGTTAATAATATTGAAAACGGGGAAGATAAACTAAATGAAAGGTATTTAATTGGAACTAACCTTACAAAAAGCACAATTTTGTATGTTCTTGTTTCTTTAATCATAATGATAATATTTAATTTAGTAGCAAGCATGGTTATTGCTACTATCTAGAATAACTCAGAATTCTCCAAATGAATCAGAGCCATCACTATTCCCTGCTTTGTATATTCCTTTCTCTTTAATCTCCCTTTTGTTAATACCCCAACAGCACCTTCTGCAGAACCAACTTTTGGATTCTCTGTTAAACCTATTTTGTGAAATGCTTGATTGATATCTAATCCCCCATTTATCACTAGCTTTGTAACTTCAATAGGATACTCAAATGCAGATGAAAAACCAATATGAAAGTTTTTTCCATCATATATAGCACAAACACAGATATTCATATAATCTGTTTTAGTATTTTCAACTTTTATTAGACCATCTTCAATGCCAAAGCTGTAATCGCAATTTTTAAAGACCTTTTTTGCCCTGTTCATAGCTCCTTTTATAGTTTCATTCATTGATTTTGGCTGCTCCGATACCTCAGAATCAGCTTCAACAGAAACAACCTCTGCATTTGATAAGAAATCATAATCCTGAATAGCTTCCTTTACTGCATCTATTTTTACTTTATTTTTAGAGCCAATGTTTAGTTTCATATTAAAAAGTGGGTCAGCCGGGACTTTCAAACCGAAAGGTTTGAACCTTATCGATATTTGAACCCGGGACACCTAGATCTTCAGTCTAGTGCTCTTTCCTGCGAGCGAGTCTCGTAAACTCGACAAGACCCAGGCTGAGCTACTGACCCGTTTGAAAATGAAAATTAGTCAGACTTTTCTTCATCAATAACATCTGATTCAGTCTTTTCGTCTTCTGTTAGTATCTGCTCTCCTTCATCTCCCTTTAAAATATCCAATGTTCCTAATTTTCCTGTTGTTACTTGTAGCTCTCCCTGCCACTCGCCGACATAGCCGTTCTTGATTGCTACCTTGTCCCCTTTTTTTACTTTGTCTATCTGCTCGTTCCATAATGTCAGCTTTACTTGACCAGAGTCATCTTTTATTACTGCATTTGCAACTCTTCCCTGAGTACCAAATTTCTCAAACGTTCTTGGTTCACTTATTTCTACAACTTCTCCAACTAAATTGACATTTCTTTGCCTTGCTTCTAAGTCTTTTATTGCCATAGAAATTCAGAAATTTGAGTTATTTATATAATTTATGATTTATAAGTCTTTAAACTTGATTTCTTGATTTATTAATTTAGTTAATTTTTCTGTTAAATCCTTAATCTTTACCCTTCTTTGTTTTGTTGTGTTAATGTCCCTTACTGTAACATCCTTTTTCTTCTTTGAATCAAAATCATATGTTATACAGAAAGGTGTACCTATTTCATCCTGCCTTGCATATCTTCTTCCTATACTTCCTGAAACATCATAAACACAATTAAAGTTTTCTTTTAGCAAATCATAAATCTTCCTTGCATCTTTGTCTAATTTATTAACTAAAGGAAAGACAGCAACCTTAATTGGAGCTAATCTTGAATCCAATTTTAAAACTGCGTTTCCTCTTTTCTTATCATCATTGTATGCATCAAACATAAAAGCTAAAAAAGCTCTTCCTATGCCCTGGCTGGGTTCAGAAGCTACAACTGGAATTATTTTCTTTTTTGTTTCTTCATCATAAACTGCTAAATCTTTTTTGCTGAATTTTATATGCTGCTTTAAATCAAAATCTTTCCTGTCAGCATTTCCGTGGATTTCTTTCCAACCAAATGGAAAGTTATATTCAATATCAAAGCATGAAGAAGCATAATGCGCCAATTCTTCTTTCAGATGCTCCCTTATTCGTAAATTCTCTCTTTTAATTCCATAATCAATGAAAAACTTATAGAAAGAAGCTAGCCAGTAAGCCTGCCATTCATTAAGCATCTTCTTTTTAACCATATCTTTTATTGTTGTTTGTTTTGGTTTCTGATTCTTCTTCTGCATCTCTTTTGTAAAAACCTTTAGTTTCAAATTTTCAACTTCCTTTAGTAAAGGACATTTCATATCATCGGGATTTACAAAGAATTCAATCTCAAACATCTCAAATTCTCTGCACCTGAATAAGAAGTTTCTGGGAGAAATCTCATTTCTGAATGCCTTTCCAGTTTGAGCAATACCAAACGGTAATTTAACACGAGCAGTTTCTGCAATTATCTTAAAATTTGCAAATATCAATTGAGCAGTTTCTGGTCTTAGATAAGCAGTATTTCCTTTTTCTGGTCCTATGTTGGTTTTAAACATCAAATTAAATTCAGCGACCTCTTTTAAAGGACCCTTACATTCAGGACATTTTATATTGTGTTTCTTTATCAATTGATTAATCTTCTTATCAGACATGCCATCAGCACTTATCTTCAGAATATCTTCTATCAAATGGTCTGCTCTGAATTGTTTCTTGCATTTCTTACATTTAAGGATAACATCTTCAAAATTCTCAACATGTCCGGATGCTTCCCATACCTTAGGGTGAGTTATTATTGAGCCATCTAAGCCAACAATATTATCCTCTTTTTGGACAAACTCTTTCCAGAATGCTTGCTTTATATTATTATTTAGCTCAACACCTAAAGGACCCAAATCATAAAAACCAGCAAAGCCCCCATAAATCTCAGAGTTCAGATATATAAAACCCTTTTTCTTACAAAAAGTTGCCATATCATCTGTTGAAAGCATTTATATTAAAGAAAAAAAGAAGTTTATAAATTTATTGTTATGCCTTTATATTTTCTATCACTCTATATAAAGTTTATTATTGTTTTTTGGAATCAGAGCTTTTGGTACATACTTATTATCATCACGAAAAAAAAGATGATCTTGATAGAATATAACAGAAGGAACCACCACTCCAACAAAACTATTAATTTTCTGTATAAGACTATCACATTTTGCTTTTTGTTGTTTAATTAACCTTATAGCCTTAGGTACAGGAATTGTTCTAAGATATTTCTCACCTCGAACTCTAACAGCTGTTCCAATATTATCTATTTGTACAGTGCTCATATAGAAGTATTCAAAGTAATTATATTTAAAGTTTATTGTTTTTTCAGCCAATCAACCTCTTCTTTCTCAAGCTCTAAATCATCTGCAATTTCTTTTGCAAAATTTTTGTTCTTGAATATCACCTTTAGAAAAAATATATCCTTGAATGCTCTCTTTGATGAGATATGGGTTTCTTCTGCCCATTTCTCTGCTATAGCTTTCCTTTTCATATTTTTGGCATTTGCTATCCATATTTTTAATAAGCGAGAAGATTCCTTATAATCTGTAAAATTTTGATATTTCTCTTTTTTAGCCAATGAAATTCCTGCTGTTAGCAAATCCTTCATATAAACAAGATAACGCCAATGCTGCCATCTTTTAATTCTGCCTCTGTAAACATCTGCCAAGCTTAAAGCATCATATGCTTTTGCAATATCTTCTATATCTTTGTATTCTTTTGAGATATTCTCATCCACCCACAAGAAAAACTCATCAAAGTTTTCATTTATATTATCGAATGAAGCTAAAGCAATTTCCGGATTTTTTGTTTTGAATATCTTTGTAAGAGCCTGTTTAATAGATTCTGTCTGCTTCCTGTCATCCAAAACCTCAATATCTTCTTTTCTTAATTTTTTATTATGGGTTAAAATTTGCAAATCTGTAATTGCTGCTCTAACATCTCCTCCTGTTCTTCTTGCCAGCATCATTAAAGAAAAATCATCTGCTTGTATTTTCTCTTTTTTACATATGTTCTTTAATAAATTTTTTAATTCATTAACATCTGCAGGAATATATTTTACTAGTAAAGATTTTCTTTTTATAGAGGAGAATTTCCTGTCAAAAGGGTCTTCAGCTGTTAAGATTATAGGAAAAGTTGATTTTTCAACTAATTTAGCTAAAGCAGCTACCCCTCCCCTGTCTTTCATCCCAGATAAGCCATCAATCTCATCTACAAGAATAACTTTTCCTTTTGAGAATAAAGATTTCTGGAAGAGAGCATTCCCCAATCTTGTATTAATCTGCTCTGCGTTTCTAACGTCTGAGGCATTCACTTCAATAATCTCTAATCCTAGCTCTGCTGCTATTGCATATACTGAACATGTTTTTCCTGTTCCTGTTGACCCATATATAATTAGGGCTTTCTTTTTTTGTCTAGAATAATTTTCAATAAAATCCTTAACATTATTAATTACTAAATCCTGAAACTTAATCTCAGAAATATTCTTTGGTTTATATTTTTCAACCCAGTACATAAAAAAAGGAATATAAGGAGAGTTTATTAATATTTATATTCTAAATCATTTATCTTTATATTTGTTTACCTCCTCTATAAGTCTTTCTTTCGTTTGAATCATTGACAAACGAGAAAGCTCATTTCCTTTCTTATCCAGAAAAATAAATGTTGGTATTGCTTTTAATTTATACTTTTCTCTTAATTCAGGATATTCATCTATTATATAAAATTCTGTCTCTAAATCTGGCATTTCTGCCTCTATTTCTTTCCATCTTGGTCCCATAACCTTGCACTCCGGACAATTTTTTCCACCAATTTTTATGACTTTCATATCATCACCAATATGATACAGAAAATATCTCCTTAAATATTTTTGTATTTTTAGTTATTAATCTTATTTTAACAAAAGTTTTAAATAAAGTTAATTTCTCTAATTATATAATGAAATTACCCAAAAACTATAATGCAAAGGAAGCAGAAAAGAAATGGCAGGATTACTGGGAAAAGAACAAGATTTACAAGTTTGATAAAAAAAGCAAAAAGCCAATTTATTCAATAGACACTCCTCCTCCTTATGCTTCTGCTGGTCATCTGCATGTAGGTCATGCTTTACATTATACTCAATTTGAGGTTATAGCCAGATACAGAAGAATGAAAGGCTTTAATGTTTACTTTCCGCCTGGTTTTGACAATAATGGACTCCCGACAGAAAAATATGTTGAAGAAAAATATAATATTTCAAAAGCAAAAACAACCAAGGCAGAGTTTAGGAAATTATGCAGGAAAGAATCTGTAAAAGTTGAAAAACTATATGCTGACAAGGTCTTTAAAGCTTTAGGACATTCTTATGATTGGAGCTTATTGTATACAACAATAGATCCTGAATCCCAGAAAGTTGCTCAAAAATCCTTTTTGGATTTAGTAAAACAAAAGGATGCTTATAGAAGAGAAGAACCGACATTATGGTGCACTAATCATCAAACAGCTCTAGCTCAAGCAGAAATAGAGGATTTAACAAGAAATACAAAATTGAGTTATATCTATTTCAAATTAAAGGGTTCTAAGGAAAAGATAACAATAGCTACGACAAGACCAGAATTTTTGCCAGCCTGCGTTGGTATTTTTGTACATCCAAAGGACAAAAGATATAAGAAACTAGTAGGAAAAAAAGCAATAGTTCCTTTATTTGGACAGGAAGTTAAAATAATGAAGGATGAGAAAGTAGACCCTAAATTTGGCTCTGGTATTGTTATGATATGCACATTTGGAGACACTACTGACATTGAATGGTGGAAAAAGCATAAGCTTGACTTAAAGATATGTATAACAAAAGAGGGTAAATTAAACAGTTTAGCAAAAGGATATGAAGGTTTGACAATAGAAGAAGGAAAAAGCAGAATAATAGAAGATTTAGATGAAAAAGGCTTGCTAATAAAACAAGAAGATATAGAGCAAACAGTTGGCTCTTGCTGGAGATGCAACACACCAATAGAGTTTATAGTAACAAAGCAATGGTTCATTAAAGCTTTGGATTATAAAAAAGAGATAATAAAACAAGGCAGAAAGATATCTTGGTATCCTCAATTTTATAGAAGAAGATTTGAGGATTGGACAAACAATTTAGCATGGGACTGGTGTATCTCTCGTCAAAGATTTTATGGAGTTCCTATTCCGGTTTGGTACTGTAAGAAATGTGGAAAAGTTTTATTACCTGAAGAAAAACAATTGCCAGTAGACCCAGAACAAGATAAACCAAAAAAGAAATGCAAATGTGGAAGTAATGAATTCATACCTGACAGGGATGTATTTGATACATGGATGACTTCCTCAATGAGTCCTGAAATAGCAATAAGATGGTTAGAAGAGCCAAAGGAATTCAAGAAAAGATTTCCCATGTCTTTAAGACCCCAGGCTCAGGATATTATTAGAACATGGGCATTTTATACGATACTAAAAGCTTATCTTCATTTTAAAGACATCCCATGGAAAGATATAGCTCTGGGAACATTTGTTTTAGACCCGAAAGGAAGAGGGATGTCAAAATCAAAAGGAAACGTTATCTGGGCAGATGATTTATTAAAGAGGTATGATGTTGATACATTTAGGTATTGGGCTGGAACAGCTTCATGGGGTTCTGATTTACCTTTCCAGGAAAAGGATTTGGTTGCTGGAAAGAAATTCTTGACAAAGCTATGGAATGCCTCAAAATTTGCATTAATGCATTTAAACAAATATAATCCAAAGAAACCAAAAAAATTAGAAATGATGGATAAATGGGTTCTTACAAAATTAAGCAAAGTAGTAAAAGAATCCACAAAACATTTTGATAATTACAATACAGGTGAATCTAAAAAGATAACAGAGCAGTTTTTCTGGCATACTTTCTGTGATTATTATCTTGAAATAATTAAGGACAGGTTGTATAATCCAGATAAAAGAGGCAAACAAGCAAAAGAATCTGCTCAGTACACTCTCTATAATAATTTATTAGCAATATTGAAACTCTTTGCTCCTATTATCCCTCATATAACAGAGGAGATTTATCAGTTATATTTTGCAAAGAAAGAGAAAAAGAAAAGCATCCATATAAGTGATTGGCCAAAATATGATAAAAAATTAGAAGACAAGAAAGCAGAAAAGCTTGGAGATTATGCTGTTAATATAATTGCTGCTGCCAGAAAATACAAATCAAGCAAGAATATCTCATTAGGAGCAGAAATAAAAGAATTAGTTATAGACACTAAAGAAAATTTAAGTGAAGTACTGGATGATATAAAGGCAACAGTTAAAGCAGAAAAGATTTCCAAAGGAAAAGGAAATATTAAGGTTAATGATAAAATCAAAATAAAGATTTCTTAATCTATTTTTGAGTTTATAAATATTTAAATAATTGGTTGATATTCTTTAATTATAATGCTACAAAAAGGAGACTATAAAGTAATTAGTTTAAAAAAATATAATGAATACTATTCAAAATTAAAACAACTTTATAACAAAATTAATGACACCGATAAATTTAATTATTGTATAAGATCGAATAAAAAAAATAAAACTATAACCTTATATATTTCAAAAAATAAAAAAGAGCTAACAAAAGAAGTTATGGGAGTTGAGATTAATAAAGGCAAAGAGATATGTAAGATAAATATAAAAAATAAGAAATTTCTGGATGATTTGCTAGAAGAGCATAAAATACAATAAAATTTATAAATAAGTATTTTTTATGTATATTATGGCGGTTCCTAATATTGAAAAAAAGGACATAAGATATATCTATAATAATAAAAAACAAGAGCTAATTGATAAATGGTATAGTAATTTAGGTATACCAACAGAATTCTCCAATAAGTTCTTTGATAATTTAGTGCAAATCGCAGGTTTTGGTTGTATTAATAAAATAATAGAAAACTTTGATTTTTATGCAGGAAATAAGATTGAAGATGGAGAAATAATTGAAGGTAAAATTGGAATTTATTTGATTCCGAAAACCATTTATCAAAAGATTATTGAAAAAATTGAAAATTCTAAGCTCGATGACTTAAAAATGATTAATGTGAGAGATCCAGAAAAGATAAATGATGGTTTACAAATAATTATAGAGAAAAATAATGGTTATTCTAGTCCAATTTTTACAAATATGGTTTACCCTTTACATCCTATAGATATTCATTCATAAAAATACAGAATATCTAAACCTTTTTCCACCTAACACCTTGGGAAGTGTCCTCCAGAATAATACCTTTTTTCTTTAAGTCATTTCTTATCTCATCTGCTTTCTTAAAATCTTTTTTCTTTCTTGCTTCTTCTCTTTTTTTAATTAAAGATTCAATTTCTTTATCTATCTTTTCCTTCTTGAAATCCATAATTCCCAAAACAGAATCAAATTTTTTCATAGCTTTAAGAACATTATTTGCATCTTTTTTGCTTATATTATTATCTTTCAATAATTTGTTTATATTTCTCATAAAATTAAATATGTAACTTAAAGCTTCGCTTATATTTAGATTATCATCCATTGCTTTTTCAAAATTTTCCTTTACTTTTTTGATTAATTTAGGTATTTTTTTATTATCTTTCCCAGAAGCATCTTTTAATTTTAAAATGAAATCCTTGAATCTTTCTATTACATTCTGGGCAGCTTCAATTCCCTTGAGAGTAAAGTTCAGCTTTTGCTTGTAATGCGTTGCTAATAAAATATACCTTACTGCTCTTGCATCATAACCTTTTTCCAAAATATCCCTTAAAATATAGAAATTACCTAAAGATTTGGACATCTTCTTGCCATCAACAATTAAATGCTCACAATGCAGCCAGTAATTCACAAACTTTTTTCCATTTGCTCCTTCTGATTGGGCAATCTCATTCTGATGATGAGGAAATATTAAATCAATTCCTCCTGTATGGATATCAAGAGTTTCTCCAAGATATTTCATTGACATAACACTGCATTCAATATGCCACCCTGGTCTTCCTTTTCCTATCTCAGTTTCCCAGCAAACATCTCCATCTTCTTTATCCCAGAATTTCCACAATGCAAAATCATTAACATGCTTTTTATCATATTCATCTGTTGCAACTCTTGCTCCTGCTTTTAATCCTTTTACATCTAAATTAGCTAATTTTCCATAGTCCTTGAACTTTCTTATATTATAGTAGATTCCGTCATCTGTCTTATAAGCATATCCTTTCTTCAGGAGTTTTTTGATTAAAGCAACCATTTCTTTAATATTCTCAGTTGCTCTTGGAGTAAATTCAACCTTTTCTATATTTAGGGTTTTCATGTCATCAAAGAAATATTTCTCATATTTTTTTGTGAATTTTTTTAATGATAAACCTTCTTTTTTAGAGTTTCTTATTGTTTTGTCATCAACATCTGTAATGTTCATAACATGCTTTACCTTATACCCTTTGTATTTTAGATATCTTCTTAGAATATCTGAAAATATAAAAGAACGCCAATTGCCGATATGGGCAAAATTATAGACAGTAGGACCACAGCTGTAAATAGTAACTAAACCTTTCTTTATTGGCTTAAAAGGTTCCTTTTTTCTTGTTAATGTATTGTAAAATTTTAACATTTTATTATCTGGTTTTTTTATCCTTATATTCTTTTCGTAAAATACTATGAACAATATGATCATGAAATTTTCCATTGACCAAACATTCATCTCTTAATACACCTTCTTTTTTAGCTCCTAGTTTTTTTATGACTTTTTTAGAAGCTTTATTACCTTTTGCACAACGAATCTCTATTCTATTAAGGTTTAATGTCTTAAATCCATATTGTAATACTCTTTTAGCTGCCTCTGTCATATAACCTTTATTTCTATATTTTCTGTGTAAAGAGTATCCTATGCCTGCACTCTTAAGTTTTTTATCAATATCTTTAAGAGTGATAGCTCCAACTAAAACATCATCCTCTTTTCTGAATATAGCAAAGGCTTTATTTTCCTTTTGTTTGCAGTATCCATTAGAAAATTTCAAGGCATCTTTTCTCTTATAGGGGTAAGGTGCTCTATAAATGAATTTATTTATAGATTTATCATTAAACATTTCTACTATTGAGGGTATATCGCTCTTTTTCCAAGTCCTTAAATAAAGTCTTTCTGTTACTAATTTCATGGTATTATTTATAAATCCCCATACTTAAATATCTTTCTCCTCTGTCAGGAAATACTGTTACTATCTTCTTTTCAGGATGTTTTTCTGCTATTTGTAAAGAAGCAAAAGCATTTGCTCCTGAACTAATACCTACAAGAACGCCTTCTTCTTTTGCCAGTTTTTTTGCTGTTGCTATTGCATCTTTACTGGGGACTGCAATAATATCATCTACTATATCCATATTATCTTTTAATAATGGAGGTATAAAACCTTCCCCAATACCCTGTATTTCATGCAAACCAGGTTTTTTTCCGCTCAAAACAGCAGATTCAGAGGGTTCAACTGCTATGATCTTAACATCTGGATTTATCTCTTTTAAAGCTTTGGCAACACCTATCAAAGTTCCTCCTGTTCCTACACCTGCAACAAAATAATCAATATCTTTTCCTATCTGATTTATGATTTCCTTTCCTGTAATCAATTTGTGAGCCATAATATTATCAGGATTCTCGAATTGCTTTGGAAGCCATGCATCTGGATTTTCCTTTACAAGCTCATTATACTTATCTATAGCTCCCTGCATGTCCTTTTGTGCTGGTGTTAATATAATCTTGGCATTGAATGCTTCCATCATCTGTATTCTCTCTTGACTCATGTTTTCAGGCATTACAGCAACAAATTCATAGCCTTTTAAAGCTGAAAGCATAGCAAAAGAAATTCCTGTGTTTCCTGTTGTGGCTTCTATTATCTTAGAGCCTTTTTTTAAGAGTCCTTTTTTCTCTGCTTCATTAATCATATAAAGAGCCATAATATCCTTTATGCTTCCGCTTGGGTTTAAGGAGTCTAATTTAGCAAAAACATTTTTTTCATTCAACCTTATGATTGGTGTATTTCCGATGAGTTTTAGGATTTTATCTTTTGTCATTTTAACCTCCAAGAATTTTTATAAGGGTAAAACTAAAACAATGTAAGAATTCAGCAACAGCAACATTGTTTTATTGTCATTTTAACATAAAAAGTAATAATTATATTTAAAGCTAATGCTTTTTACATACAAAGATGCAATGGTCCTTCTCGAAAGGAGCTAATTCTCTATAATCAATAATCTTTACCTGTTTTTCTAGTTTTTCCCTCATTTCCTTGAAAACCTGCTTTGGTTTCTTTGCAACATCTACAGATCTTGCTTTAACACACAATAAAGCATATCCTCCATGTTTTAAGAATCTGAAATTCTGCAAGAATATTTCTGCCTGTTCTCTCTGAGCTAAATCCTGGTAAATAATATCTACTTTAGAAATATTCTTATAGTAGGTTTCAGGCTTTGAGGCATCTGCCAATATTGGAGCAATATTTTTTCGGTCTTCTGCAACAAATGTTAAGTCACGAACAACTCTTGGAGCAAAATCTAATGCATATATGAAACCTTTATTTCCGACAACATCAGATATATGTGAAGCAGTAGTTCCAGATGCTGCTCCTAAATAAAGTATAAAATCATTTTCTTTTATTCCAACCTCTTTTACACCTTTCATTAATGCAGCTGCTAATTTGCTTCTGTTAGGATCCCATTCTCTAAATTCAGCTCCTTTTTCTTTTACTAAATTCTCCCCATAAACCTTTTTCCCAGGAGTTAGATTTTTAGTTAATAAAACAAAATGTTTCCCTTTTGGTTTCTCATACACTCCTTTAAATTGTTTGAATTGTTTCATTTTTTATAAACAAGATACTCTTTAAGGATCTTTAATCCGTCAGGACAAAATTTCTTTCTTTTTACCAGTTCTTTTAATTCTTTTTTGCTGACAAAAAAACCTTTTTCAACCTCTTCTTTTTGAAATTTAAATGGTCCATCGCTTTTTACAGAGAAAACATAACTTATCAATTTGTTATCTTTTCCTTCATAAGGAGTTTTAAACAAAAATTTCATAGGCACATCCTTTAGCCCTGCTTCTTCCTCTAATTCGCGCTTTGCATTTTCTTCAAAGGTTTCTCCTTTGATATGTCCACCACCAAAACAAACATTATAATATCCTGGAAAAACATCCTTTATTTTTGTTCTCTTATGAATCAAGAGCTCTCCCTTGCTATTTTCAACAAAGATTGCTGAGCCCCTATGTCTTAAAACTTTTTTTCTCATTTCACTTCTTGGAACATAAGCTACAATATTGTCATTCCTATCAACTATAATAGATATTTCTTCTTTCATTTCAGCTTTTCCTCGATTTCCTTCTTTAATTTATCTGCTTTGAATTCTCCCTTGAAATAATCTAATTTAGCAGCAATACTTATTTTATCTGCCAAGATTCTTGCTGCCTTTCCTTTATTATCCTTTTTAGCATTCTGAACAAAAGGATGCTGCATTATTATTCCATATTTAGGAGTTCTTGCTCCTGTTGTTATATGTCTAAATAATGCTTTCTCTGCTCCAAGCATTTGAATAGTTGAGGCTGGGAATAAAACCAGTTTTTTCAAAGAACCTGCCTGTGCAAGCAATTTAGCTGCTATCAAAGTTCCAGCCAGATATTTCATATTTTTACAATATTTTTCCATTATCTTTTCCAAATAAGATTCATGCTTTTCCCTTAACTCATACAAATTAAAAGCCTGTTTTGCTAATTCCAGAATTTCATTTAAATCCTCTTTTTTCAGCTCAGAACCCATTGAGTCCTTAATCTTTAATTCCTTCATCAATCTTTCTTTATTGCTTTTAACTATTAATTTAACAAAGGTTTCATTATCTTCTATTTTATTATCTAATTCAGGAAAATACAATGAATACCATTCCCTTAACCTTTTTATTAAAATATTAAGAACCTTGTCTATTTCAGTTATATTGTCAGTTGCTTGTATTATTAAATTGTCCTCATTTACAGCTTTGCTTAACTTATCTTTGGTAATGATTAAATTAGCTTTATAAAAATCAGCAATATAATCCTTTAAGAAATCTAAGATTTTATCAAACTTTTTATGTTCTATATCTATTACTTCAATTTTATATCTTTTCTTTAATTTTTTCTCTACATCCAACTCTTTATTTTGCTCTAATAAAGAATAATTCTGGAATATATCCTTTTCATTAAAGATTACCTTTTCCTTTAACTTGAAATGCTCATTGAATACAAAGCTTCCTATTATGCAGGTGTATAAATACATAATTTTGGAAAAATTGATAAGATATTTAAATATTGTCTAATTTCAGAGAAATATGGCAATTACAACTGCTCA
Source organism: uncultured Methanosarcinales archaeon (assembly GCA_964513865.1). Classification (GTDB taxonomy): domain Archaea; phylum Nanobdellota; class Nanobdellia; order Woesearchaeales; family PXDW01; genus PXDW01. Next base: position 10,097 of record CAZENX010000005.1, on the reverse strand, counting down.
GAAATTTAAACTTGGAAAATTCATAAAAAATCTAGAGTTATATAGAGGCAGGCATACAGAGCTAGTAACTGTTTATATACCCCAGGGATATGATATGAATAAAATCATTAATCATCTATCTCAGGAACAGGGAACTGCCACAAATATAAAAAGCAAAGGAACCAGAGATAATGTAATTTCTGCTCTGGAAAGGATGATTCAGCATTTGAAGATATTTAAAAAAACACCAGAGAATGGATTAGCAGTATTTTCTGGAAATGTTGCGGCAAGAGAAGGTCAGGAAGATTTCCAGGTTTGGAGTGTTGAGCCTCCTATTCCAATAAAGATAAGATTATACAGGTGTGATAAAGAGTTTGTTCTTGATCCTTTAAGGGATATGTTAGAGACAAAAGAGGTTTACGGCTTAGTTGTTATGGATAGGAGAGAGGCAAATATTGCTTTGTTGAAAGGAAAGACAATTGTAGAGTTAAGTAAATCAAAATCAAATGTTCCTGGAAAGACAAGAGCAGGGGGACAAAGTGCTCCAAGATTTGAACGTTTAAGAGAAGGTGCTGCAAAGGATTTTTACAAGAAAATAGGGGATATGATGAAGGATGAATTTTTAGAGAATAAAAATCTTAAAGGAATAATTGTTGGAGGTCCTGGTCCGACAAAGCATGATTTTGTTGATGGCAATTATATAACTGATCAGGTTAAGAAAAAAATAATTGCAGTAAAGGATTTAAGCTACACAGGAAGCTTTGGTTTGCAGGAATTATTAGATAAATCACAGGATGTTCTTGCAGATGAGGAAGTTGCAGAAGAAAAGAAGATAATGCAAAGATTCTTTGAATTGCTAAGCACAAAACCAAACATGGTTGCTTATGGAGAAAAAGAGGTAGAACAACATCTTAATAATGGTATTGTTGATATCCTGCTTATATCTGAGGATTTAGAGGAAGAAAAGATAAACAAATTAGAGGAAATTGCAAAGCAATACAGCTCAGAAATCATGATAATATCAACAGAAACAAGAGAAGGTGTTCAGCTTAGGGATTTAGGAAAGGTTGCTGCTATTCTAAGGTATGAGGTTGGGTAAGAATGAGTGCAATTGAATCATATAAATCCCCAAAAACAGAAGTCAGAAAAAGCCCAATCCATGGAAGAGGAATTTTTGCTAAAGAGAAAATAAAAAAAGATGAAATAATTGCTATAAAGAATGGACATATTATTTCCATGAATGAATTTAATTCTTTGCCAAAAAGGTGTCAAGAAATGTCTCTGCAAATAGAAGATAATTTTTTTATGGGACCTAAAAAAATTGAAGAAGTTGAAGATAACGCTATTTTTATGAATCACTCTTGTGAACCAAATGCTGGTTTTAGAGGACAAATTATATTTGTGGCAATGAGAGATATTGAATCTGATGAAGAACTAACTCTTGACTATGCAATGTATTCTACTGAAATAGAAAAGTTTTTTGATTTAGAATGTAATTGTGGAAATCCTAATTGCAGACATAAACTCAAAAATGATGATTGGAAATCTAATGAATTGCATAAAAAGTATGGAAATTATTTCTCTGAGTTTATCCTAAAAAAGATTCATAAATCAAACTAATTTTCAATTTATATTCAAAGCTAAATAACAACATAACAACAAACTTTTTAATTCAATAACGATTCCAATCTTTTATGTCACTAATTAAAGAGGCCTTTACCAGATTATACCCAAATAAAGAATTCAATTATAATGAAAAACTAAAATATTCTGCAAAGTTTAGTGATTACAATGCTAATGTAAAATATACAGGTAAAAAACTTGAATTTGGTTTAAGCAGGAAATGGAAAAATGTTTCAAAAGAGATACAGATAGGTTTAATCCAGTCATTGCTCAATAAGGTATTTAATACAAAGATAAATACAACAAACATTGACTTATACAATATCTTCATCAAGAGAGTGCATTATACTGTTGAAAAGACAGAGTCAGACCCTATTTTAGAGGATTCCTTTAACAGAGTTAATAAAAAATATTTCTATGAATTAATTGAAAAACCCAACTTAAAGTTTGGTAAAGATTCTTTTTCAAAGCTTGGCAGTTATGAGTATGGCTCAGACACTATCGTAATCTCAAATATATTCAAAGAAGAGCCAAAATTGTTAGATTATATAATGTATCATGAATTATTGCATAAAAAACACAAGTTTCAAAACAAAAACGGAAGAAGTTATCATCATACTAAAGAATTTAAAAATAAAGAAAGGCAATTTGAAGATCCAGAGATAGAGAAAAAGCTTGAGTTTTTCCTGACAAAGCACCGTCTTAAAAATGTTTTCAGATTACCAAAAATTATTTAAATAAACTGTAACTTCTTTTCTTTTAGAATTTCAGGAGATAATATGGAAAAAAAGATTACAAGTGTGGGTTCATTAAAGAAAGGAAATTATGTTGTTTTAGAGGGTGCAGCCTGCACTGTCTCGGATATACAGATAAGCAGGCCTGGTAAGCATGGGCATGCAAAAGTAAGATTATCCGCTGTAGGAATAATTGATAAAAAGAAAAGAGTAGTTGTAATGCCTGGGCATGATAATATTGAAGTTCCTATAATTGACAAAAGAACCGCACAGGTTTTATCCATAAGCAAAGATACAGCAAATGTAATGGACATGGAAACATATGAAACCTTTGACTTAAAGATTCCTGAAGACCTGAAAGATTCTTGCGTTGAAGGAGCTACTGTATTATATTGGGTAATATTAAATAATAAAGTTATGAAACAGGTGCAATAAAATGGCAAAATTTCCAGAAGCAGAGGCAAGATTTTTCCACAATATATTTGTATGCAGAAAATGCAAAACCAAGATTAGGGCTCCGAATATAAAGGTTATAGAAGGGAAAGTCTCATGCAGAAAATGCGGCAGCAAAGCTTTAAGGCCTGTAAGAAAAAAATAAAATGGATTTTCAAGTAATATCTGCTATCTTATTTGTTGTTATAATTGCTATAATTCTAATAAAAAACAGAAAGAAGTTAAAACTACAGAAGCTGATTTTTCCATTATTTTACTTGATTCTTTACAGAACAAAGTTTGGATTAAAGTTTATAAACAGCGTAGCCAAAAGATACAAAAAACTAATAAGGATATTTGGATATATTTCTATGTTCTTTGGTTTTATTGGTATGGCTTTTATGTTCTACATTATTGTAATGAACACAATTAACCTTATTTTAAAGCCAACAGTTACAGAAGCAGGTATTGCCCTTGTTCTTCCTTTTACAAACATTCCCGGCATTGGGTATCTGCCATTTACACAATGGATTCTGGCAATTTTTATTTTAGCAATAGTGCATGAGTTCAGCCATGGCATTATGGCAAAGGCTTATAATTTAAAGCTTAAGTCAAGCGGTTTTGCTTTTTTCTCTGTTTTTATTCCTATAATACCAGCTGCCTTTGTTGAGCCAGATGAAAAAAAATTAACAAAGAAGTCTGCTAAGATACAAAATTCAATATTTTCAGCAGGCCCGATGGCAAATATTATTTTAGCAGGAATTATTTTATTGATCATATTATTTGTTATGGTTCCTATTCATGCAAAGCTAACAGAGCCAATAGGATTTTCATTTGATGTAATTAATGATACAGTGCCAGCTGCAAAAGCTGGTTTAAAGGATGGGATGATTATTACTTCCTTTAACAATAAAACTGTTACAGACGCCTATGATTTCGTGGATTATATGTATTACAACAGTTCAGTAAATGAAACCATTTATTTGGGAACAGAGAATGAAACCTTTGCAGTTGTAACAGAAGAAATGGATAACAGGTCAATGATAGGTATAACAAATATAAAAAATGAATTTAAATTTAAAGAAAGATTTTTAGCTATAAAAGATGTGTATTTGTGGATATTTTCATTCTTAAGAATTTTAGGATTATTCAATTTCTTCATTGGCTTGTTTAATCTATTGCCTCTTGGCATAGTTGATGGAGGCAGAATGCTAAAGGTTACATTAGAGAAGTTCATAAGCAAGGAAAGAGCCAGGCAGATATTTGTTTTCATAAGCTCATTAGTTTTAATAAGTATCTTGTTAGGATTATTAGTTCAATATGTAGGGAATCCGTTTATTGTTTTCTCTTAGAAAAATATTCCTTAATCTTTTTATTGATTCGTGGCTTTGCCTTTTTTCCTAATTTATAATAAACCTTTTTAGCTGAGTCACCCCATGAATAGCTTCCTTTCTCCTGCTTTATCTCCTCTACCTTGAATTCACCTAATACTGCTCCTTTATTTAAATGATAATAAATAGATTTCTGACAGCATCTCGGAAAAAGTTTTAGATAATGCTTGTAGATATCATAGCCATAGGCTTTGCCTGCAAAATATAGAATATCTATAATATTCTGTCTTATCTCGCTCTGTATAGGTCTTCCTTTCATTTTATTACAATATTGTAAATAAATACATTTATATACTTTTCTATCTAAAGCAAAAATATGAAAGGTAAGGTGAAAGAAAACATTCTGGCAATTGCAATAGCAATTATATTAGTTTTATTTATTGGATATGGCATAAATGTTATATACGCTCCTCCAGAAAGAACAGATTACTGTAAAGAAGAATATAAAGATATTCAAACAAAAGAGGGATGCGAACAAGAAGGAGGCAAATGGACATATTACCAAGAAGATGGCGTAAAACCTGTAGAAGGAAACAGAACAGGATGGTGCAATCAATTCTATGAATGTGAAAAAGAATACGATGCAGTCAGAGACATATATGAAAGGAATGTTTTTATTATATCTCTGGTTATAGGAATAATTGCAATAATCGTAGGAGGGGTAGTATTAGCAAGTGAAAGTGTAGGCGCAGGAATTCTAGGAGGAGGAGTTCTAATAGCCATATACGGCACTTTGAGATATTGGGGAGATATGTCAAAATATATAAGAATCATTATTCTGGGAATTGTTTTATTTGTATTAATCTGGATAGGCTATAAAAAGATAGAAAAAAACATTAAGAAAAAATAATTATAATCCCTCTAATGTTTTTTTTAATTTTTCTCTTGTTTCATTATAACCATCAATATCCTTTTCATCTAATTGGGATTCCATCTTTTTTGTCAAGTCCTTAATTAAATCAAATGATGCTTCATCTTTTTCAGTTTCCAATTTTTCAGCTTTAAATTCTTTCTGTGGTTCTTCTTTTACTTCTTCTATTTCATCCACAGTTGGTAAATCTTCTTTTGTTTCTTCATCAATTATAAATGTCTTTTCATCTTGTGGTTTCTCCTCTCTTTTTTCTTCGACATTATCTACAAATTCAAAGAAATCTTTTTCTTCTTTTTGCAATTCTTTAGACTCCTCATCTTTTTCTCCATAGGTTTCTATTTTAGGCTCTTTCTCGCTTAAATCTACATCTTCTGCTTCAATCTCTTCCAGAGCTTCTAAATCCTCCTCTAAAGGTGGTTCATATATATCAACAGTGGTTTTTTCCTCTTTAATTTCTTCTTCTACTTCTTTTGGCTCTTCCATCTTCTCATCCTCAAACTCCATCTCTAAATCTTTAGATTGCAGAATAAAAATTCTCTCCTTAAACATGCACCATTCTATCATCTGCTCTTTCTTTAACTGCTCAGATATTCTTTTTGTTACTCTGGCAACCTCTTCTATCAGTTTGTTGTTTAGCTTCTGTAACCTCGATTTTTCCTTTAGGGATTTTTTTATGATTACACCTCTTGCATGATCCATTAATATTGCATATTCCTGTTCATTTACCTGGGTATCCTTTATAGAAAGATCTGCTTTATTCACAACATAGCTATCAGGAACTATCTTATTTATTATTTCCCCTAAACCAAAGCAGGCTTTAATCAATATCTCTGACTTTTTCTTTGATTCTGGGTTAGAAGAAAAAGCAATTCCGGATGCCTCTGCATCTATCATCTTTTGAATTACAATTCCATTAGAAACATCTTGACTTAGATTGTTTTTCAGCCTAAATAAGATTAAATCCTTATCATATAAAGAAGCCCAGCATTTTTTTATTGCATTGAACAGATTGTTTTTTCCTTTAATATTCAGTAAAGTAGGCTGTGCTATGCTTTCATCTTCTATCCTTTCGATATAACTTGAGCGAACAGCTACCAAAGGGATAGGTTTTATACTTAATAAATCTGTAATCTTTAATTTGTTTAGCTCAAACCCCAAGGATTCATAGTTTTCAATTAGCTCTTCTTCCAATTTTTTTGGCAGGGCTGTGTTTAATATTAGCTTTTTAATCTCTGATGATATCTTTTCAGCATTCTCTTCATTTAGCTTTGATATTAAGGATTCTATTTTCTTATTTAGTTTTGTTTCTTCAAGAAATTCCTCAAAAGCCTCTTTAGAGACAACGAAACCAGGCGGAACATTAAATTCCTGGTTAGCCAGAATTGAGATGCTTAAAGCTTTATGCCCGACCTTATCCAAATCTGTATTCATTATCTCCTTAAATAAAACCACAGCCATATTAGCTTGGTAAGGAACTGATTTTATAAAATTTTCGTATTATTTTTAAATGAAATTGCATTACTTTGAAGCATGAAAGAACGTTTGATTGATTATTGGGAAAACACTCAATTAGTAAAAGATAAAAGAATAATCAAAGCCTTTAGAGAAATACCAAGAGAGGAGTTTGTTTTGGAAGAGTATAGAGAGCAGGCTTATGCAGATACTGCTTTGCCTATAATTGAAGAACAAACAATTTCCCAGCCATCTACAATAATGATAATGACTCAGGCATTAGAGCCTAAGCAGAAAGATAAAATATTAGAAATAGGAGCTGGCTCTGGATACCAAGCAGCTTTACTTTCAAGGTTATGCAAAAAGGTTTATACAATTGACAGAATTTCTTCTTTAGTAAGTTTTGCAAAACACAATTTAAATAAGATAAAGATAAAGAATGTTGAGGTAATTGAAGGGGATGGCACTTTAGGTTATGATAAAGAAAAACCTTATGACAAGATAATTGTAACAGCTGCTTCTCCTGATATTCCGAAATCCTTAATTGAGCAGTTAAAGGAAAATGGAATTATTGTAATACCAGTTGGAGAGCCTCTTTATTGTAAAATGATTAAAGCTGTAAAGATAAAAGGAAAGCTAAAGCAGGAATTTCTGGGTTATTTCTCATTTGTTCCTCTGATAGGGAAAGAAGGTTACAAAAGATAATTATTTTGCTATTGTCAAGACAAAAACAACAAATACAAGAACTACAACAAATAACCTGATAAGATCTGCATGTCTTAGGTTTCTTATCCTTATCTCATCTTTTCTGCTTTTAGGCGAAATACCTATTCCTGTTCTGTTATATTGCATTATGTTAATGTTTGCTAAGAGGTTGTATATAAAGCTTTGGGTTTTTGAGCTTTGGCTATAAACCCCTCTTTTGGCTATAAAGTCAAGATTAGGGAAAATTTTATATAAAAATTAGTTATGCTATTATAAAGGGGGTTTGGTATTAATAATGTTCGATAATAAGAATAATATTCTGGATGTAGAAGAGTTTAATGGACCTTATTTCTTTGGAACCTTATTAAAGGGTATTGCTATAGAAAAAATAGCTAAAGAAAAATCAAAAGAATATCATGAAGAGACAATACATAAAGCATTGAGAGAAGAAGAAGAAAGAAAAGGTTGGTTGTTTGAAAAAGAACAAAAGACTAGTATTGTAATGAGAAAGCCAAAAAAAATAGATAAATTATTAGAAGATGAAGTATGGTTTCTTTTTAAACAATTAGGATTTAGTGAGATGAATAAAGATAGAAATTTTAAGATACAAGCGGGTCCTTCCCCAAAACAAATTGATGTATTTGCTAAAGATGAACATAATGTTTTTGTAATTTTTTGTAGGTCCCAAGAAAGTAATGGACCTTATAATTTATTAAAAACAGAAATTCGTAATATATCAGGATTAAAAAAAGATATATCTCCTTTAATAAAAAAGCAATATAATAAAAAATTTAGAATTTCTTTTCTTTTGGTTACAAAGAATATTATATGGAGTGAAACAGATGAAAAACTTGCTTCTGAAAAAGAAATATATTATTGGAAAGATGATGATCTAGAAGCATATAAAATGCTTGTTGAACAACTTGGTTCTTCTGCCAAATATCAGATGTACTCTATATTATTCCCAAAAAAAGAAGCTTCAGAGGTCGGAGAAATCAAAGTCCCGGCTATGCGTGGTAGAAAGGGGAAATATTACTGTTTTTTAATACACCCTGAAGATTTGTTTAAGATAGCTTATATTCACAGAAGAGAAAAAAGTAATCCAAAAGAAACTGGAAGCACATATCAAAGAATGGTCAATAAAAAAAGAATAGAAAATATAGGGGGGTATATAAATGATGGACATTCTTTTCCTAATAATATCATTATTGCTTTTAAACCGAACATTAAAAAGCCCGATTTTAAACAACATCCAAAAGTTAAAGAAATATCTGGAATCTCTTATGGAATTCTTACATTTCCATCTTACTATGGCTGTGCATGGATTATTGATGGTCAACATAGACTATATGGCTATGCTAAAAGTGAACATGCATCAGACCATACAATACCTGTGATAGCATTTGAATCTTTAAACATTAAAGAACAAGCAAATCTTTTTGTTGATATAAATGAAAAACAAAAAGCAGTTAACCAAAACTTATTATGGGAACTTTATTCTGATATATATGTAGGCTCTGATGATTCATATCAACATTTATTACGAGCGATATCTTTAGTGGCTCAAAAATTAAATTCTGACAAAGATTCAAAATTTTGTAATCATATACAGATTCCTAGTTTCCCTACTAAAGATAAAAAAACAACTAATCTAACTTTAACAAACATATGCGACGGTATTAAAGATAATAGATTACTTAATAAGGATGAGGGATTGTTATTTAAAGAAAATTATGAAAATACTGTTTTTTTTGCCACTGAAGTTATAAAGGCTTATTTTGAGGTTATCGCAGCCTACTTAAAAGATGACTGGAACCTAGGAGAAAGAGGACTTATCAGAACCAATGTTGGTATAAGAATCTTCTTTATGATTCTGAGACAATTTTTAACACATCTTATTCATGAGGGAAAACGAGACTTTTATCAAAAAAAGAATCTAAATGATTTCAAAGTTGAAATTGAAAAATTTTTTGAAGAAGATGTATTGAAAAAAATAAAAAGTATGTCAGACCGCGAAAAAAATGATATAAGAGAACAAAGTAGTAAAGCTATGGTTTTAAAAAATACACAAAAGTTGATATGGGATTTAAAGCAAAAAACTAATTTTGGGATAGAATTATGGAGAAAAGGAGGGTACACACCAGATTTACCAGAAGAGGCAACTGACAGCAAAATTAAAGAATTAATAGATGATACAGAGATTAGATTAATATCTCTTATTATAGAGAAATTAAAAGAAATTCATAGTGAAAAGTGGTGGGAAAGAGGATTACCAGATGATGTTAAAGAAAATATTAATAACATAATTCAGAAAGATATAAGTATACGCCCTGGAAAAAAAGAAGAGTTACTTTCTTCTCCACCAGAAAAAAGACTTAATAAAGCTCTTACTTCTGATTTAAAGAAGATTATAATAAGAGGTGATAATTGGGATGTATTTAAAGAAATATTTGGTAAGGATAAAGAAAATGTGTCTGTTTCTTTCAAATGGTTTGAAAATATCAGAAATAAATACAAACATCCAGCGAGACTAGTCGAATTAAGTGATGTAGAAAGAGGATTGGGTTATTGGTTTATGGGATTTATAAGAGAATGTATGGGATTAGACCCAAAGAAAATTTAATTTTTTATTCTATTATTAAATTGTTTTCTTTGATAATTCTCATAGTTTGCATGTATCTTTTCTTTGTAACATGCCTTTTTTTCAAAAATTCGTTAAAAGACATATTCTTAAAAATACCTGGTTGATTACACCATGCAGCAAGGTCTGTATAAAAAAACCTATAAGATGATGAATAACATTTACTATGCCTCATTATGTAAGTAAGACATATATGATTTCTTAGAAAATTTACTCTTTCTAAATCTTGTTTTAAGGTAGTAACAAATCCTACAACAACAAAAAACTTT
>CAZENX010000004.1:29171-29406 GCA_964513865.1 uncultured Methanosarcinales archaeon | reverse complement strand
ATACAGGGAACTCCCCATGGAGGATAAACATCTCCATTGTATAGTTCAGGGGCATCTTTTTTCTCTTCAGCAGTTAGTTGTGGTATAATGTCTGTTGAGAATTTATTTTCTGCAAAAACAGAAGAAGATAAAACAAACAAGAATATGACACTAAAAACAATAATCCTCTTTTTCATAATCTAATCTGAATTTTTAAACTATAAATACTTTTCTTTTTAAGGAATAAGATTAAATT
>CAZENX010000004.1:10162-29161 GCA_964513865.1 uncultured Methanosarcinales archaeon | reverse complement strand
ATTCAGAGGTTTTATTTTTCAGGTTATGGGCAATATTATTAAAGCAGACGGAATTGAAGTTCCTATAGGAAGCCATAAAGGAAAAACAATAATTATCGGAGCAGACCATCGTGGATTTGAGCTTAAAGAAAAGATAAAGAAAAAGCTTGAAGAAAAAGGCTATAAGGTTGAGGATGTTGGAACTTTTTCTAATGAAAGATGTGATTATCCTGTTATATCTGATAAAATCGGGAAATTAGTCAGTAAAGATTATCTCAATAAAGTTGGCATCGGCTTTTGCGGCTCTGGAATTGGTACTCTAATACCTGCATCAAAATATAAAAGAGTGTATGTTGCAAGATGCACTAATGCAAAAGAAGCAGAAACTTCAAGAAAGCACAATAATACGAATATGCTTGGAATAGGAGCTGATTATATTGATGAAGAGACAGCTCTTGCAACTGTTTTAGCTTGGCTAGAAACTCCTTTCTATGAAGATAAAGAAAAAGATGAAGCTTATTTAAGGAGATACTTGCAAACAGTAAAGTTTGAAGAAAAGATTAACAATGATTAAGATTTTAGAGTCACATAGGTTCCAGCGCCCTCGCGTGTAAATAACTCTGTTATAAGATTACTTGGTGAAGCTATTTGTGCAACATTTCCGGCTTTACTGCAAACTAAATAATCCAATATTGAAAAAAGTTTTTTCTTCATTCCTCCTTTTATTATGCCTTCAATCCGTAGTCTATGGCATTCTTCCTTTGTTGAGATTCTTGATATCCTTTTACCATTTTCATCAGCAATATACCCTTTTTCTGTGAGGTATATCAGTTTTGAAGGACACATCTTAATTGCAAGTTTTGATGCAGCAGTATCAGCATTAATATTAAGGAAGGTTTTCCCCTCTTTATACCAAGCTAGAGGAGAAACAACAGGAACATAATGTTCATAGATGGCATTTTCAAGAGTTTTTGAATTAACAGCAGTTATTTCACCTGTAAAGTGATAGATTGGTTCTCCCTCAAATGCATTTTTGATTAGCTTTGCCTTTATGTCATTTTTAATCAGATTTTTAACAAGAGAACTGCCATATTCATGAGCAATTTTTTCAACTTCATTCATCTCCTTCTTGCTCATAGTAAGTCTATCTCCTGTCTCCGGATCAAATCTGCTTTCAATACCTTTTTTCTTTAATCTCTTTGTCAAATCATTACCCCAACCATATAGGATGTAAGGAAAAAGGTCAAGTCTTGACAATATACCCATTGCCTCCATAAAATCTTTAGAAGGACCTTTCTCAGGGTCAATACTTTCCCCTCCGATTTTAATAACTGCAAATTTATGAGATTCAATATTAGCATATATATCTATCCACTTATCAAGTTGTGATAATGCCTTTCCTTTAGATAAACTAGGAACAGCTTTCACAATATTAAATAACTCACGCACATACTTTATATTTCCACTATTTTTAGACTTATCAAATGACATTTTGTTGGTGAGAGGGGATTACAAATTATATATAAATCATTCTATTTTTTAAAAGAAAAAGTTAGTATTTCTCCCAGTGGATTATATCATTCAGGCTTCTTTTAGACTTCATTTCAGGTTTTTCATCAGGATATCCTAATGGAATGAATGATACAATATCTTTATCCTCTGGTATTCCAAGAACCTTCTTTACCTCATTATTATAAACCCTGTTAAAACCAGCTACCCAACAAGTTCCTATACCAAGTGAATAAGCAGCAATCATAATATTCTCTGTTGCTGCACATCCATCTTCAACTAAATGTCCATTTTCTGTTCCACAAACTATTATACAAGCTGCAGCATCTCTAATAAAAGAACCAGTAGTTATAACTTCACCTAGTTTATTTAAGGTTTCTTTTTTTGTAACTATAATAAATTCCCAAGGTTGATCGTTTCTTGCAGAAGGTGCTAAGTGAGCACAATCTATTAATTCTTCTAAAATCTCTTTAGATATTTCTTTAGCTTTATATTTTCTTACACTTCTTCTTTCTTTTATGTTTTTTATTGTCTCGTTCATAAAAATTAGAAATGAGTAAAGATATAAAAATCTTATGCCAAAGATTTAAAAACTTTACTTACTTACTAAAGGATATGCCAAAGTTTGTAATTCATAAACATGCAGCAAGAAATTTACATTATGATTTTAGATTAGAGATGGATAATGTGCTTAAGTCATGGGCAATACCAAAAGAGCCCAATGATAAAGATAAAAGACTTAGCATTCAAGTAGAAGACCACCCCTTAGGTTATGCAAATTTTGAAGGAACTATCCCAAAAGGAGAATATGGTGCAGGTAAAGTAGAAATCTGGGACAAAGGAAACTATGAATTAGAAAGTAAAAAAAAGGAAAAGATTGTTTTTGTTTTGCATGGCAAAAAATTAAAAGGAAGGTTTTGCTTGTTGAGATTCAAAAAGGTTGATAAAGGATGGTTGTTCTTTAAAATAAAAGATGAAAAAGAAAAAAAGGATTGAGGAAGAAGCAGAAGATTTGTATGACTATGATGAAGACTCTGATATTATAGTAACAGAGAAAAAAACAAAGCAGAAGAAGATAAGAAGCTTAAAGTGATTTCAATTTTATGAGTTTTCCAAATTTATATATTTCTTTCTCTACTACAAAAACCTCAAAGTTATCTATGTTTTGTTGCAAAAAGGGGCTAAGTGGTTTTTCACTCAATATATCTGTTCCTTCTACTACTGGATTCAGAGAAGGCTGAACTATTAGTTTTTTATTCTTATATTTCCCCAATAAAAAACATTTAAACCTTTCAACCCTTGGATATTCCCTAATCCCAACTGCTGGATGCTCATGAGCTGTAATTAAAATTTTAGCTTTCTTAAAATCTTCATCTTCAGGAACATAATGTCCATGACAAATATAGATTTTATCAACAACAAAATAGTCTTTTATTTCCAAATTTCTTTTCTTAGCAATTGGTCCTAAGATAGTGTCATGGTTCCCTTTTAATAAAATGACATTTGCTTTTCTTGTTAAGAAATCTAAAACTCTTAATGTTTGCCTCCATTCTGTTTCTGAGATTTGCCCGAATTCATGCTTTATGTCTCCATTTATTATAATTAATTTCGGCTTTACTTGTTTTAGAATTCTTTTTAGCCTCTTTACTAAGTCAGAGAACTGAAATCTTGGCAGCAGCAAGCCCTGCTTGTTCAATGCTTCCTCATAACCTATGTGCATATCTGCCAATACAAGAATTTTTTCTTTTTTCAGATATAAACCCAAATCAACAATTTCAATATCCTTCAGTATCTCCATGATTAAGAAAAAAGAAAGGAGTTATTTAAAGTTTTGGTTAGGCGTCTAGAACTTCGTTACTCGGATAAGTTCCAGATGGCTTTTTAGGATTAATCATTATAAATCCTAAATCACCTAAGATTTTCTCTATAATTTTTGCAGATGATTCATCCTTTTTTCTCTCCATCTTATTCATATAATTTGAGAAATCAATGGCAGAATCGTGTAATTTGATAGTTATATCATTTGTTTTTATTATTTGAGGATATTCATTTTTCAAATCAAATTTGTGTATGTGTGCCATTTTTTTTATAGTCTCAGAAAGAAAATACATAATAATTTCTTTATGATAATCATAAAAACCTAAATCTTTAATTTCCATAAAATCTTTTGCTAGATTACAAATGTCGTTTCCATAAGTTATATAAAGTCTGGCAGTGAGATCATCTATTTTTGTATATTTATCTTTTATAACAGTATATTTCTCAAAAGCTTTTCTTCTTTTAATTATTCTAGACAAATCCATTCGAAAATTTTTCATTTTTTGATCCATAAGAAAGAATTATTTTTCATTATATTTAAAGCTAATTGATTCTTGAATCTTGTTTAGTAGAATCACCGCATAATATGTATTCAATAAGCCTTACTTCAGCTTCATCTTTGTCAGGATAAAGCATATGGATAATTTCATGTACAATGGTGCTGGCTTTTTCTCTGCCATACAAGGTATCTAATATCTCAATAAGTCCTGTTCCAATAAAAGCCCTGCCCATAACACCACCACCAATAATGTGGCTAGGAACATATCTGATTTCTCCCTTAAATTTGCCTTTAAAGTATTCAGCCATTCCCCAGACATTATCATCAATTGTTTTGTAATATCTTTTTGTATAGTTATCAGCTATAACATTATCTATACCACCTTGTATCTCTATAATCTCCGAGAGATTTTCAAAGTTTTCTCTTTTTTTAATATTATAATCTTTTATATATCTATTAATTAAGTAATCAACACTTTGCTTATTTATTGCTATAATTATCTCTTTTTCTTTATTAGATAATTCTTTTTCATTGGCTAATTTATTAATAGCCAGATAGTATTCCTTTAAATCTATCATATTTAGGTAGTTCATTTTATTCTATTTTAAACAATGGGTCTTCTATCCATTCACTTCTGCACCTTGGGCATTTTGAAGGTGCTCTAAGCTTTGTCCTTTCCTTGAAAACAAAGCCACATTTCCTGCATTCAGCAGGTATTATTTTTAACTTACGGGGCTTGATTGTTTCTTTTATATGAGGCAAATCTTCTAATATGTCTTCTACTGTTGTTCTGTACATATTAGCAATATCCTGTATTGAAACAGCTCTTTTTTCTAATAGCTTAATGATTTCTTCTCTTCGTGTCATTCTAAAGCTTTTCTTTCAAACTAATTTTGGCTAAAATCATATCATGCATTCTTTTCAAAAATTCAACCTTGTCTTCTATTCTCATTATATCTGTATAGCCCTGAGCAACAAGATTAAAAGCAAAAGGACTTGGTAAGTCTGTAAAAACCTCTTTTATTTTAATCTTTTTTGATTCTATCTGCTCCAAAACCCATTGGGCATGCTCTATGTCCATTAAATCCTCCAAGACTTCTCTTCTTGCTTCTTTTAAAATAGGAAAATCATTTGATATCCTTTTTACTGCATTTATTAATAGCATGGAAGAAACCTGCTGTCTTCCAACTGTTTTTTCTCTTCCTCTATAGCTTCTTAAAATCATTAATGCACGAGTTGCGCAATGTCTGAATCTTCTCTTTAAAACTTCTGTTTTATCTAAAGCCAGCTCCATAATTCTCCTTAAATCTTTACTCTTAACATAAGAAAATGCTCTTACTGCCTGTATTTGTTTTTTATACTGCAAAAAGAAACCATTATCTGTTATACTTATCTCAACATCCCTATGTTGTAATCTTGAAACAGCAAAAGCTAATGCTCTTGCCAAAACATCATTTGTCCTTCTTCCAAATAATGTATGGAAGATAACATATTTGTTATTCTCATCTGAATAATGCTCAACCATTATCTTTTTCTCAGAAGGTATCTCTGAAAATAAAAACTGCTCTTTGAAGTATTCATAGATTGAATTTGCTCCATACTTATCAACATACAAGTAATCATTAATAAAATCAAGAATTTCTTTTTTTGATTTTTTAGCTGTAAAATGGTTTTCCATCAATCTTCTAAAGTGTTGAATTTCCATTGCTAAATCAAAACTTAATGGAAGCATTTCAGAGAACCATGAAGGAACAGTTGGAGGTCTGTTTGCTGAAGCTTTTACCTGAGCAGTCATTCCCCTGCTGTATAAAAATTCATAAACATTTCCTCCTAATACAAAAATATCTCCTCTCTTTAATCTTTCCAGGAAAGCCTCTTCTATTGTTCCTATTGTCTGCTCACCTATCTTTACCTTAACCTTGGTTTCAGAAGGTATTGTTCCAATATTTGTCATATACAGTACTCTAGCAAGTTTGCCTCTTTTCCCAATCATTTTTGTATCAGGATCATACCATATCTTTGCATAGACATTTCTATCTTCAAGCTTAGTATATTCCCCTGCTAAATAATCTATAACATCATTAAAATCCTTTCTGGATAAGGTGTTATAGCAATAGCTGCTCTTCACAATATTATATATTTCTTCCAATGGTCTGCTTTCCTCTATTGCCATCCCGTATATCTGCTGAGCAAGGACATCTAAACAATTTTGCGGAATAGAGATATTATCAATCTTCTTCTCCAGAGCTGCTTTTAATAAAACTGAACATTCAACCAAATCATCCCTATCCAGAACAATAATCCTTCCCTCTGCTTTATCATGCAGTTTATGTCCGCTTCTTCCTATTCTTTGTAATGCCCTTGCAACTGATTTTGGACTTCCAAGTAAAATAACTAAATCAATATAACCTATATCTATTCCTAATTCCAGAGATGTTGAAGAAACAACACATTTAATCTTTCCTTCTTTTAATCTGTTTTCAATGTTTAATCTTAGGTCTCTGCTCAGAGAGCCATGGTGAGCCCCTATATAACTCTCAAATTCATCCTCATCCTCTATTTGCTTAGTATAATTCTTTGGAAACTTTTCCTTTAGATGATGAACAACCCTTTCTGTTGCTGACCTTGTATTTGTGAATATTAAAGTAGTTCTATGGTCTTGAATCAATCTGTCTATAAGCTCATACATCTTATGATGCATATCTTCATGGCTACTTTTTATTAAGTTTTCAACAGGACTCAAAACCTTTAAATCCAGTTTTTTTATAAATTGGGCATCTACTATTTTGCAGTTTCTTGGTTTGTTTGTTTTTGTATCCATTCCGACTAAGAATTTTGCAACATCTTCTAATGGAGCAACTGTTGCACTAAGACCAATTCTTGTAAAATATGTATATTTCTGCAGTCTTTCTAATGAAAGAGAAAGATGAACTCCTCTTTTACCAGAGGCAAGAGCATGGATTTCATCAACAATTATCCATTGAGCCTCTTTTAGTTTTTCCTTGAATTTAGGTGCACATAATATTATAGCTAAACTTTCCGGAGTTGTAATTAAGATATGAGGAGGGTTCTTTAGCATCTTTGATTTTTCAGTAGCAGAAGTATCTCCTGTTCTGATTGCTGTCCTTATCTCTATTTTCTTGTTTTTCTCTTTTGCCAATCTTTTTATTTCTCTTAATGGATCACTCAGATTCTTTTTAATATCATTTGCCAAAGCCTTTAATGGACTTATGTATATGCAATAAACCTTGTCCTCTAATTTACCTTGCTCAGATAAATTTGTAAGTTCGCTTATAATACTCAAAAAAGCACTCAGGGTTTTTCCAGAACCAGTTGGACTGCTTATTAAGGTATTTTCCCTGTTTCTTATATTGATTATGGCGTATCTCTGCGGCTCTGCAAAGGTCTTGAGTTTGGACTTAAACCAAGCTCTGACTAAAGGGTTTAAACTATCATAGATTACATCATCTTTGTACTTATTTTTCTGGAATTCTATCATTATTATTGAAGAATATTCAGATATTTAAAAGCATTTTCCTAAGAAGTCCAGTGAAATTAGCCTTTATCCTCAATAAACTTCCTGAAACTCCTGTCATAGGTTTTCTCTGCTTCCTTTGAGAAACAGCATGCTGGCAACTCATTCATAGCTAAATGATAAGCTATACATTCACAACAAATGCCTTTTTTATCACACCCTGAATAAGTGCAAGGACATTTTGCCAGATTTTTTTCTTTATTTACACATTCTGTCATTTTAGAAAAAAGAAATTTTATGCTTTTATATATTTTTTGTAATAGTCACAATATCCTGTAATAGGACATTTATCACATTCTGGTTTTATTGGCTTGCATATATTCTGTCCATGTAAAACAAAAACCTCATTCACATATTTCCATAATTTTTTTGGGACTATCTTCATTAATTCCTCTTCAGTTTTTTCCCTTTTCTTTGTTTTTACTAATCCTATTCTGTTAGAAACCCTGTGAACATGAGTATCAACAGGTATTGCCTGCTTATCAAAAGCATAAACTAATACGCAGCCGGCAGTTTTTCTTCCAACACCTGGCAATTTGATTAATTCTTCCATTTTATCAGGTATTTTGCCATTATATTTTTCTAATATTATTTTAGAAACCTCTTTTATTCTTTTGGCTTTTGTCTTGTAAGTACCTGATTTAATTATTAGTTTTTCAAGACTTTTTATAGGAGCATTTGCTATCTGCTTTGGAGTTTTATACCTGGCAAACAATTTCTTAACTGCTATCCTTGTCATTGTATCTTTATTCCTTGCACTAAGGATGGTTGATATTAAAACATAAAAAGGGCTTTCCCTGGAAAATGAGCCTAACATACTTATCTTATTTGTTTTCCTTAATATAGAAATTATTTTCTCAATATTTTTCATAAAAAGAAAGAATTTATCTGGATTTATTAAGATTTCTAAATATTATTAAAATTGGTTAAAACACCATTGGCAATATTATCAGCGTGGTCTCCTATTCTTTCCAGGTTTCTTAAGGTATCTGTAAAGATAACATCAGACCTGACATCGCATATTCCTGCTTTTAATCTTCTGATATGGTTTCTTTTAAATCTCTTTTCCAAAGAGTCAATACTATCCTCAAGTTTTATTACTTTAGCAGCAAGTTCTTTATCATTCTTTTTCAAAGCCTTTATGGAGGTTTTATAAGAAAGCCTTGCTTTTTTAAACAAAGTTTTCATTTCTTCTTCTCCTATTTTTGTAAATTTCTTCTCTTTTAGTATTTTGTCCATTGCAGAGACAGCTATATTATTAGCTAAATCAGCTGTTCTTTCTATATCAGTAAGAGCATGATCTAACCTTATATGCTTTTGAAACTCTGCCTCACTTAATTCATTTGTGGGTATCCTGTCAAGATAACGGTCAGTTTTATAGACTAAATCATCAATTATGTTCTCAGTATCAAAAACCTCCTTAGCAGCTTTCTCATCATCCCTTAATAAAGCCTGCTTGGACAAATCCAGCATCTTTAATGCAATCTTTCCGATTCTATTAACTTCTTTCCCTACCTGAGATAAAGCCATAAATGGAGCTCTCAAGAACCTTTCATCCAGATATTTTGTTCCAAGCTCTTCTGTTTTAATCTCTTCTCCGGGAACTATTTTCTTGATTAAAGAAACAATATATTTGGTAAAGGGTAACATCAATAAGATAAGTGTTGTATTAAATAATGTATGTGCGTTTGCTATTTGTCTTGGTAAGGAAGCTGAGGTCATATAAACAATTGCAGAAAATAATTGGATAAATGGGAGGAAAATAGCAACAGTTATAGAATTAACAAATAGATGAACAAAAGCTGCTCTTTTCGCTTGTAAGGACGAGCCAATTGAAGCAATTAATCCAGTCACGCAAGTTCCTATATTTGCTCCTAAGATTAAGGCAATTGCAGCAGGCAAGGTAATTACATTGTTCATTCCCATAGCAATTACTAAACCAGTAGTAGCAGAGCTACTTTGGATTATGCCTGTGAAGATAGCGCCTGCTATTACTCCTAAGATAGGCATTGCTCCAAATCTGACTAAAGTATCCATTATTACAGGATATTCCATTATAGGTTTAACACCACCAGACATTGTTTTCATTCCTAAAAACAATATACCAAATCCAAGAAGTATCATGCCTATATGCTGGTATTTTCTAAACCTGGGAAACATATAAAGCAAAAACCCAACTATAATCATAAAAAAGAAGAAATTTCCAATTGGAAAAGCTACTATCTGGGCAGTAATTGTAGTTCCTATCTCCATCCCCAAGATTACACCAACTGCTTGTTCTAAAGTTAAAAGACCAGCATTTATTAAGCCTATTTGGGTAACTATCAGTAAGCTGCTGCTCTGGATTAAAGCTGTTGAAAGAGCTCCAACAAATATTCCTTTAAATTTATTATTAGTCATCTTTTCTAACAATTTTTTAAGCTTAGAACCAGTAATCTTCTTGAGACCATCACTAAGCATCTTAATACCAAATAGAAACAGGGCAAGACCAGCAAAAACCTGCAAAATTATGTAAAATAAATTCATTATCCCCCCAAAGTAGGGATATTTTACAAAGTATATAAATATTTCCCTGAATACGGCTGCCGGGACTTTCGTTTTAAATTCGAACCCGGGTGCCAAGCTTGGGAAGCTCGTATCATACCACTAGATCACAGCCGTATAAGATATAGAAAGAAAGTCTCTTATTTTAATATTTCCCCTGTTTTATTTGACCAAAGAAGTAAATCTAACTCATCTAATTTAAGATTTGTCTGTTTAGCAAATTTCTTCATCTCCTGCTCCATCTGTAAATATTCTTCTTTATTAGAAGGCCTTTTATTATCCCTGAAGACACCAATTTCAAATAAAGAATTTATTATATGTCCGTCCAAGATTGCAAGGTCTCTATAGCCAATGTTTCTTAAAAAATGACTTGCTTCCTTATATCCTAAACCATTTATGTTGTTTATTAATAATTCTCTTGCTTCATAGCTGTCTTTTGGCAATTTATTAATGTTTTTTATAAAATTTCTTGCCTGAATTATGTATTTTGCCTTGTTGTTATGAAATCTGCAGTTTCCTTTCAATAATCTCTGAACCTGTTCTTCAGTTCCTTTTAATAAAATATTTTTATTTTGTCCATTGATTATATTATAGACTTTCCTAGCATTGCTTAATGGTGTGCATAAGCAATAGCATAACTCCAAAAATTTCTTATTATTGGAAGATTTTTTTAAATCTTTAAATTCTTTTAATCTTTTTCTTATGTCCTTCTTTTTTGTTTTGAAATCCTGAATCATATGAAATCACTCAATAGTTTTTGTCCATTTAGTATAGGAACTGCATCATACCCTATCTTCTTTAAGTCTTTAGCAAGTTCAACACTAAAACCATGATATGTATATATTTTTTCCGGATTGCATTTTATTGCAAACTGAATTAATGAAGGATAATCACAATGATCTGATAAAGGAAATGCTTTGTCAAGTTTCATTTTATACTGATAGCCAGAATCAAGAGCCCAACCACTTAATGCAATTCTTTTATAACCAGAAATAAAATCTTTTGTTATTATAACAGAAGCATTCTTTTGTTTGTATTTAAATTTAAGCCCCAGATGATTATTAATCCTGTTTATTGTAGAGCTAACATCGAATGGAATTTTCATTTTATCAAGTATAAAACATATCTCCTGAGCCTTTCCGAAAGAATAAGCATCTATTGTTACATTTTCATTGTCTTCTAAATAATCCTTGAAATCTTTAATTACAAACTGGGATTTTGGAAAGATATAGTTTGGCTTAGCAAAGGTGCTCTCAATTATTAAAGTAGAGCATTTTACTGGTTCAGCTTTCCCGCAGTATCTTCCTTCTGTGTTAAAATCTCCTGTAAATAATATCTTATTGTTAATTAAAAACATCTTACTTCCTAAGGTATGCCCAGAATCAAGCATCTTTATTTTTTTATCTTTATGTAAAGGAATATCTTCTTTGTTTCTTCTTAATTCAAGCATTTTTTTGGTTATAGCAGAGCAAATAAATAGCTTATCAGAGAATTTTGTCGGCAGATGGTCAAAATGGCCATGAGATATTAATTCAAGAATTTTTCCTTCTGGTTTTTCTATTTCCACACTATTAGCTCTTAACTTCACAATATTATCAAAAGATATCATGTAAATCTGAAGAAGGCTCTGCTTTATATAGATTATTGCTCTAGAAGATATATAACGGGCCAGGGAGGATTCGAACCCCCGACCTCTTCCTTAGGAGGGAAGCACTCTTTTTAGCTTCGCCAAAACCTGTTAAAAAACAAGTTTTATGAAGTATCCACTGAGTTACTGGCCCATACAATAAAGAAAAAGAAAGTATTTAATAAAGTTTTATTTTTTATAATGTTCAGAAGTCTTTCACGCCTTTGATTGGCACTGAATAAATATTAGGTATGCTGGAATTAAATATAATCTTATTCTCATACAACCCTAAAACTTTATCAGATATTTCAGGTTTTAAGCCACAATCTGAGATAATTGTACTCTTGGGAATCTGCATATTCCTATCAGTTATGGACAGCTTATCTGCATTTATATCTTTCACACGATTCTTTAAATATTCAAAAACTTTTACCGCTCCATCACCTATAGGTTTTTTGTCTCCAGTAATATAATCATCATTATTTATCCCCAACTTCTCAAGTATGACCACTTTATCTTCTAAAGCTATTTCTTTTACAACTGGTTTCTTTTTGCCAAACAAACCCATTTTTCACCACCTCAAGTGATATTTCACCTCTATAAACCAGGTATATTATAGGAATATATATAGTTATTTATACTATATAACATATTTAGCAAAGTTTATAATAAAAAGGATAATTTTAGCAATTATGTACAGGATAAAGCAACAAGCAGAAGATTTTATAGTAAAGGAGATAACTAATATTAAGCCAAAAGATAATGGAAAATATACTTATTTTATTTTGAAGAAAAAGGATTACACAACAGAGAAAGCTATTCAGAAAATAGCAGATTATTTTAGGTTACCAAGAAAAAGGTTTGGTTATGCTGGAAATAAGGATAAAAAAGCAATAACAGAGCAGTATTGTTCTGTTTTAAATAAAATAAGATATATTAAACTAAAAGATATTGAGGTTAAGATTATTGGCTATGGTCCTGAACCAATATCTTTAGGAGATTTAAAGGAGAACTATTTCGAAATTATTGTAAGAAACATTAATAAAAAACCAAAGGAGATAAAAGAGATTCCTAATTATTTTGATGAGCAAAGGTTTGGTATAAATAAAAATAATCATTTGATTGGTAAAGCAATTATCAAAAAGGACTTTAAAAAAGCAGTTAAGCTTCTTGACCCAGGATTTGAAGGAACTGATTTTGTTGGCTTTTTAAGAAAAATTCCTAAGAAAATCCTCATGATTTACATACATTCCTATCAAAGTTTTTTGTTTAATTTAATAGTCGATAAATACTTACAATGTAAGTATAAGAAATCTGCCAAAATTCCTTTAATCGGCTTTGGAACCAGTATAAAAGATAAGCAAATAAAAGAGATTGCAGAAGATATAATGAGAAAGGAAAACATAACATATAAGGATTTTGTAATAAGGCAAATACCTGAACTGACCAGTGAAGGAAATTATAGAGAAATGTTTGTAAAAATAAAAAATCTAAAAATAAATAGTTTAGAAAAGGATGAATTAAACAAAGGAAAGAAAAAGATAAAGGTTTCTTTTTATTTGCCAAAAGGGGCTTATGCAACCAATGTTATAAAATCTCTATTTAATAGCTGCTAAAATATCCTCAAAAACCTTTTCTATCGGCTGCTCACCATTTATTCTTTTTAGAATGCCTTTTTTTTCATAAAAATTGATTAAAGGCTCTGTTTCCTTATGATAAGTTTCTAATCTTTTCCTTATTGCCTCTGGCTTATCGTCCTCTCTTTGAAATAATTCTCCTGAACATTCAGGACATTTACTGTCTTTAATTTTTTCCATATCAAGATAACCAAATATTTTCTTGCAATCAGCACATTGCCTTCTTGCTGATAATCTTCTTATTGTCTCTTTTTTTGGTATATTTATGAATATTGCATAGTCTGTTTTAAAGAATTTATTTAAGAATTCAATCTGGCGGATATTCCTTGGAAAACCGTCTAAAATAACCCCTTTCTTGTAATCATCTTTTTCCAGCTCTTGTTTTATTATTTTATTTGTAAGCTCAGTAGGAACTAGGTTTCCTGAATTTATGTAAGAGCCTATAAGTTTGCCAAGCTCTGTATTTTCATTTTTGAGTTTTCTGAAAATTTCCCCCATGGATATGTGTCCTATTTTTAATTTTTTAGCGAGCAGTTTTCCCTGTGTTCCCTTGCCGCTGGCTTGTGGACCAAGTATTACTATATTCATTGTATAGAAAGGAAATTAGAAATAGTTTATAAATATTTATGTTCTTATTTTCTTAAAGTTTTTAATACCAGCTTATAATTTCTTAAGGTATTATAGTTGATAATGAAATATTGGATATCAAGAACAATTATCTCTATTATTAAAAAATAGATCATAGAGGGAACAAATAATATCAAAGATGTTAGTAAAAAACTAAAAAATAGCAGGTAATAAAGAAATTTATAGGTTTTTATTCCATTATATTTTCTTATCAAATCTACAAGTTTCAGGCCAAAAAATATCAGAATCACATCAGTAATGCTCCATAAAACTCCTTCTATTTTAGCTAGATTAAAAAACAGGGTAAAGGATATCATTTTTTTGAGAGATATTTTTCTAAAATCCGATAACCTTTATAGACAAAATATGCCATTGCTCCTTCAACAATAACCCAGAAAATTCCAAAAATTAAGGCTATCAAAAAAAATGTATTTGTATCAATTGCAAACATATTATCACTCTGTTATGTAAAGTAAGCCTCCGGTGGGAGTTGCACCCACGACCTTGAGATTTCCTTGCAAGATACAAGTCTCACGCAATAGCTACTATGCTACGGAGGCATTCCGTACTGCTCCGAGCAAAGCGAGGACGTAGTACTTGACTACTTTCCCCCAACGCTTTCGTAAAGGGCTGCTATGCTACGGAGGCATTTCATGCTATTCCAAACATAAAGCAAAGAAGAAAATAACTATATAAAAATCTTTCCAATTACAGCATTCCTCTTTCTGCATGGAATCTCTCTGGGATTTTCTCGTAATTCTGTACTTCCATAATCCTTTTCATATCCTCTTGGTAACGGGTAGCTCTTCTTCTTAGATCCTCTTCATAATGTTCTCTTGTTTTCTTATATATCCTTTGCCTGAATAATTTATCAAGACGCCTTAAGAAGGGGTTTTTTTCCCATTTCCTGTCATAATCCAATTCAAGCACAGCCCAACAATGAATATACACCTCTCCTTCATTCACTTTTATTTTCTTACCTTGAAACATTATTTCAACATTTGTTATTCCGTTCATCTCCCAGAAGATATTCATCCTATACCTGTAATAGCTGCTATTGTCCGGGTTATATGTGCATCTCCACCAAACCCTTATGGTTCTTTTGCCATCAGGGTCTATCTTTTCATCATACATTGTCTCTATCCTTTCTGGTTCTCCATCTAAAGCTACAAAACCCTCATCTCTTAACCATTCCCACGCATAGATATAGGTATTTTTAAGATAAAAGACCTGCTTTACTTGTATAGTAAAACGGTGTGCTAATATATTCTTTACTTTACCGTATTTATCAGCAACCCATACTGTCATATTATTGAACTAGAGTTTTTAGTATATAAATATTTCTAATTAACCAAATATTTTTATATGAACTTAATAAGAATATAATTATGAGTAAAAAAGTTACTGTTCTTGGATCCTTGAATTATGCTTTAAGGAACCTTGGCTATATAGAGCCGCCATTGGCAGTAGCTTACATCTCGCAAATATTGCAGGAAAAATATGATGTCAGTTCTATTGATAGCAACTCCATCATAAAAGGCAACTTAGAAGAAAAAGAAATTCTTAACAAGATTGTAAAAGAAGTATCTAAAACAAAACCAGATATTTTACTGATAAGCTCATGGACAGGGGCAATGCCATTTACTGCAGAGTTTGTTAAAGAGTTCAAAAAAAGAAATTCTGAAGTTAAGGTTATTCTTGGGGGACATAATGCTACCTTTGTGCCAGATAAAACCCTTAATTTGTTAAAAGAAATTAATTTTCTAGTAAGAGGAGAAGGCCAGAATACAGTTTTGGAATTAGTTAATGCTTTATTTAAGAAAAAAAATACAAACAATATAAAAGGGATAAGCTTTAGGAAAGATAGAAAGATAATTAATAATCCTGACAGGGAATTAATTAAAGACATAAACAAGTTGCCTTTACTGGATTTCTCTTCTTTCCAGAATTTTAAGCAAGATAATTTTGCTTTAATGACTTCAATTGGGTGCCCTTACAATTGCTCTTTCTGTTCATGCCCGGGCTTCTGGAAAAAATACAGGTTCTATTCTGTTGATTATATGATAAAGCAGGTAAAGCTACTACAAAAATTATATGGGGACATAAAGATTGATTTTTGGGACAGCAACTTTACCATGAACAAACCTTGGGGAAAAAGCTTTTGCAACAGATTAATTAAAGACAATATAAGGATGGATTGGTTCTGTTACAGCAGAATAGATAATGTTGATTCAGAAATAATTGATTTAATGGATAAGGCTGGTTGCAGAACCATATTCCTTGGTGTAGAAAGCTTGAATCCAAAGACAATTGGGTTTTTTAATAAAACCAAAAATCCTAGAGCTTATATTAAAGATATTCCTAAAGTACTGAATTATCTAAATAAAACAGAAATTGATATTATATTATCTTTCATTATCGGAGCTCCTTGTGAAACAAGAAAAGAGATGCTTGCTTATCTTGATGACATCAAAAAGATAAAATCAAGATTTAATAATGTGGATTTTGAATTCTCTCAATTAACTCCTGAACTTGGAAGCTATTTATGGAATAATCATGAAATGTTTAAAGCAAAAAGAAAAGAGACAAAAGAAAGATATTTTGGGAATCAGTTATTTATAGAAAGATATGAGCAATATCCATGGATGGTTCCTCAGGCTTATTTATATAAAAACAATTTCATGAAAAATAAGGAATATGAAGATACCTTATTTGAGATTTATAAAAGGTTTAGAGAAATCAATAAACAATTTAAATAATAAGGTTATTTCTCTTTATATAAAAAATGCTTATTGGAATAATAGGAAAAGCTAATTGCGGGAAATCAACCTTTTTCAAGGCAGCTACTTTAGCAGAGGTTGCAATAGATAATTTTCCTTTCGTGACAATAAAGCCAAACCATGGCATAGGGTTTGTTAAGATAGATTGTGCTGACAAGGAATTTAATGTAAAGTGCAAGCCAAAGGAAGGCTTTTGCTTGAATAATAAAAGATTTGTTCCTGTTGAATTATTAGATGTAGCAGGCTTGGTTCCTGGTGCTCATGAAGGAAAAGGGATGGGCAATCAATTCTTAGATGATTTAAGGCAGGCAGATGCTTTTATTCATATTATAGATGTAGCTGGCTCGACAAATGAAAAAGGAGAGCCAGTTTCTGCTGGCAGCTATAACCCTGCAGATGATATTAAATTCTTGGAAGTAGAGCTGGATATGTGGTATCTGCAGATTTTCAAGAAGGTTTGGGATAAATTTGCCAGAACTGTTGACCAGGAAAAAGCTGAAGTTGAGAAAGCCATTGCAAAACAATTCTCTGGTTTAAAGGTAACTGAAGAGATAATTAAAGAAACATTAAAAGAGCTTAACTTAAATGAAAAACCTTTACTGCAATGGCAGGAGCAGGATTTAATGAATTTTTCAAAAGAGTTAAGAAAAAAAACAAAACCAATGATTATTGCTGCTAATAAGATAGATGTTCCTAATGCCCAAGAGAATCTTGAAAGACTAAAGAAAGAGTTCCCTGATTATATAATTATTGGATGCAGCGCTGAATCTGAATTAGCTTTAAGGGAAGCTGCAAAGCATCGCTTAGTAGATTATATACCAGGAGAGAATAATTTTGAGATTATCGGGGAAATGAATGAAAAACAAAAGAATGCTTTAGAGTTTATTAAGAAAGATGTTTTAGAAAGATTTAAGACAACAGGCGTACAGGATATTTTAAATAAAGCAGTATTTGAATTATTAGATTATATTGCAGTTTATCCAGTTGCGAATAGCAAGCTGCAAGATAAAGATGGAAATATTTTGCCAGATTGCTTTTTAGTTCCTAAAGGAACAACAGCATTAGAGTTTGCCTTTAAGGTTCATACTGACATAGGCAAGAATTTTGTAAAAGCAATTAACTTAAAAACAAAATTGCCAGTAGGAAAAGAACAACCTCTGAAAAATAATGATGTGATAGAGATAATGACTTCTAAATAAGCAAATAAGTTTATATATAATCAAATTTCTCTAATATTATGACAGAGTTAATTTATTATCAAGACCAATATAAAAAAGAGATAGAAGCTAAGGTTTTGAAAATAGAAGGTAATAAAGTGCTTCTAGATAAAACTATATTTATTCCTCAGACTAATTCAGAGCCCGGAGATTTTGGAAAGATAAATAATATGAAAATCGCTGGTTCTAAAAAGGATGGAAATGATGTCTGGCATATCATACCAAAACAAATCTCTTTTCAAATTGGAGATACAGTAAAACTTGAACTTGATTGGAACAAAAGACTAAAAGGTATGCGACTTCACTCTGCTTTGCATTTACTTGCAGGACCCTTTGATAAAAATTTTGGAAAAAGACCTGTTGCAGGAACAGTCAGAGGAAATCAAGCGAATTTAATTTTTAAAGAAGAGGTCTCAGATGATATTATTAAAAAGGCTTTTGAACAAGCAAATAAAGATATAGAAAATGGCCTTGAAATTAAAAGTTATTGGGATGAAAAACGTAAAGGTTTTAGATGGACACAGGTTGGGGATTATATACCAATCCCTGATGGTGGGCTTCATGTAAAGAATATTAAAGAGATTGGAAAAATTAATTTAGTAAGCAAAGAATTGGAACAAGGAAAGCAAAAGATTATAATTTCTATAGAATAATTTATATCTCCTCCTTTTTCACAACTGTTGAGACCATTGTTAAGGTTCTTGTCAACTCATTTTCTTTTCTGAATTTGATTATGAACTTGTTGAACTCATTGATATCAGGAAATTTTAATTTCATCAACAAGTCATACTCTCCTGTTACTCCGAATACCTCCTTAACTGCATTTGTTTTGAATATCTTGTTATCGATGTCTTTCTCTGATCTTAATAAAACAAAAACAATAAAATCCTCATTTACCTTTTCATTGTTCAGCTTTACAGTAAACTTCTCAATTACATTATCTTTTTTCAATTTGGTAATTCTTTGGTGCACTGTACTTGGTCTTAGATTAGTTGCAGCTGCAATATTTCTGACAGAAGCTCTTGAGTCCTGCTTTAATTGCTCTATTATCTTCAGGTCTTTTTCATCAATCATGAAATAGATAATGTCCAATAAATATTTAAATTTTTCTATTTTGTCCAGTTTTTTTATAAAATAATGAATTTTTTTCATATTTTTTAAGGAAATATATATAAATTATCTGAATATCTACCATTCTGTGATATTATGGATAAAGCAGAGGATTAT
>CAZENX010000004.1:0-10152 GCA_964513865.1 uncultured Methanosarcinales archaeon | reverse complement strand
GCTCAGGGCCTCCTCATTTCTTAGGGGACACAGTACCCAGTGTAGGTGGAGCTTTCGTTCTTGATCTCAGTCGAATGAAGAAAATTATAAGGATAGACGAAAAGAACAGAGTGGCGCTGGTCGAACCTGGGGTTACCTTCTCTGAGTTATTCTCCGCCTTGAAAAAGAAAAACCTTTGCAGGGTATAAGAATAGCGATGGCTCTGCATGTTACAAAAGAAACTGCTGTTCTAGTTAGAACCTTTATAGCAGGAGGAGCTAAAGTTGCTATTACAGGATGCAATCCTTTATCTACCCAAGATGATGTTGCTGCTGCTTTAGCAGAAGAAAATGTTAAAGTATATGCATATAAAGGAGAATCAAATGAGGATTATTATAGATACATAAAACAGGTTATTGGAATAGTTCCACATATTACAATAGATGACGGTTGTGATTTGGTTTCTGAGATACACAAAAATTACCCCCAGCTTATTCCTGGAATAATAGCTGGATGCGAGGAAACAACTACAGGAATAATAAGGTTAAAGGCCATGGAAGAAGATAAAGCCCTTAAATACCCAATCATAGCTGTAAATGACAATAAAACAAAGCATTTGGTTGATAATTATTATGGAACAGGGCAAAGCACAATAGATGGCATATTAAGAGCAACAAATGTATTATTTGCAGGAAAGAATGTTGTTGTATGCGGCTATGGAGATTGCGGAAAAGGTGTTTCATTAAAATCAAAAGGTTTAGGAGCAAATGTCATAGTTTGTGAAGTAGATAATTTCAGAGCCTTGCAGGCAAATATGGATGGTTTCAGGGTAATGCCAATTGCAGAAGCTGCAAAGATAGGAGATATCTTTATTACAGTAACAGGTAATAAGCATGTTATTAGCTATAAACATATAAAGGATATGAAATCAGGAGCTATTCTTGCAAATTCTGGACATTTTGATGTTGAGATAGATGTTAAAACATTAAAGGAGAAAGCAAAAAAGCAAAGAAAGGTTCGCCCTTCTCTGGATGAATTTACCCTAGAGAATGGAAAGAAGATATATTTATGCGGAGAGGGAAGATTAGTTAATTTAGCAGCTGCTGAAGGTCATCCAAGTGAGGTAATGGCTACTTCATTCTGTGGACAGGCATTAGCAGTAGAATATGCTGTAAAGAATAAAGGAAAATTGCCAGTAAAAGTATTCCAATTACCAGAAGAAGTAGATGATAATATTGCAAAGATGCAGCTAGAAGCAATTGGAATAAAGATAGATGATTTAACAGAAGAGCAGAAAAAATACCTGAGCAGCTGGGAAGAAGGAACTTAATTACTTTATAAGATTATATTTCTTCAGAACGTCCTTAATCTTTGCAAAATCATCAGATTCTTTCAGTTTTATTAATTTTTCAGGAGGCAGTTGCTTGAGCCAGTTTGTAAGTATCTTTAAGGTATCTTTAACATCTTCATTCAGAGTGTATTCTTCCCTAACTTCCTCTATAATCTCTTCTTTTGGCTCTGTCTTGAATATATCAAATAATCTTCTAAATACGCTCTCTTTCTTTTCTTCTATCTCACCCTCTAACTCCTCTACATCCTCTTCCATTTCTTCTAAGTCCTTATACTCTTCTTCAAGTTCCTCTGTTTCTTCTTTCTCTTCTGGTATCTCTTCTGCAACTTCTTTAGGTTCTGTTTTAAAGATATTTGTAAAGAAACTCCAGAAAGGCTTTTTTTCTTTTTTGATTTCCTCTTCTATCTCTTCATATTCTTCTTTAATTTCCTCTGGCTCTTCACTTTCTACTTCAATCTCAAGCGGCTCTTCTTCTTTCTCCTCAGCCTTGGAAGGTTTTATATAAGTAAGCCTCTTTTTAGTCTGTTTTATTGCATCATAAACCTGAACGTGAAAAGGCTTGCCTAATTTTCTTCTAGAACTAATATACCTTGATAAATCTCTGTTAAAATCGTCACTGGTTATTTTCAACCACCTTTTTGTTTTAGATTTTCAATAGATATTTATAGTTTTGAGATTTAATGTTTATAAATTTTATTAAAGTTCAGAATATAAGATGAAAATAATCAAATGTGAGAGCTTTTTTTCAAAAGCAAAAGGATTAATGTTTTCAAGAAAATTAAAGGATTCCTGCTTATTATTTGTTTTTCCCAATGAAAAAAGAATAACTTTGCATATGTTCTTTGTTTTCTTTCCAATAGATGTTTTATTTTTAAATAAAGATAAGGAGATTGTTGATTTAAAGCAAAGATTGAAGCCATTTACATTTTATACCTCCAAGAAACCAGCAAAGTATGTTTTGGAGATGCCTTTAGGCAGTATAAAAAGCCTTGATAAGAAAGATTTTAGTAAGCTTTAAATATAGTCTCTTATTCTAAAATCTTACCGGGGACGTCGTATAACCAGGCTATTATAGCCGGCTCCAGTCACATGGAGCGATGAGCTGTGAATCTCAGCGATGATTAGGACTTCGGTATGTCAAAGCATTGCTTTGAGGAAGATACCGGCTGATCTGGGTTCGAAAATGCAAGCAAGCAAACGAAAGTCCCAGCGTCCCCACTCGTCCCTTTTTTCTAATTAACTTTAAATATAATGAAATTCTCCTTTTTTATATGGTATTTGACACTTATAATTGGGATCCTAATTTAACCAAGATTATTGAAGAAACCAGACTAGAGGAGATTAAAAAAGCAAGAAAAAAATTAAAAAAAGCGCAGGAAGGAATTATAAGAGTGAATATATGGAATGTCTATGGTCAAGAAAATCTAGACTATCCAACAATATGGAAAGACATTAGAACGTGGGGATATTTTTTCTTACCGAATACTGGCTTTGAGTATAGGAAAGTTTTTGAATCTGCTGAGCAGTATATTACAAGACTTATTGGTGATGGTGAAATATATAGTGATGATATAGCAGATAGGTTAACAGTTACAAAAGGGGATATATCTTTGTGTTTTGATTTTGAAAAAGGTAAAGTTGAAAAAAATGTTAAAGAAAAACTGGTTTTTAATCCTGAAACAATTTACTCTAAGGATAGGGTTGAAGGATTTGTAAGATTAGAAAAACATAATTTTATTTTGTATAGTGCTGGGTTATTTGAGAGGGATGATGTAGGTATTGGTAGAATAATAGAAAAACCACCGTATGGAGTAGTTTTCCCAAAAAAAGATATATCCTTCATTGTAAATGATACAATAACAAAATAATTTTCTAAAGGTTTATATACCAATTATTTCACAAATTAGCTTATGCTAAGTAAATGTTCTTTAAGGGCAATAGCAACTCTTATAGGATGCACAATTGGAGCAGGCATATTAGGAATACCTTATGTTGTCGCTAAATCTGGTTTCTTGATAGGAATGATTGATATTATATTGATAGGATTAGTCATACTTGTCTTAAACTTATATGTAGGAGAGATAGCATTAAGAACAAAAGGAAATCATCAATTACCAGGCTATGCAAAAAGATATCTTGGAAAAACAGGAAAAAGAATCCTGATGTTTACAATGGTTTTTGGCAACTATGGAGCATTAGTAGCTTACATGATTGGCTCTGGCAAGGCATTGTCAAGTATATTTGGGTTCTTAAGTCCCCTTTATTTTAGTTTAATATATATTGCATTAATGTCTATTCTTATATACTTTGGAATAAGGGTAATAGGAAATTCAGAGCTTGCTCTGGGAATGATAATGCTGATTATAGTGACTTTTATAATAGGGTTTTCTATAAGCTCATCATATTTTAATCCTCAAAATCTGGCTGTTTATGATATAACCAAAGCTATATTGCCTTATGGTGTTATCTTATTTGCTTTCTTGGGAAGTGTTGCTGTTCCGGAGATGAAGGAAATCTTAACAAAAGAAAGAAGATATCTTAAAAAAAGCATTATAATAGCAACCCTAGCTTCATTGGTAGTCTATGTTTTATTTGCTCTTGCAGTAGTTGGTATTACTGGTAAAAATACAACGGATGTTGCAACTCTTGGTTTGGGGGATGTCCTTGGATTAAATATGATTCTCTTCGGAAATCTGTTTGCATTGTTCACAATGTCAACCTCATTTTTAGTATTAGGTTTGGCATTAAAAGAGATGTTTCATTTTGATTATAAGCTGAACAAGAAGTTCTCGTGGCTCATGACATGTATCATTCCAGTTGTATTGTTCTTAGCTGGTGTGAAAAATTTTATTGTAACATTGGCAGTAGTTGGGGCAGTTACAGGAGGTATACAGAGTATCCTGATAATTTTAATGCATCGCAATGCAAAAAAATGTGGCAATAGAAAACCAGAATTTTCCTTCAGAAACTTTTTACCTTTGAATATAGTATTAATGCTATTGTTTGTGTTCGGCATTATATTTGAGATAGTGAGAATAGCAGGGATAATTAAATTCAGCTGAAGATATTTTTTATTCTTTCCCAGAAAGACATTTTTCCTTCTGCAACATGCAGAACAAAGATATCAGAAACTATCATATTTTCTTCAGAATCCTGAGCTGTAAATACTGCTTCTTCTGCTCCTGTCCAGTCTTTTTCAGGAGAAAGGATAGCTTTACTTCCTTCTATAGTTATATCAATATTATCGGGCTGACTAGAGCTATAAGTAAGAGGGTCTCCATCTGGGTCATAGAAATAATCTGAAAGTTCTAAAACATACTTTGAATTCTTATTAATCTTAATATACAAAGAAGAACCACATATATTCTCTCCATCATAATTCTCACAGTTAAATACTTCTTCTTCAACAACCTCTTCTTCTGCTTGTTCTGTTACATTAACCAAAGCAGGAACAGAAGCATTAAAAACTTTACCTATGGGTATCTTTAAATCCATAAAAACAAATAAGACTATAGCCAGAACTATTAACAAAATAATCACAGCTGCAATTATTATCCATTTTATTTTCTTTTTATCAAAGGATATCTTCTTTCTTTCTTTCCTCTCCTTTCTTGCTTTTCTTGGATGCTTCTTTCTTTTGAACAAATAAATGATAAGCCATACAATCAAAGCCAAGACAATTATGGCTAAAGTCAATACCAAATACCAGAACCCATATAATTTTTCCAAGATATTTCCTACAATATTGTTCTTGCTTACAAATAAATAGAAATTCTTTGTATATATTTGCTGGGTATTCTCTGATTCTATATTGAACATGATTTTATATGTCTGGGCTTTTACATCTTCTTCTGGCTCTGAAGTTATTGTAAAGGAAACTGCCTCTCCTGCCTCAACAAAGAAACTTTTATCAGAGAACTTTACCCAGTCAGGCTTTATTGCTGTCACTTTATATTCGTCAGATTTGACTCCTTTATTGTATAAGACAAGCTCAATCTCATTCTCTGAATAATCAACAAACTTCATTGTTGGTTTTATTAAAGGTTTGTAGCATTCTTTTAAAGGCAGGATATCTAAATCTACAGCTGTTTTTTTAGAAAATTCTTTTCCCGGTATTCTAGCTGTTGCCTCAAGATGATAGCTTTTGTATTTGCCGTTTTCTGCTACATTTATTACAATCTCCCTTTCTTGGTCTTTATTTACTTGTATAAATTCTTGAGCTAATGTTATAAAATCAGGAGCAAGTAAAGATAATTCAAAATTCTCATCAAATTTTCCATTATTCTTCAAAATCAAATGTATTTCATCATCATCCTTGCATATCTTGTCTTCCATAAAATATAAATCAAAGTTATAGCAGTCATCAACAACTATTGTGATATTCTTTACAGCTTCTAAATCTCCAAGAGCTGACTTTGCCATTAATTGGATTTCAAACTGCCCTGTTTCTGTCGGGTTTAAGTTCAGATTAAAGATACCTTTCTGGTCCGGCTCAAGAGAAAATTTATTTGCAGAAAGCTTTACCCAATTAGGACCTTTAACATTTATATCATATTCATTATCAAATTCAGCTAGATTTAAAATTCCAAATTCAACTTCTTTTTCATCATTATAACAAGTATCTATTGTATCAGGTCCTGATAAAGAGAAATCATATTTAGGTGTTATATTTAATATTAGGGGCATGAATGCCTTTATTTTATTATATTTAGCTTCAGCTATTAATGTTAAATTGTATAAGCCATAAAATTTACAATCTGGGTTTATAATAAAAGATATCTGTTTTGATTGCATAGCATTAATAACAGCAGGATTTTCTGTAAACAAAGCATATTCAGAGAATGCATCTAAGCTAAATGAATAGGTCTCTATAAAGCCATCTGTATTATTTATTAAAAATGAAAATGTAGCATTCTGGCATGGTTCTATTTCTGCCTTGTCAGTAATTGGGGATAATAAAAGGTTCTGACACTTGTCAACCTTGACAAACTGCTTCATTACCTTTTGAAGGCCGCTTTGGGTAGAAACTATAATATTAAAATCAAAATCCCTTGCATTGCAAGGAACACTTATATAATTTAATAGCCTTATTTCTTGGTTTGGTTCTAAAATAAAATTATTTGGGTAAAGGCTTATGTAATTTGAATCTGAGCTAATTGTATAGATACCTAAAGTATTACCTATATTCTTTACTGTGACAATATCAAGAAATGTGCTGCATGCACATGTTTCGATAACTGCATTACCTGAACTTAAAAGAAAATCATCATTTATCTTATATTTGTTTACAACAATATCTGCATTACTAATACTTAAAAGAATTAAAATTAGAGAACATAACAATATTAGAGTAAATATTCTCTTTTTCATTATGGAGCCTCATTTTAATTAAAGGAAAAAAAAGAAAAAATTTAGTAATAAGTTTGGGCACCTGGCTCTTCTTCAGGCTCCTCTTCCTCTTCTCTCTTTCTTAGTTTACTGAAGCCTATAACTAATCCTATAATTATTAGGATTACAACTAAAACAATCAAGCCAATCTCTAATACCCTTCTTACTTTGCTCCATGCGCTTACTGATGGTTCAACAACATTAGCTGTTAAAGCAATGTCTTTTGAATCAGCATCTGTTGCTATATTAACAATAAATGCTTTTTCTCCAGCCTGAGCATCATCATTAGCTGTAATGTAGATGTAAGCTGTCTTTGAATCTTCGCCTTGAACAACTATAACATTGCTTGGGTCAATCCTGTATGAACCAAAAGCATCTACTCCGCTTACAGTAATAGTGTATGTCTTAGCAGATTTTGCAAGATTTGTTATGGTTATCGGATAGACAACACCGGATGTTCCCTTAACTATATCTTGAGCTTCTGGAATAGTAACGATAGTTTTTTCTTCATCTTCTGTTATTGGTGCACAAATTTCGTTCTCTAGTATTTCTATTGATTTCTCCATTGTAACTTCTTCGTAACCTTCGTCATATTCAACAGTTACAATAACATCATAGATTCCTGCTTCAGCACATGTTGGAATTTTTATGTATAATTCCTCAGATGTGGTTGACTCGTCTGCTTCTAACTCATCTATATAATCAGAAGCTTTTAAGCCAAGTGCAGGAATTTCAACTGTTACCTTTATTCCTTCTTCATCCTTTTCTCCAATGTTTTTAATTCTGACGGTGCTTAACAAAGCTCTTCCGCCAACAACTCTTTCATCAGAGAATACAACATCCTTTATAACAATCTCGTGTCTTACGCCTTTTAGGTGTAGCCTGTACAAATACTCCCATGTATCTCCGGTTCTTGAAGCTACTCTTATTCTTAAGTCATAGTAATCTTTGTCCATCTTGTTTGGTAAATCTAATGATAGTTTCTTAAAAGCTGTATCATTAGCATCCAAATCAAATGTATGGACTCTATCCATTATTGGTTCATGATCACTATATTCATAACCAAGAATTTCAGCTTCTACCTCTACATCTTTCTCATCTATATCACTAGTGATCCTAACCTTTATATCCAGTTCTTGTCCTCTTTCTACTTCAATACTGTCTCCAGGACCGATTTCGTCACCATCTATTTTTAGTTGGTCGACCCATGGCAAAGCACTAACTATATTTACAGCTAGTATGCTCACCAAAAAAAGCATAATCAATCCCACTAATTTGCCTTTCATTTTTTATTACCCCCAACAATTTTTTATTAACGTAATTCCCTCTTTTACTCTATGTAACTTCAAACTTATATTTAAAGCTTTCGTTTTCTTGCTATTACGTAGTGGTTAAAAATTGTTAGTATTTATAAGTTTTCATTTATTTTACTATAAATTCCCTGAATTTAGTTCTTCTAAAGTCATCGTTGCTAATAGATACTCTCAACTCATAATAGCCTGGTTCTGTATCTTCTGGTATTTCTAGTTCAACATATTTTGTTATCTCTTTCCCTTCATCTACATCCCTGAAATTGAATATTCTCCACTCTGCCAACACTGGAATTCCTACTATCAGCTTTAAATCTTTTAAGTCATAGCCAGCTATATTTTCAAAGCTTATCAGAGCTCCCAAGATATCACCTGGCTTTAAAGGATCATCATTAAGTATACCTAATCTATTAATAGAAATCAGATTTCTTGGTTCATATTCAAATTTAGGACATGTTGCTATCTCAACTGAAGCAGTTGCAGAATCTCCATCATTGTCCCATACAGTTAAGGTTACATTATATTTGCCTTCTTCTTCAAATACATGCTGGACAATTGGCTCAGTACTTATTTGACCATCACCAAAGTCCCATAAGTAGGTATAAGGCGCATTACCTGATAAAACTCTAGCAACAAGTCTTACGGTTAGAGGAATAGCGCATCCATCAAAATAAGCATCAATTTCCAAATCTACATCTTGGTCTTCCTGAACACAAATCTCAATTGTATCTGAATCATGCAAGCCATCATTATCCCATACAGTTAAAACTGCATTATAACATCCAGATTCTGTATATGTATGTACAGGATATGGCCCGAAACATCCTGTTGGGCTTCCATCATCAAAGTCCCAGCAATAATCTTCTATAAATCCATCTATATCATATGAACTTGAGCCGTCAAACTCAACCTCTAAATCTTCTATACCGCAAGTTGGATCAGCCTCAATTATAGCAACAGGAGGGAAATCATAATCAGCACAGTAATAATCATTCTCATTTTGAGTAGAACCTTCCGGTCCTTCACAATATTCAAATTCATCACAGTCTTCATATACTTGCCATCCACCATTGTAAGATTCACATTCTCCTGCACCATTACAATGCTGTCCTTCAACATAATAGTATATATCTGAACCTAAATAATTTCCATCATAGCATGAATATAAGGTTGTTGAGCCACAACCACATGGTGTGCTGTAGGGCTTATCAGTATAAACATCACATTCTGTAGGCATTATGCAGTTTCCATAAGCATCGCAATGTGCTTCAATATCATGGTAGTCTCTGCATTCAGTATCCAAATAATCACAATCTAATGTTCCGCAAACAGTACATTGTTCTGCATTTGTGTA
Source organism: uncultured Methanosarcinales archaeon (assembly GCA_964513865.1). GTDB lineage: Archaea > Nanobdellota > Nanobdellia > Woesearchaeales > PXDW01 > PXDW01. Next base: position 770 of record CAZENX010000004.1, on the reverse strand, counting down.
ATCATTACATTCCCCATTTATAATATTTCCTTCTCCGTCACATATTGATTCTGTATCATGATAGTCTCTACAAACAGTATCAAGATAATCACAATCAACATCATCAACATGATAGCCATAAGGTTCATTAATATAAGAATCACATTCTCCAACATATTCTCCATCTATACATTCAACCCAAACATCATAATAATATCTGCAAACAGTTTCTAGATCACTACAATCCATTAAATACCCTAAATCTTCATCTACACAGCCATCACAATCATTATCTTTATTATCGCAGATTTCTTCTGTTGGATAAATTACTCCTTCACATTCTCCCCAATTGCTCCATTGGCAATCTAAACCACAAACTCTTTCACGGGTTCCATATTCACATTCTCCTACATCTGTTTCTCCGCATTGTTCCTGTTCTGTTTCTCCAGGTTCGCATTCACAACATGGTTGAGTGTTACATGCTCTGGTTGATTCACCTGAACAACCAGCTCCCCCGCATGACGGGCTAGGGTTTGTGCATGTTCTTGTTTGAATTCCTCCTCCACATTCTACGCTGCAAGCACTCCATTCTGACCATCCACCATTTACAGGTGTGCAACAAGGCTGAGTATTACATGCTCTTGTCTCTGTTGAAGAACCTGAACAACCAGCTCCACCACATGACGGGCTAGGATTATTACATGTTCTTGTTCTTGTCTGGTTTGCACCACCAGATGATTTGCTGCTATAACTCCAGCTACTCCAACTTGACCTTCCACCATTTACAGGTG
>CAZENX010000003.1:17180-37323 GCA_964513865.1 uncultured Methanosarcinales archaeon | reverse complement strand
ATTTTATTTTTGGCAATACCTTATTTGTTATTAATTCCTCCACTGGTTATTTTAATTTCACTGCCAATAATTCAGAAGTTGGATATTATCAAATAAATATTTCAGTAGATGACAGCACTAATTGTAGAATTACTACTGATTCAGCAATATTAAACATAACTGTTTATAATACAAATGATCCCCCTGTTTTTAGCGGACCTATAGAAAACCAAACATGGTATGAAAATACTGTCTTGGTTGCATTTGATTTAGATGATTATTTCTCTGATCCTGACAATGATGCCTTAACCTATACAAAATCTATTTTAAATAACATTGATGTAGAGATAGATGAAAAAAATGTAGTAACATTTACCCCAATCACAGACTGGAGTGGTGTAGAATATATTACATTTTTTGCATGGGACCCGAGTAAAGCTAATGCCAGCAGTAATGATATAATGCTTACAGTATTATCAGAAACAGCTCCTTTAACAACATCTCCGGGTGGGGGTGGAGGAGGTGCAGGAGGATTTGCAAAATGCATTCCGGAATGGTATTGTACAGAGTGGGGACCTTGCTTACCAGAAGGTTACCAAATAAGAACATGTACAGATTTACATGATTGTGGTTCTCTTCTAAATAGACCCAACATAACTCAAGCTTGTGTTTATATTGCCACTTGCTATGATGGGATAAAGAATAATGGTGAAACAGGTGTTGATTGCGGTGGGCCTTGTCCTCCTTGTCCTACTTGCAATGATGGAATAAAGAATGGGGATGAAACAGGAGTTGATTGTGGAGGTTCATGCCCAGCATGTCCTGGTTGTGAAAATAATATAAAAGATCCATTAGAAGAAGGTGTTGATTGCGGTGGGCCTTGTCCTCCTTGTCCTACTTGCAATGATGGTATTAAGAACTGTCATAAGGTAATACAAAAAGATGGTTCTATAAAAGAGGAATGTGAAATTGGTGTAGATTGTGGAGGTCCATGCCCAGCATGTCCTGGTATAGAGGTTCCTGGTTATTTGCAAGAAAGAAACAGATTGTTAACCTTAATCATAATAATAACAATAGTTACAATAAGTATATTATTAATTACATACAGATTTACACATGAGTATATCAAGAAATTCTTTGCAAAACTCGGGTTCTATATTGCTACAAGAGAAAAGAGAGCTGAAGAAGTTGCTTTATTAAGATTAAGTTTTGCTGACAGAGTTATTAACAAGCTAAATAGATTAGAGAGCAAGTTGTCCGGAAAAACTCCTACCAGAGAATTAGCAGTTGAATTTTCAAGGATTGTAAGAGAATACTTCAAAGATATTCTTAACTTAGAGTATGAGTTCACGTATAATGAATTACTAAATGAGATGAAAAAGAAAGATATTAATCCGGATATCGAAAGTCTTCTGATGGAATTCTTCAAAAGAGCAACCCAAATTGAATTTGCCGGTCATAGAATCAGAAGAAGGGAGCTTCAAAGTTTGATAAATGAAGCCAAGGAGATAGTTCATTTAACAAGCAAAGAAGAGCCCAAGAAAAGATTAAGATTAATTGAAATACCTGGCAAAATAAAAGACATAGACAAGGTTTTCATTGCTATAACCAACATAGAAAAGCTTCTTGAAAGAAATGATGTAGAAAGGGCAATGAAGCTTTATTTAAGGACCTTAAATGCTTACAATAAGTTAGAAGAAAAAGACAAGGATTCTGTGTATCCTCTTTTGAAAAGATTGTATAGAGAATTAAAGTTAGCTGCCGGGAAAAGATAAGTTCTATTCTAATAATTTAATAAAAACCAAAATCTTTATAAATAATAACTTATATAACTTAGTTAACTTAGTCCTTAAGATGGTAAACATAAATATAGAGATACCTGACAATATACATAAGAAGGCAAAGATAGAGAGTGTTCTAAATGAGATTACATTAAAGCAATTTATAATCCAGGCATTAGATGAAAAACTAAAAAACAAAAAGTAAAATGGTTAACATAAATATTGAAATTCCGGATGATATTCATAAGAAAGCTAAGCTAAAGAGTGTTGTAGAAGATGTTACGTTAAAGGAATTTATAATTAAAGCTATGGAGGAGAAATTGAAAAATAGAAATAAGAAATGAAATCAAATAAAACATTATTAGGAGCTGCAATCATTCCTTTAATCCTAATAATTATAGCTCTAGTTTATGCTCTTAGCTTTTCATCAGCTCCAGTGATAACCCCAACTAATGCAACAACTGAAACACCTTTAGTATGTACATGGACTTCAGATGGAGCAACCCAGACAAATGTTTCATGGTATAATAGCTCTGATTTATTTAGCAATGTAACAAATGCAACCAGCCCTCAAACTCTTGCAGAAAATAATACCAAAAAAGGAGAAACATGGAACTGTACTGTTATAATAACAGATGGCTCTACAATAACATCAAGCTCTGATATTCAGCTAATAGAGAATGCTCTGCCAAAAAAACCAAATGCAACAAACAGAACATTATATGAGGATACAGCATATTCAATAGGCTTAAATGCAACTGACCCTGACTTTGATGTTGTTACCTATATTGAAAGTACCCCTAGTTGTGATTTTGACGACTTTAACCAAAATACTGGAGTAGTTACATGGACTCCTACCCAGAATGACAGTGGTAATCATACAATTGTATTCCAATCTTCAGATGATGGAGGTATAAGTGCTGTTGGTGTTCAAGTAGTATGGGAAGTTATTGCAGTAAATGATGCTCCTCAATTTAGTCCTGCTTTATCAAACCAAACAGCAACAGAAAATACATTATTTACTTATGATATAAATGCAACAGACGAAGAGAATGATACAATCTATTATTATGATAATTCAAGCTTATTCGAGATAAATAATTTAACAGGTCTTATTAACTTTACTCCAAGTTATGCCCAAGTTGGAATATATAGTATAGAGATTATAATAAATGATACAGTAAACTGGACAACTGGAACCTTCACTTTAACAATAAATGCAACTAACCATGCTCCTAACTTAACCTTAATACAAAATTACAGCATATATCAAAACCAGACAATCTCTGTAAATTTAACAGGAGAAGATTTTGATAATGATACAGTTAATTTCTCAGCAACAGCTGATATAACAACTTGGTTCAGCGTTGAAACAATAAATGGCTCAAATATTTACCAGCAGATTAATGCAACTGGACAGATAAACTTTACTCCGACAGATGATAATGTAGGCAATAACTCAATAAGTGTTAATATAACAGATTCAAGAGGTGCTGCTTTTACACAGAATTTTACTCTTGAAGTAATAAATATAAATGATTATCCAAATATCAGCTCTATAGCTAACCAAAGCATAGCTGCAAATGTTCTCTTTAGTTTGCAGGTAAATGGCTCTGACCCTGACCTTGATTCAGGCGATTCAATTACTTACAGTGACAACACAACTATATTTAATATAAACTCAAGCTCTGGATTAATTAGCTTTACACCTAACGGAACATACATAGGAAATTACAGCATAAATATTACAGTAACAGACAGCTTTGGTTTAACAAACTATACCACTTTTAATCTGGAGATAATAAACAACTCTGTCCCAACCTTTAACGAAACCCCTCAAAATCAAACAGCTAATGAAGACTCTATATTTGAGATGCAGATTAATGCCTCTGATTCAGATGGAGACAATATTACTTTTGCAGATAATACAAGCATATTTGATATAAATACAGTAACAGGGTTAATAAATTTTACACCAGTTCAAGCAAATGTTGGGAATCATTCAATTGAAATAAATATAACAGATGACCATGGTGCTTCTAATTCAACAACCTTTAATCTGGAGATAATAAATGTAAATGATGCTCCTGTTCTAGGCAGTATAGACTTTGGATTAATGAGGGTTAATCTTGCATTCAGCTATACTGTAACTGCAACAGATGAAGATGTGGATGCTGGCTTAGATGATAATATAACATTCTACGACTACAACAGCTCAATAATAAATATCTCTTCAAATGGAGTAATAAGCTTTACTCCTACTGAAGCAGATGCAGGAAACCATTCTGTAAATATTACTGTTGTTGATAAGTATGGATTAGTGGATTCAGAGATAGTCAATTTCACAATCTATAATACAAGCTCTCCACCTAATATAAGTAGAATATACCCTTATGGAACTCCTATTTCAACAATAACAGTATTTGGATGGTACGATACAAGCAGTTTCCCTAATAATATCACAAAGATAAATATCTCTGAAAACACAACTATGATGTTTAATCACAGCACATCGGCTCCTGCTGAAAACGGGGAATTATCATTCTTCTGGTATTATGATGATGAGTTAGTATCAACAACTAATCTAAGTTATAATGTTTCCTTTAATTTTACAAGTTCAGGAAATCATAATCTAACTTTAAAAGTAAATGACACTTTGGCCTATGAAACAAACTTTACATGGAATATCTCTGTTTCAAATAAGAACAGGGCTCCTGTATTAAATGAATCTCTGCAAAATATATCAATAAATACAACCACAACATATACAGATTACCTTAACAAATTCTATGATCCGGATGGAGACAACATGAGCTTTAGTATTGTAAATAGCACAACTTTAGCTACAATAAGCATTTCAGGGGATGATGTAACTTTTACACCATTAAACATAGGAACAGCCATTATTGTATTTAGAGCGACAGACGGCTCTTTAAGCGTTGATAGTAATAATGTAACCCTGAATGTAACTGCAGTGCCTGAAGAGGAAACAGAAGGTACAACCACCGGTACAGGAGGAGGAACTACATCAAGGGTTATAGAAGTAGAGGTAGAAGTACCAAAGCCAGTTCCATTAAAGATTATTACTCCAAGCGAGATTACTATGTATAAGAACAATACAGTAGTTACTCCTATTACTCTAGTAAATAGATGGAATGATACATTATCAGGAGGTATCCTTTTAGGAGCTAAAACCAATGCAACTAATGTAACATTCTTATTTGATAGATATTATTGGGATTCAATAGCAATTGGAGCAAATGTTTCGACAAATCTTACAATTGTTTCATATAAGTCATTGCCGACATATGAAATAATAATAACTGCTAATGTCACAAATCCTGATTACCAGGATACTGTATCAATATTCATAAATTCTATTGAAAAAGGTATTGGCAGATATTCAGAAGAGGTAACCAACACAAAGATTACTTTTGCCCGGGACCTATTAGAAGGAAATCCAGAATGTATTGAATTAAATGAGCTGCTTATAAGAGCTCAAGCAGCATTGGATGAAGGAAATCTAGAAGAGGCAAACAGATTAATAGATACCACAATACAAGCTTGTAAATACTTGGTGAATATGGCTCAAATGGAGATAGAAAAACCTTCAAAGATAGTGATAAAATTAAGAAATCTGTTTAATATACAGGCATTTAATTATGCATTAGGAGCTCTTGCCTTGATATTAATTGCATTTGGATTATTATATATTAGAAAACGTCTTAGGAAAATATAAGCCTTATATCATTATATAATCTTATAAGCTGAGGGTAATACTCAGATCTTTCCTTTATTGAAAGTTCTTTATAAGCAAAGCCTATTTCATCATATACATCTTTCAACATTTTTATATCTTTTCTTGCTAGATAATAATATGCTTTTTTAATCAATTCCCCGATATCTACTCTTCTCTTTGGTCTGAATACCTTAAGTATTTCATCATGCACCTTTTCCTTTTCTTCAGTAGGCAAGGTTTTATATAGCTGATTTATTCTAAGATAAAGTTGTTTTGCCTCATCTCCCTTATGGTTAATTAAAGCTGCATAAGCTTGATTAAGTAAATCATAAACAGGTTCCTTCTTCCTATAAACCTTAACTATCTTGTTATACACTAAATCTTTGTCTCTAAATGATAGTTTTCTGTACAGATTATCAATTTTCTTATAAATCTCTTCAGCTCTAACCCTTTCCGTGTTATTAATAGCCTTTTTACCTTCCTTTAGCAAAAGATTTATGTCCTTAATTATCTTATTTGGTTCAGCTGGCTTCTTTAGCTCTAATTTTTTGAATATCTTTGCTTTATCTACTATCTTTTTAAGCAGCTTATCCAATTTTTTAGAAACTACCTTTTCTTCTGGTTTCTCAACAATAGTAAGTTTCTTCACCAGATACTTAAATTCATTAATAAGTTCCTTTAATCTTTCATTAGTTATTCTTATATTGGAATATTCGATATATGTAAGTTTTTTAATAAACCTTTCAATTCTTTTTTTATATCTCGGATCTATCTTTTTCCTTTCTATTTCTCTTTGAAGCTCTTCATAGGTATACTGATATTTTATTTTAAAGAGTTTGGCAAAGAACGTCCTTATAATATCATAGAATTCTTTTGCCTGCTTATCTAGCTCTTGAATCTTTATTCTTCTGGATAAAGAAGTTATCTCTTTTAGGGCTTTTTTCCTTATCTTTAATTTTTCATTTTTTAGTTTTTCTTCTTTTAATTTATCCTTCTTATGTTTTCTAGGCATATTACTTTAATTAAAGTAAGCGTATTTAAAGTTTACTAAAGAAGATTTTTAATGAAAAGAATAATAGAAAAATTTATATATTACTTGTAATTACTGTATATACAGGTGTTACATTTGAAGATAAGATACAGCAAACATGCCAGAGAACAGATGATTGCAAGAGGAATTTCAGAATCTGAAGTTAAAGAGGGGATAAAATCAGGTTCAAAATGCCTACAAAAACCAGATAAGATATTATCATATTTTAGATATTTTTGTGTGGTCTATAAAAAAATAAATGATATATATTTTGTAATAACTGTGAAACCAAGGTGATGGAAATCAAAAAGATTTCTAGCACCTCTTAAAAATTTCGGAGAAATTTTAAAAAGGTGATAAAATGAAATGTCCAATTTGTGAAAAAGGTATATTGAAGAAAGGCAAAATTAAGGAGTATATGTATGGTATTTACTTAGGTGAATTTCCTGCTGAGATTTGCACTAAATGCAATGAATCTTTTACAGATGAAGAGACTACAAGAAAGATAGAAGAAATAGCAAAAAAGAAAGGACTTTTTGGTTTAGGTAAAAAAACAAAAATAACCAAAACAGGCAATTCATTGGCAATCAGGATACCGAAAAGTATAGCAGATTTCCTGAAATTGAAGGAGGGGGAAGAAACATTCATCCGCCCCGAAGATAATAAATTAATAATAGAAGCAAAACCTTAATAAAATTTTATAAAATCGAAGTTTTTAAATAGTAGATATTTTATTTATATCTCATGGTAAAAAAAGAGGAGATAGATCCAACTAATAAATCTTTTATTAAATTAATACAAGGCTATCAAAAAAAGCTAAATGAAGTAAAAAAAGAGATTGGTAAGGTTATTGTTGGGCAAGAAGATGCTGTTAATTCTTTTATTGAAGCTTTGCTATGTAATGGGCACTGCTTAGTAGAAGGTATACCTGGGATTGCTAAGACCTTATTAGTAAGAACTTTATCCCATATAACAGGAGGACAATTCGCTAGAATACAATTTACCCCTGATTTACTGCCAACAGATATTATTGGTATAACAGTTTATGAGGAAGAGAAAGGTTTCTATACCTTAAAAGGTCCTGTCTTCAATAATTTTATTTTAGCAGATGAAATAAATAGAGCTCCTCCTAAAGTGCAATCTGCTTTATTGGAAGCTATGCAGGAGCGCCAAGTTACTATAGGAAAAGTAACTTATCCTTTACCAGACCCTTTCTTTGTTATGGCAACTCAAAATCCTATTGAAATCTTAGGAACCTATCCATTGCCTGAAGCTCAAATTGACAGATTTATCTACAAAGTTTTAATGACCTATCCTGATTTAAATCAAGAAACAAAGATTTTGCATCAAAACATAAACATTAAGAAATTTAGCGAGTTTGGTCTAAAACAAGTGTTAAGCCCTCAAGAAATAATAAAGATGCAGCAGGATGTAAAAAGGATTTATTTAGACAAGAAGATTGAAAGTTATATTGTTAGGCTTACAGAAGCTACACGTTATCCCGATAAGTACAAAATATCCTTAGGAAGATACATAGAATATGGCGGCTCACCAAGAGCAAGCATAAATATGTTTATTGCAGCTAAAGCTAAGGCTTTTATGAATGGAAGAACCTTTGTTACGCCTGATGATGTGAAAAAAGTGGCATATAATGTGCTAAGACACAGAATTATATTAAACTATGAAGGTCAGGCAGAAGAGATTAAACCTGATAAGATAGTTGATGAACTTCTATCAAAGGTGCCGGTTGTATAATAAGTTGAATAAATTCGTAAGTTTTATAAAAGCAAAACAAGAATATATTTCTTTAAGAGAAAAAGAGGAAAATGTCCTTAAAAATCGAAGATTTTTGGGACATTACAAATTTCAGGAGGAAATTTGAAATGAAGCTTAAAGAATTTAAGGCGGATTTAATACCAAAAGGAACAGGAAAATTAGATATCTATACAAAAAGAAAGGTTCTGAATGAGGTTCTGGCAGGTGAATGGATTTCACAGCTTAAAAGAAGAGGGATAGAGTTTGCTGGTTATAGGGCCTATACTGTAAATGATGACGCTAAATTGATAGATTGGAAGGCTTCTTTAAGGGCAAATAAACTTTTGGTAAAAGAACTAGAGATAGAAAGGGCTCACAATATCTTCTTTTTAGTTGATGTCTCAGATAGTATGCTTTTTGCAAGCACTAAAAAATTAAAATGCGAATATGCTGCAGAAGTTATCTCATCAATTGCTTTTGCTATTTTAAGAGGAGGAGACAATGTAGGGATGGCTCTTTTCTCTGACAGATTAGTTGAGAAGATATACCCTCAAGTTGGAAGGCGACAGTATTACAGAATTGTAAAAAGCTTAAGTGAGCCTAGCCTATATGGTGGAAATTTTGATTTTGAAAAAGCAATAAAATATGCCATTTCATTCTTACATATGAGAGCTACAATTGTTTTAGTATCAGATTTTATCGGGCTAAAACCAAATTGGAAAGATTATATAGAATTCTTAGCTCAGAGATATAATGTTGTCGCCATCATGATCAGAGACCCAAGAGATGAAGAAATTCCTGAAAGCATTGGGCAGATGGTTATAGAGGATGTCTATACAAAAGAAAAGATGTACATTGACACAAAAGAGTATGCAAAAAAATATAATAAAGAAGCAAAAGAAGAAAAGCAAAAGATTGAGCTGGTATTTGAAAATCTTAATGTCCCATTTTTAGAACTAAGAACAGATGAAGATTTTTTTGATAAAACAATAATGTTTTTTAGAAAAGGGGAACATAAATGGACCTGACCTTTAATAACCCTAGTTATTTATGGTTGCTGCTGAGCTTGCCTTTACTTACTATTACCCATTTTATATTACTTAGATACACTAAAAAAAAGGCAATAAAGTTTGTTAATTTTGATGCTATGAAAAGGGTTTCTGGATTTACTTTGCTAACAAAAAATATCCCTATCTTAATCTTAAGATTAGGTGTTTTGTTATTTTTTATATTGGGGGTAGCTGGCACTACTCTCTGGTATTATGGAAAAACTAATGAAAATGATTTTGTTTTAGCAATAGATGCAAGTGCAAGCATGACTACAAAAGATTTTGAGCCTGACAGATTAGAGGCAGCAAAATACTCTGCAGTAGGTTTTGTAAATTCATTAACAACAAAAACTGAAATAGGGGTAGTTTCCTTTGCAGGTATAGCATCAATAGAGCAACTGACAACAGCTGATTTGCTAAAAGTAAAGGAAAAGATCAATAATATAGATGTAATGGTTGCAGGAGGAACAGATTTAAGTGCTGCTATTATCACCTCTACCAATATGCTGCTAAATTCAAGAAAAGGAAAAACCATAATTCTGCTTACAGATGGCTCAAACACAGCAGGACCTTTTGTTGATGATATTGTTCAGAGAGGCATAGATTATGCTAAAAAACACCATGTTGTTGTGCATACAATTGGAATTGGAACAAATGAGTCATTAGTTGGGTTCTTGCCAGAAGAGCTTGGAGTAAAGTCTGTTTTTGATACCTCTGCTTTAGAAAGAATAGCTAATCAAACAAATGGAGAGTTCTATAAGGCTGAAAATAAACAAGAGCTTGTCTCTGCCTACAATAGTATTAGTGAGATGTCAGAGGAAGGGTTTTTATCAGTTGATTTAAGCTATACCTTCTTGTTAATAGCTTTAATTATAGTATTTATTGAGTGGGGCCTGATAAATACAAGGTTCAGAGCCTTACCTTAATAGAAGATTTTAAATATTACCTGTTTTTTAAAAGAAAAATGAAAAGATATGACTTACATATTCACAGCAAATATTCCAGATGTAGTAATCTTAGATTAAAGACAATTCTTAAAATAGCGAAAAAAAGAAAGTTGGATGGTATAGCTATATCAGATCATGATACAATGAAAGGATCTTTATTAATAAGAAGATTAAACAAAGACAAAGAATTTGAGATTGTGCCAGCAGAAGAGATTATGACAGATAATGGAGAGATTCTTGCTTACTATATACAGGAAGAGATAAAACCAGGCAGTTTTGAGGATGTCATAGATAAGATAAGAGAACAGGATGGTTTAGTAGTGATAGCACATCCTTATGCATATTTAAGAAGATTACGATTAAGGAAAAAGATTACTAAAAAGATAGATGGTGTTGAAGGGTTTAATGGAAGAATGGTAATTTCGTACCTGAACAAGAAAGCATGTTTATTGGCAAAAAGATTAAATGTAGCAATTACAGGAGGAAGTGATGCCCATTTCTTTTTTGAGATTGGGAACGGACAAACATTATTTAATGGGGATCTAAGAGATGCTATATTAAAAAGAAAAACTTCAATATATAGTAATTTAGATGGTGGAGCTATAGGGTTAGGATTAAGTATTATTCTTAAATATATATTTAAAAGAAAACAATAAATTTTTAAATCTCTAATTTAATTCTTTTAATATGAACACCTTTTTACAGATTATAACCCATAAGATATTTTTGAGCTTTCTCATAGCCATGATTCTAGCTCAGACAATAAAGATTATCCATTATAAAATAAAAGGAAGGAAATTTGTACCTAGGATATTTATTGAGGATGGTGGTCTTGTTAGTAACCATTCTGCAATTGTTTCTGCTTTAACAACTGCTATATTTTTTGAACTGGGAATTTCTGTATTATTTTTTGTTTGTCTGATATTTTCTTTCCTTGTTTTTAAAGATGCATTTGGAGTAAGGTTAGAAGTGCATAAACATGCTCAACTGCTAAGAAAATTAACTAAGAAAGATGTAAATATTCATGAAGGACATACGCCCTTACAGGTTCTGATAGGGATTATAATCGGAATTATTGTAGCAGTTGTAGTATACTCAATATAATTATAAAGATAATATAGATAACAGAATAAATCAGATACGTTCTCTTGCTGATTTTCTTTTTTCTAAATCTTTCCTGCATAATTAAGCTACCAGAAGGCAACCCAAATAAGAATATCAAACTAGTTATGAAATATAATCTTGTAAAAGGATTAGAGAATAAAAAAACCATTATTGATAAAAGCAAAATCACTTGTAATATTTTAAATAATTTTATTCCAGTTTTTAATTCTTCTTTTGCAATATACGCCAAAGCTACTCCACAACCTAAGCCTGTAAAGCTTAACAATATAGTTAAAAGGTATATTAAGACCATTTGCTATGCCCCCAATTTATTATTAAGTCAACCTTTAAATTTTTTTCCTGTGGTATATCACAAGCCCCAAAATTAGAGCCTAGCCAGATAAGAATCTCTGCATTGGTTTTGTTTTTTAGAAAATCTTGTATTTCTTTTGCTTTTGGTTTTAATCCATCTGGTAATTGTAATAAAATCCTTTTAGCCTTGTTTTTTTTAATTAGTTTTTCAGCTTTTTCCAGCTCTAAGTTATACATGAAAATTAAAGAAACCAGAAGGTATATAAAATTATGCTTTTGTATGCATTAAAGTAAAGATGAATAGGGCTAAAATTAAAACTATTGAAGAGTTAAGATAAACTGCTTTTGAAAAAATGTTTGATAAGAGATATATAGATTTAGTTTTGTTAAGAAACATGGTTTCACCTCTTTAAAACAATGGTTCTCTCCACTTCTCGGTTTTCCTCCATTTCCTGCCATTGTCAGGGTCTTCATCAGGAATATCCATGAAAAAGGTGGTGTTTGTTTTACTTCTTCTTTTTCTTCCCATTTTATTCACCTAGCAAAAATTCATCCAGTTCTCTTTTATCATAATTCTTTTTATTCAAAACAGAGTCAAATGTCCTGCTTCTTTTCTTCCTCATCTGTTCCATTTTTTTTAATATAGCAGTATCTTCATCCATTTTTTACACCAAGTACCACCAAATCCTCTAATGGAATCTCATTTTCCCATACCTTAGGCTTATAATTTGGTTTATTATATCCCAAAATAGGCAATAGAACAATTTTTCCTGCAGCTATTTGACCATATGAAAAATATCCATCATTCTTTATCTCATATTTATTGTTTATAGCATCAACAAGGCCAACATATGTATTAAGGTCAATTGTATAAGGTAAACCTCCACTTTCATCAATTAAATATTTATCAAGTGAATCTCTTTTTCCAACAAGAACTGCACGTAAATTTCCTTTCTCTATACTGAATTCATCAGGATCATAAACATCTTGCTCTATACCAACATTAGCAACATTGTTTTTTAGGTGTCCACAACCAATATTTAAATAACCTAAACCAAATAATACAGGGATAAAAAGTGCCAATGCTAGTTTTTGTCTTAATGTTAATCCTCTAGAACTTGTTTTTCTATTATATTTGATTTTTTCAGTAATTGTATTAGATAATTTTAGGTTTTCTAGCCTTCTTCCAGAAAGTGACTTTCCGTTCAATCCGTGTCCGCCAAGAAAATAATCAATACTCATTTTACTTTACCTTCAGCATATCATCATATTTTGACATATGTTCAGCTTTCTTTTTCGCCTCTTCTGATGGCTCCTCTTTTAAGACCAGCTGTGTTAGTTGTTGCATTTTTAAGTTTTCACCTGTAGTTTAGGAAGAAATCCATATTCATTATTTGCAGGAACAAGTCTGACACTTTCACTTATACCTTTTCCTTTATACAAACAAATTTCTTTAATTCCACGATTATAAATTATTTTTAGAGATTCTGCTCCTTCTTTGAAAGATTCTCGATCAATATCTATACGTCTATTTATATCACGAGCATTGTTGTCTAGAATAAAATTGAGATGTTCCTTTGCAATCCTCATTGCTTCTTTTATATTGACTATTTTTCCATTTTCCAATGTTTTTATGATATTTGTCATCATTTTTTCTCCTCCTTTATTTAAAAGCTAAGCAAGGGGGTTGTGGGTGGGTGAATGTATGAGAAGGAACCCCCATGCTTGTAGCTACTATACAGTGAGTATAACTCCTATATAAATCTTTCGGTTTTAGAACTACTATCCAGTGAATACATATACAAAATATTTAAAAGAAAATAGCTTTATTTATAAGGAAATCTCATGTATTTTTTGCAATTAGAACAATAATAAATAACCTTATTATTCTGCACTCTTACCCTACAGTTTTCCCCTGGTTTCAAGTAACAATAGCAGTGCTTACAGTACTTTTTCTTTAAATTTGAAGGTATTTTAATCTTATATTTCATAGCTATCTTCCTAGCTAGAGTGACATATCTATTACTAAGCTTAGGGTTTTCCTTAAATACAGAATCAGCCTCTTTAAACAATGTTTTAATTCAATCCAAAGCTACCTTGGTGATTCCTGTGGTTTTTTAGCATGTTTCCTCATATCTACTAAATATTAACAAAATTTATTAAATGTTACTATTTTCTTTCCTTTATGGGGTTTTTAGACAGGTTTTTTAAATCAAAAATAGAGGAAAAAGAGATTAAATTGGAGGAGCTAAAGCAGTATACAGAAAATCTTCTAAAGGAGAAATTTGCCAATATCAATCAAAAAATAGAGGAAACTTACTCTGACTTGGAAAAAACAAAATCAAAACTAAAGGAAAATCTTAACATATTAAGAAATGCAGAATTACAGAATAAGAATGTTCCGACAAGAGCTCTGCAGTTAATGGAAGGCAACAGAGAAGCTTATATTAAAAAGATTAGCAATTTTTTAGAGCAGATAGAACTTCCTGATATAGAATCTTACTCTTTAATAAATGATTTCTGCAATAATTTCGATGTAACATTAGATGAATTAAACAAAGCTACTTATAAAGGTTATGAAGTAATGAGGGAGTTCTTCTATAACCAAGCAACTAATATAGCAATTGGAATAAAGGATATTAATATAAATATAAAAAATTTAAAGCAGTTAGTAGCAAATAAAGAGCTTTCCAAGATAGAATATTTAAGGGAATTAGTTAAAAAGATAGAGAAATTTAATGAAAGTAAAGATAGTTTAAAAGAGAATATTAAACAACAAGAGCTTTTGATAAAGGAATCAGAGCAGAAGATAGAAAGTGTAAAGAAAAGATTTGAAGGGATAAAACAAAGCAAAGAATATGATGAATATAAAAGAACAGAGGAAGAAAAAGAATCTTTGTTAGAAAAAATAAAAGCTGAGAAAGATGAGATTATACAGCTATTTGCTATTCTTGAAAAATCTTTAAAGAAATATAAAAGAGGCTCCTTAAACGAGAAATTGATTAATCAATTCTTAGAAGATCCAAACAGAGCCTTACTTGAAGATACTGAATTAAATATAGTTTTGGTTTTAGCCAAACTAAAAGGGAACATAGAACAGAACAAGATTGAGCTAAAGGACAAGAAAAAAGAGAAAACTTTGGAAGTTATAGATAAGCTAAACAAAGATTTTCTTAATGGAAAAAGGTTTAATCTTGAGCAACAGACAAGAACAAAGATAATTTTGAATGACAGATTAAGTAAAAATAATATAAATAATCTGTATCAAGAAGAGAGATATAAACTAGAACATTTCACTAAGAAACTTGAAGATGAAAATAAAAAATTAGAAACTTTGAAGAAAGAAAAAGAAACCCTTAACATAAATAAGATAAAAGATGATATAAAGAAAGAGTTTCTTGATTTGTTTAGCATAAAATTAATAATTTAATGAATATTTCTTAACTTTTTAACCTTCTTGACCTGATCTGTTTTTCCAATTCTCTCAATCTTGAATTAATCCTGTTTTTTACTTTCATAAGCTCTTTATCCTTTACAACCTCAGCCATTGTATTTTCAAATTCATCAAATCTAAGCTCTATTATAGACAGAGAATTCTTTAAATCTAAGAGATTTGAGGATATTTCCTTAAGCTTTTTTATTTCTTTGGAAAAATCTTTTTTTGTTAAAAAGCTTTTATCTGCTTTCTTTAACCTTGAAACAGAATCTGACAAATTCATGTACTTTAGCTTAAGATTTTCCATCTCAGCTATAAAATTTTTTAATTCATTTATCCTTTTTCTCAGGTTTTCTTTTCCCTGAATTTTATAATTTAGATTAGAAACAGACGATTCAAATTTCTTTTTATCTATCTTTTTATCCTCCAGATTAAACATCTCTTCCTCTAATTCATCCATTCTTCTTTCGATAAAATCATACTGCTCTGCCAGTATAACATTTTTTCCTAGATTATCAAGAAGTTTTTTTAAACTGTTATTTTCTTTAATCAAATCTTTGATTCTTTTATCTTGTTTTTTATTCTCCTCTCTAAGCTTATCCATATCTTCCTTAACAGCAGTAAAAGATTTAGCCAGTGCTTTATTTAATTTTTTTAAATCCCCACTCATATCCATTTGAAAGTGGTGATTATATAAAAACCTTTTTAAAATTTTAATTTTGAAAGATGCTAGAAATCATTTTATGATTTCAATCAGATTTCTTTTGTTTGTGATTTATTTTAAGGCTTCTATTCCAGGCAGTTTTTTACCTTCTATAAACTCCAAAGAAGCTCCGCCCCCTGTAGAAACAAAGGTAAATTTATTTTCAAGATTTAACTTATTTATAGTAAGAATAGTTTCTCCTCCTCCTGCTATTGTTGTTGCCTTGCTGTTTGCTATTTCTTTGGCTATTTCATCAGAAGCTTTTGAGAATTTCTCTATTTCTATATAACCAAGCGAGCCGTTCCAGAAAACAGTTCCTGCTTTCTTTATCATATCCTTAAAAGAGCTTATTGTTTTCTCTCCCAAATCCAACCCAACCCAATCTCTTGGTATCTTATTATATTCAACTATCTTGGTTTTTGCATTATTATCTATTTTATCTGCTATAACAATATCTTTTGGCAGGATTATTTTTTTATTTTTAAGAAGTTTTTTTGCTTTATCAATCTCAGAGTCTTCTACTAAGGATGCTCCTATTTCTAAGTTTTTAGCTTTATAGAAAGTAAATGTCATTGCTCCACCTAATAACAAATAATCTACCTTTTTCAGCAGATTTTCAATAACCCCTATTTTAGTAGAAATCTTTGCTCCTCCTATTATTGCAATAAATGGCCTTTTTATATTCTTTAAAGAAAGCATCTCTATCTCTTTCTCCAATAAAAAACCTGCACAGGAAGGTAAGAATTTTGTTATTGCAGAAACAGAAGCATGTTCTCTATGAGAAACAGAAAAAGCATCATTTACATATATGTCTGCTAAGCTAGCTAATTTTTTTGCAAAATTTTCATCATTTTCCTCTTCTTCTTTATGAAACCTCAGATTTTCAAGTAAAACAACTTTAGCGTTAGGTATGAAAACATCTATACAATCATCTAATTTAATAATATGCTCATTCAATAATCTTGATAAGGTATGTGCTACTGCATCCATGTTTAGCTCTTCAATATATTGTCCTTTTGGTCTTCCCAGATGGCTCATTAAAATTACTCTACCATGTTTTTCAAGAACATAATTTATTGTTGGCAAGGCTTTTCTTATCCTAGTATCATCTTTTACATGCCCAAAATTATCTATAGGAACATTAAAATCAACCCTAATAAGAACTTTTTTATTTTCTAGATCAAAATCCCTTATAGATTTCATCTTTTACATTATCTTTAATAGCTCGATCATCCTGCAGCTGTAGCCATATTCATTATCGTACCAAGCTAAGACTTTAACAAAATTGCCATTAATAACATTTGTAGATAAAGCATCGAATATTGCTGAATGTGGATTCCCTATTAAGTCTGTGCTTACTAAAGGCTCTTCTGAATATTCCAGAATGCCTTTCATCTCTTTTTTTGCTAATTTCTTGAATATATCATTAACCTGTTTAATAGTGATGTCCCTTTCAACCTCACAGACAAAATCAGTTATTGAGCTGTTAGCAACAGGCACTCTTAATGCAATACCATCTAATCTGCCGTTTAATTCCGGAATTACCCTTCCTACTGTCTTTGCTGCTCCTGTTGTTGTCGGAACTACATTTATAGCAGCAGCTCTTGCTCTCCTTAAATCCTTATGAGGAGCATCATGTAATCTTTGGTCAGCTGTATATGCATGAACTGTTGTCATAAATCCTCTCTTAATCCCGAAGGTATTGTTTAAAACCTTAACCAAAGGTGCTAAGCAGTTTGTTGTGCATGAAGCATTGCTTATTATCTTGTCTTTTTTCTTGTCATAAATAACTTCATTCACTCCTAATACAATGGTTTTAATATCAGGGCTTTTAGCAGGCGCACTTAGTAAAACCTTCTTAGCACCTGCTTTTAGATGTTTTGAAGCTAATTCTTTTGTTAAGAAGATGCCAGTGCTTTCAACAACAATGTCTATCTTTAATTTTTTCCATGGCAGTTTTTCAGGGTCTTTTTCTGCAAAAACCTTAATCTTTTTGCTATCTACAATGATATTTTCATTATCATGATCTATTTTTCCAGGAAACTTGCCATGAACTGAGTCATATTTCAATAAATGTGCTAAGGTTTTAACATCTGTTAAATCATTAAAAGCAACAAAATCAATATCCTTATCCTTAAAACCAGCCCTAAAGACCATTCTACCTATTCTGCCAAAGCCGTTAATTGCAACCTTAATCATAATCCCACCCCTTAAAATAATATTCATATGTTAATAGTTATTCCTTTATATAGTTTATTATTGACTCGTAAATAGATTAAGTTTATATATAATTTGTTGATTTTTATCTAAAAATGACAAATTTAAAGATATTAATTGAAACCCATGAGAGAAATATTAAGAAATCAATAGGGAATAAAGAACTTGAGGAGTATGAAGGAAAGTGGGAATGGAAAAGAAGAAAGGATGAAGAAAACAAAACAAACATCTATGATCTTGAATTAGAAAATAAAATATTGGCAAGAATTGTACCATTAAATCAAAAGATTAAAAATGTTAAGTATTTGGGAGTCAAAGTTGAGTATTTTCATCCTAATAAAAAATCTGCATTTTGTAGTTTTTGGACATATGATTTATCTAATAATCCTGAATTAAAAGATGGAATTCCTAAAAGCCTTGATTATAGGAAGTGTGATAACTTAAACAAAAATGAATTAAGAATCATAGTAGATAGGTTGCTACTGCCCAAAATATTACCAGTTTTAACAAGGAAAGATTTAGATTTTTATAATTCTTTAGAAGAGGAATGATTAGCTAATTTTTCTTATTACATCCAAACAACCTTATCTTCTCTTTGGCTATTTTCTCTATTTGGTCTCTTCCTGCTCCAAGTATCTTTCTGGGGTCAATATTTTCAGGATTCTTGCATAATACCTGCCTCATACCTGCTGTAAAAGCTAACCTTAAATCAGTATCAATATTTATCTTACAAATCCCCAATTTTATTGCTTTTTTAATGTCTTTATCTGGTACTCCTTTTGCTCCTTTTATCTTTGCTCCATAAGCATTAGCTTGTTTAACTATTTCTTGAGGAATTCCTGAAGCACCATGTAAAACTAAAGGTATATCAACTAATTCCCTGATTTTCTTTAATCTTCTAAAATCAAGTTTTGGTTTTGCTTTAAATTTATAAGCCCCATGACTAGTTCCTATTGCAACTGCTAAAGCATCAATATCTGTTTTATTAACAAACTCAGCTGCTTTTTCAGGAGTTGTATATATATTTTTTTTAGCAACAACATTATCTTCTATTCCTTTTAATTGTCCAAGCTCTGCTTCCACTGAAATACCTTTTTTATGGCACATCTTTACAACTTCTTTTGTAATTCTAACATTCTTATTAAAATCATAGAAAGAAGCATCTATCATTATAGAAGTAAAACCCTTATCAATACATTCTTTTATTATTTTTATATTTTTGCCATGGTCCAGATGCAAGGCACATGTTATATCCTTTTTTGCAACATCAACCATTGCTTTTATATAATCTAAACCAGCATATTTTATTGCAGATTCTGTGACACCAATTATTATTGGGGCTTTTTCCTTCTGAGCTGCATTTACTATTCCCTGTAGAATCTCCATATTATTGATATTAAACATAGGAACAGCATACTTTCCTTTCTGTGCTTTTTTCAGCAAATATGACAATGTTACTAGAGGCATTTTATATCTTAAAGAAAAAAGGTTTATAATGTTTTTGGTTTAAAGTTTAGGCAATATACCTAGTTCTTCTTCTTTCTCTATTATCTTTAAGGTTGTTTTTATGACAGCATCAGGGCTTAGACTTATAGAATCAATACCTTCTTCAACTAAGAATTGGGCAAAATCATCAAAAGTAGATGGAGCATCTCCGCAAATGCCTATCTTTTTATCATTGCTTTTTGCAACAGATATTACATCTGCTACCAATCTTTTTACTGCCTCATTCCTCTCGTCATAAATACTGGAAATAAGTTCTGAATCCCTGTCTAATCCTAAAGTTAATTGCGTAAGGTCATTTGTTCCTATTGAAAAGCCATCAAATATCTTGGCAAAATCATCTGCTAATATTACATTACTTGGTATTTCGCACATCACGTAAACTTCTAAATCCTTACCCTGTTTTAAGCCAGAAAGTTCCATTTCCTTAATTACCTTTTTTCCTTCATCTATTGTTCTGCAGAACGGAACCATGACCTTTATATTGGTTAATCCGAACTCCTCTTTTACTTTCTTTATTGCTTTGCATTCCAAAGCAAATGCTTTTTTAAACTTTTCATCATAATAACGAGAAGCACCTCTCCATCC
>CAZENX010000003.1:0-17170 GCA_964513865.1 uncultured Methanosarcinales archaeon | reverse complement strand
TTCTTCTTCTGGTTCATATAGCTTGCCTCCTATTAAATTAGCATATTCATTACTTTTAAAATCAGAAAACCTTAATATAACATCTTTTGGATAGAAAGCAGCTGCAATCATTGAAATTCCTTCTGCCAGTTTATCTATAAAATATTGGGTTTTATCTTTATAATCATAAGTCAATTCATTAATCTCATCCTTTAGTTTTGAATCTTTTAATTTATCATAATCAAGCAATGCAAGAGGGTGTATCTTTATGTAAGAATTAATGATAAATTCCTCCCTTGCAAGGCCAACACCTTCATTTGGAACAAAGCTTAGATTAAAAGCTTCCTGGGGGTTTCCCAAATTAAGCATTATCTTTGTTCTTGTTTCCCTGAAATCCTTCATATTATACTCTTTTAATGTAAATGGCAGCTTTCCATAATAAACATAGCCTGTTTCTCCCTGAGAGCAATCTACTGTCACAATTTGCTTATTTTTCAGTTTTCTTGTTCCTTCTATTGTTCCAACAACACAAGGTATTCCAAGTTCTCTTGAGACAATTGCAGCATGGCATGTCCTGCCTCCTTTGTTTGTTACTATTCCAGATGCTATTCTCATTATTGGTTCCCAGTCAGGGTCTGTCATTTCTGTAACAAGAATTTGACCTTTTTTGAAATCAGAAATCTCATGAACATTCTTTATTATATTTACTGCTCCTGAGCCAATCTTTGAGCCGACACTGTCTCCAGTAACTAAAACTTTACCTTTCTTTTTTAATCTATACTCATAAAACTTTGTCCTGTCTTTCTGGCTCTGCACTGTTTCAGGTCTTGCCTGTACAATATAAAGCTTATTGTCATTCCCGTCTTTTGCCCATTCTATATCCATTGGCTTGTAGGTATCTGCCTTTTTTGAATAATGCTCCTCTATTGCAACACCCCATTCTGCTAATTTTAAAATCTCCTTATCATCCAAAACAAGCCTCTTTTTATCTTCCTTGTCAACAGGAACATTCTTTGTTGTTTTATTCCCAGAAACATCATATATTAATTTAAAGGACTTTGAACCTATTTGCTTATTAATTATAGGCTTATAACCCTGCCTTAAGGTTGGCTTGAAAACATAGTATTCATCCGGAATTATCTTACCTTGGACAATATTCTCTCCTAATCCGTAAGAAGCAGTTATATAGACAACATCTCTAAAGCCTGATTCAGTGTCAAGGGTAAACATTACTCCTGAGGAAGCTTTATCTGCTCTTACCATTTTCTGAAGTCCTACACTTAACTTTATCCTCTCATGATTAAAGCCCTTATCAATTCTATAATGTATGGCTCTGTCTGTAAACAAAGAAGCAATACATTTCTTACAAGCTTCAAGCAATTGGGCATATCCTCTTATATTTAGGTAAGTTTCTTGTTGACCTGCAAAGCTAGCATCCGGTAAATCTTCAGCTGTTGCAGAGCTTCTTACAGCAACATCTAAATTAGTTTTTTTATATTCTTTACATAGCTTATCATAAGCATCCTTTACAGCTTTATTTAATTCTTCAGGAAATTCAGCTTCTAAAATTATATGCCTGATTTCTGAACCACATCTATGAAGATTTCTGATATTTGTTCTTTTTATTTTTCTTAATAGACTATTAATTTTCTTTTTCAGTTCAGATTTAGTTAAAAAATAATCATAGGCATAAGCAGTCAAGGCAAAGCCGTTTGGAATATTAATCCCTTTCTTTGTTAGCTCTTTGTACATCTCACCTAACGAAGCGTTCTTGCCTCCTACAAGAGGAACATCTTCAATGCCTATATCATTAAACCATAAAATAAACTCATCAGATTTAGTCATTAAACACCTCTTTATTTCTTTTTCTTTTTTTGTTTGATATATACTGTTCTTGTTGGGAATGGAATTCCAATACCTGCTTTATTCAGAGCTTCATAGATCAGTTCATTTGCCTTTACCTTTGACATAAACCTTTTATCATAGCTTGGCACCCAGTATTGTGCTCTGAAGTTTAATGAAAAATCAGCCATCTCCATGAATAAAACATCTGGCTTAGGCTCTTTCATGACATCATCTAATTTTTTAATAGCATCTAAAACAACTTTCTTAACCTTTTTTGGGTCTGAGCCATATTCAACACTAAAAGGAACCCTTACTCTGACCTTTAGCTCTGGTTGTACATGATTTTTTATAGGCTCATTAGCCATCTTTCCATTAGGTATTATCAAAAGCTCATTATCATAGGTTCTTATTCTTGTGCTTCTTAAGCTGATATCCTGAACTACTCCTACTGTCCCATCTACTAGCTCAACTTTGTCTCCAACTTTGAAGGTTTTGTCTATTATCAATTGTATTCCCCCAAATATGTTTGCCAAAGAGTCTTTAACAGCAAAACCTATTGCAATACCTGCTATTCCCAAGCTGGCTAGTAAAGGTCCTATCTCTATACCCCACTTGTTCATAATAAACAACAAAGCAAGGATAACAAAAAGAACTCTGAAGAACCTGTGGACAATAACCAAGAGCTGGTCATCTGTTTCTGATTTTGTTTTTTCTGTGAATTTTTTGCCCCATGCACTTACAAAGATATTGGTTATATTGGTAGCAATAACTGCTATTAGTATGATGACTAAAGAGTCTGCAGTATGATTGATAAAACCACTTATTCTTTCACTCAGCAGCAAAGGGATTATGGCAACCTTAAAACCGATTATCAGCATTATCAAGGATACAGGCCATTTTGTGGATTCAAAAACCTGATCATCAACTGTTGTTTGTGTTTTTTTGGCTATCCTCATAAAAACAACTTTGTATATGTGTCTTATAAACCATGCCAGTATTACAAAGCCAAGAAAGATAAAACTAGCATAGCTGTATTTATTGATTATAAACTCACTATATTTAAGACCAGAAATCCAGTTTACAATAACCTCTTTTTGTTGAATAAGCCACCCCATATTCTGTATTTATTATTGGGGGATATTTATACTTTTTGGTTTTGGGTTATGTTGCGCTAATGGGTGATTTCGCATAAAATCGCCTTTTCGTTGCGTTAAGGGGGGTAATGCAGTTTAATTTGCTAAACTATATAAATAAGCTCTAATATATAATTACTGGGTGATATTATCATAAACGAATTTTTGGCTTTGATTAATGTTCTATTGTGGGCTTATATAATCGCTTATTTTATAGTAGAAATTATATTAAAAGCTATAAGAAAACAAGGAAGACCTTCTACAGGATTTAAATTTTATGCTTTGATATTCTCTTTATTGGTTGTTTTCCTTTTTGGTGAATGGCTTAAGACGAATTTAACAACAATCATCTCAGATATAAATTTAGACCCCCTTATAATTTATTTAATACTTATAGTGTTAGGTTATTATATTGTAAAAAAATATAAATTAGCTGATTAGTAACTCTGAATCATATTAATTCATTAATGCCCTCTTAAGCAGTTCTTCCCACTTATTCTCGCTATTCTCTACGCCGATACCGACCATTTCAGCAGGTGTTCTTCCACCTATTGAGTTATGGGGCTTGATGAAATTATAGTAATTTCTAAAGGCAGAGGTCATTATCTCGGCAGTTTCCCCATTTCCAAAGCCACGCATAGGTGAAAACCTGTCCCTGCAAGTTCCGTTTAATCTCTCTACATTCTGGTTGTTCTGCCTTTTATCTGTTAATGAAACTAACCTTACGTGGTCTGTTGTAGGCATTTCCCTCTTTATACTGCTTGTTAGAGAATGTCTGCCGTCTGTAATAAGGTATCTTGGCTCTGCCTTTGCCTGTTCTTTTGCCTGAGCAAAGAACTTTCTGCTGTTATAAGTCATAGCATTATAGCTTACCTGTGTTGTTATTAGATATTTGGTTTCCTTATCCATAATATTCCATAGCCAAAGCCATTTACCCCCTGCCTGTATCTTCATTTCGTCGTGATTCCAGATTTCTTTTACTTCTGGCTTTAATGTCTGAACATAATTATCAATTATAATGCTGAACTTATGTATTCTTCTTAAAATATTGCTATGGTGCAATGAAAGATTATAAAACTGCTTTAAATGGTCTCTTATGCCTCTTAGTGAAATCCCCTTAAAGTAAAGGTCAAGAATAAGGGAAGTTGTCTTGCTGTTTCCCTTATACCTTTCATAATCCTTGTTTTCTATGAACTTTCTTCTGCAATCATTACATCTGTATCTCTGTTTCTGCCCGCTTTTTGTATGTCTTTTACCATATCCGACAGTGTTTGAACTTTTGCAGTATGGACATCTCTGCCTGTCCTTTACTATGCCTTTGTTTTCTATCTTTACCTTATTGTTGAAGTCAAGATAAAATCTTACTGCGTGAATATGTTTGCAGTCTTTATGCCTTTCCTGATAGTCAGGGCAGGAACATTCCCATTTTCCGTTTTTTGTAACTTTGTAAATTCCGTTTCCGTTCTGAGAAGGGACTTCAAAAGTGTTCTTGTCTATCTTTTTAGGAGTATCTCCTTTTGAGATTATTGCATAACCTCTTACTTCTCTCATCTTTTCTGAGCCTGTTTTATTGTTTGTATATTGCATTTTTTATCACCTTATTAACGTTTATTAACAACTATTAACAATAAAGTAGAACTTATATATAAATGTTTCTATTAATAATCATTAATAATAGTTAATATATGTTGCAGAACCGAAATGTTTATATATAAGTATTAATAGTTATTAATAGTATGGCAAAGAAACTATTATTAGACTGCGAAGATAAGCTCTGGAACGAGGTCTTGAAGTATAGGATTGACAAAGGACTAAAGAACAACAATGAGGCAGTTGTAGAGCTTATTAAGAAGGGATTGAAAGCGAAGTAATATTAAGATTATCTATTTTTTTAGATTATTGACCCAACCCATAAAATTAGTAGTTCCTCTTAAGAGTTTATTAAAAGTATTTATATTGAATATATTAACACAATCTTTTATTTCATCGTCGCTACCTTGACGACTTGTTTTGTAATCAGTTTTCTCTGTAATAAAATATACTTCATAAAGAAAAGAGGAAGTATTTACATATTGGATAATAGATTCATCAGCTGATAAATTTTCCTCTTTAAAATCAAATTCTTCAAAATCAACTACATTCTTTAATATTTTAAAAGAATCACTATTTATGTTTAATTTTTTAATTATATGCCTTTTTAAAGTGTCAGTGCATAATAATTTCATTTTTCTCCAGAAAAGAAAATCAAGTAACAATTTAACTGAATCATCTTTATTAAGAATTTTTTTTATAATGGTCTCATCGACTAAAATCTGGATATGCGTTTCCATTGTAAAAATAAAATTATTTTGAGTCGTTCATAGTTTTAAATAGTTTATCTGAAAAAGTTCCTTTTATAGACTTAATGCCTTCAATGATTGGTGGTGAATCCTTTTTTAGTCTGACCTCTACCAAACCTTCAAACACACCAAATTCTTTTCGTGTTTCTAAAGGAAGTTCTGTTGCTTCAATTATTTTTATTATTTCAACCATTTTAATCCCCTGTGCCTTTTATTATCTCATTATATATAAAGCTTTTGTTTTTGAACCCCTTTTTAGTAGTAACTATTCATTTTTAAGAAAAAGGGGGAAGCTGTCCATTATATTATTTATATACCCAGATACTATTTAAATCTTTTGTTTTTATTATAATTCGGAATAATCCAGACAAATCACTCTGAAAAATGAACTATAAAAAGCACTATAATAAAGAGTAATGCAGAAGAAAAATACAAGGTAACGACTGGAGTCCAAGTATTCTTTCTTGAAGCACCTTTAAAGTGATAAGTAAATTGTTGACCAATCAGAACTATAATACCCCCAATAAAACCTGTAATTAATCCTAAAATAAAATCATATGCTACTATTCTACTTATCATCAACTTAGAATACTAAGATTATATATAAAATTAATCACTATCCCCCTCAACGCACCATTTACTCTATACCCCGACTACGCAACACAACCTGGTTTTGCGTAGTTAAAGCAAAAAGGATTACAAATCTAGATTTTTTTAGAGTTTTTGGTTTATTTTGAAGGAAACCTTTATATATAACATATAATTTGGGCAAGGTAAAATGTCAATAGAACCATTAACATATAAAGAATTAATTGTACCAGGTAGATTAGGTGGAGATATATTGATGCCTAATGAAATACCTATTCATCAATTAGTTTATATTTCAGATTCTGTATATACTCAAGATTTTATTGAAGAAGTGCATAAGGCCGTATCTGATTCAATCAAAAAAGATGTTTCTGCTATTGAAAAGATTCTAAAAAAGGAACAAAAGATAAAAGTAATTGATAATATTATAAAGGATGAAATAAGTTGTTCTAATAAAGATGTAAATTCGGTGAATCGTATAGTGGATGAAGAAAAAAAGAAAATTGATATACAATATGTTGGTTCAAGCATAGGATTAAATTTTCATAAAGATCCTACACAATGGCTAACAATTAGTCCTTATGAACACCCAGTTGGTAAAGAGAAACTAGAAAAATACTCATATGTGCAACATGAACAGATTATAGTACCAACATGGTATATACACAACCTTGGGGACAATGGGTTTGGTATGGAACTATATTTCAGAAACTTCGCTATAATGTTCAATAATATAGGCCTTGAGAAGATTAATAGAAAGTAAGTTATTTATTCTATATACCAAAACTATTTAAAGGAATAGTTTTTCTTTAAAAAAATGAACATTGCATTAATAATCGGATGGATAGCATCTGTTTTATCAACAATCTCTTTTCTACCGCAGGTTATCAAAACATGGAAAACAAAGCATACAAAGGACTTGTCATTGGGTATGTGTATAATTCTTTTTTTCGCTGCTCTGTCATGGGCAACTTATGGAGTATTAATAAAAAGTGTTCCTATCGTTGCAGCAAACACAGTGCTTTTTACACTCGTTTCTATTATATTGGTATTTAAGTTGAAGTATGGATAATCATATGAAAAGATTTAAATACCATCATTCTTTTGATTTTTGTAATGAAAGATATCTATGAAATAGTCATACATGGAAGAGCCGGGCAGGGTGCAAAGACTGCTGCTGCTATATTAGCCCATGCTGCTTTGGAAAAAGGGATGTATATGCAGGCATTTCCTGAGTATGGAGCAGAAAGGGAAGGAGCACCAATGCGTTCTTATCTGAGAATAGCTGACAGGGAGATAAGAATCCATTCAGGTATACATAAGCCTAACTTAAGTGTTGTTATTGACTCTGGCTTAATCTATGACGAAGAAGTAAGAGAGGAAATATGCGGCTCCGAGATAATACTTGTTAATTCTGATTTGTCAAGTGAAAAGATAAAAAAGGAATTAAATTTTAAAGGAAAAATTTTTATTTTGGATGCTACAAAGATAGCATTAGAGGAATTTGGAAAAAATATTACAAATACGCCAATGATGGGCGCTGTTTTAAAGATTTATAAAAAAATTCCGTTAGATGTTCTGAAGAAAAAGTTTCAGGATAAATTTAAAAGAAAATTCAATGAAGATATTATGAAAAAAAATCTGAGGGCGATGGACCGTGGCTTCAAAGAAGTGCATTAAAAAAAAGGAATCATGGAAAGAGCTTCCGATAGGAGGCTATATAACAAAGCCGGGAAACTCAAAAGAATATAAAACAGGAAACTGGAGAACCTTCCGTCCGGTAACAGATTTAAATAAATGCATCCACTGTATGCAGTGCTGGGCTGTATGCCCTGATAATGCAATCATAGTAAAAAACAAAAAGAAAGTCGGAACTAATTTAGATTTTTGCAAAGGATGCGGCTTATGTGCAGAAGTATGCCCTGTAAAATGCATTGAGATGAAGCGTGAATCAGAATTTGAGAAAGAAGAAAAGAAAAATGTTAAAGACAAAAAATAATAAACCTTTGACAGGAGCTGAAGCAGTTGCTTTGGCTATGAAGCAGATTAATCCGGATGTTGTTGCAGCTTACCCTATAACCCCGCAAACAGATATAATGCATTCATTTTCACAATATGTGGCAGATGGAAAAGTAGATTCAGAACTAATAAGAGTAGAGTCAGAGCATTCAGCAATGTCTGCTTGTGTTGGAGCAAGTGCTTCAGGAGCAAGAGTAATGACAGCTTCTTCATCTCAGGGAATTGCCTTAATGCATGAAATAATATACATAGCTGCATCAACAAGATTACCAATAATAATGAATGTGGTTAATCGTGCCTTATCAGGTCCTATAAACATACATTGCGACCATTCAGATACTATGGCTGAAAGAGATTCAGGATGGATTCAATTATATTGCGAGAATGCACAAGAGGTTTATGATTTAACAATATTATCTTTAAGACTAGCCGAGAATAATAATATAATGCTGCCTGTAATGGTATGCCAGGATGGCTTTATAACAAGTCATGCAGTTGAGCCTGTTTCATTATTAGATGATTCTAAAATTAAAAATTTTATAAAAGAGTATAAGCCAAAATATTCTTTATTGGATGTTGATAATCCTGTTACAATCGGACCAATAGATTTCTATGATTACTATTTTGAGCATAAAAGGCAGCAGGTAGAAGCAATGGAACAAGTTATTAAAATATACCCAAAAATAGCAAAAGAATTTTCAAAGATTTGCGGAAAGTATTATGATGTTGTTGAAGATTATAAGCTAAAGGATGCTGAATATGTTATTGTAACAATGTCAAGCACTGCAGGAACAACAAAAGAGGTCATTGATGTTTTAAGAAAGAAAGGAAAAAAGGTTGGTTTATTAAAGATAAGAATGTTCAGACCCTTCCCGAATGAAGAGATTGTTAAATTATTAAAAGGAAAGAAAGCAGTTGCTGTTTTAGATAGAGCTGCTTCATTAGGTGCAGAAGCACCTTTATTTGCAGAAATAAAATCAGCTTTTTACGAACAAGCTAAAAAGCCAAAGATCGCTAGTTATATTTTTGGATTGGGTGGAAGAGAGATAAGGCCAAAAATGATTGAGCAGGTATTTGATGCTCTTATTAATAAAAAAGCAAAAAAAGAAAATTATCTTGGTGTAAGAAATGGTTGATTTAAAGGAATTAACAGAGCAGAAATGTAGATTATGCAGCGGACATAGAATGTGCCCTGGTTGCGGAGCAGCAATAAATGCAAGGATGTTTTTGATGGCTACTAAAAAACCAGTTGTTGTTGCTACTGCCACTGGCTGCTTAGAGGTTTCTACAACTGTATTTCCATTCACTGCATGGAATGTTCCTTGGATTCATAATGCTTTTGAGAATGTTGCTGCAACTATTTCAGGAGTTGAATCTGCTTATGATATCTTAAAGAAAAAAGGAAAGATAAAGAAGGATATTAAATTTATTGCATTTGGAGGAGACGGAGGGACTTATGATATAGGCATCCAAGCTTTATCAGGAGCTGTTGAAAGAGGACATGACTTTTTGTATGTATGTTATAATAATGAGGCTTATATGAATACAGGCATACAAAGAAGCTCTGCTACTCCTTACGGAGCAACAACCAAAACAGATCCTTTTGGAGAGAAAAGAGCTGCTAAGCAGGAATTCAGCAAGGACTTTACAAGAATAATGATAGCTCATAATATCCCTTATGTTGCCCAGACTTCTATAAGCCACTGGAATGATTTGATTGAAAAAGCAAAAAAGGCATTTGAGATAAAAGGACCTAAGTTCATAAATTCATTAAGCCCCTGCATTCCAGGATGGGGTATTAAGGAAAATGAAAGCATAAAAGTTGCAAGATTAGCTGTTGAAACATGCTTCTGGCCTTTGTATGAAGTAGAGAATGGAAAATATAAAATAACCTATGATCCTGGTGATAAGAAAAAACCTGTTTCTGAGTTTTTGAAAACACAGAAAAGGTTTGCTCATCTGGTAAATGACAAAGATGCAATAAAGAGAATACAGGAGCATATTGATAAGAACTGGGAATTTCTTAAAAAGATGGAGAAATTGTAATTATTTATTCTTCAAATATTTGTATCTATTTATAAGAATTTTCATTGCCATTGCTGACTTTTCTGGATCATTATAATCTGGAATAAGATTTTCCTCCAAAAGATTAATGCCCTTTTCAGAAAAATGACCTCCCATATATGTGCAAATGATTGGTTTATCTGGATGTTGTTTATGTGCTTCTATTATAACATTAGCATCTTCCTCTGAATCCGTCATTGTCTGCAATGTTTGAATTACAATTAAACCATTGATATAATTTTCACTAAGTAAAGCATTGATTGCTGCTTCATATCTCTCTGGCAAAGCATCCCCGACAATATCTAGAGGGTTTCTTTTTGAATAGGCTTTATGCATAACTCCAATTTTTTCTATCTTATTTAATGTACTTTTCTTTAATTCTGGTAAATCTATTCCCATTGAACCGCAATAATCAGCACACAATACAGCAGGGCCACCACCATTGCTGATAATAGCAATATTATTTCCTTTACATGGAGGCTGGTAAGCTAACACTTTAGCTAAATCAAACATCTCTTCAATATTATCTGCAAATATTATTCCTGCTTGTTTAAAAGCTGCTTCATATATTTTATAAGAGCCAGCAAGACTTCCTGTATGTGTTGTAATAGCTTTTTTTCCAGGCTCACTTCTTCCTGCCTTTAAAGCTATAATGGGTTTTTTCTTTGAAACTCTGCTAGCTACTTCCATGAATTCTTTACCGTTGTCAATTCCTTCTACATACAGAGTAATTGCCTTTGTTTTTTCATCTTCTGCAAAATATTCAAGAAAATTAACTATATCCAAATCTGCCCTGTTTCCTATGCTGACAACAGCGCTAAATCCATATCTTGCTTCTATTGCCCAATCAATTATGCTATCAGCCAAAGCTCCTGATTGTGAAATAAATGCAATACTTCCTTCTGGAGGCATACTCGGTGCAAAACTAGCATTCATTTTTGAAGAAGGCCTTATTATACCTAAACAATTAGGTCCAAGCAGAGGAATCTTTGCTTTTTTTGCTATCCCAACTACTTTATCCTGCAGTTCTTTCCCTTCTTTTCCTATTTCAGCAAAACCAGCAGAAACAACTATCACTGCTTTTACTTTCTTTTCAACACACTCTTCGAGAACCATAGGAACTAGTTTAGCAGGCACTGCTATAATAGCTAAATCAACATTATCTTCTATCCTTAATATACTTGGATAACATCTTATTCCCTGGACCTTTTCAGCATAAGGATTTACAGGATAAATCTTTCCTGGAAAGGGTCTACAATATTTGCACTGATAAACACAGCCAGTTGTAAGATTTCTCAAAATACCATAGCCAACACTAATATGGTCCCTAGAGGCTCCGATTATAGCTATGCTTTGTGGATTGAATAGTTTGTTTAAATTCCTCATTTTAATTATGATTTGATTGTATCATTCTTTTAATATCCTCATATCTACTATTTTTGCCTCTTTATTATTCACAATAATTGGATTAAAATCAATTTCCAATATTTTTTTATCATCTATGACAAGATTAGAGGTTTTTGTTATTATACTGGCAAGATCATCAATTTTAGCTTTTTTCTGTCCTCTAACACCTTCTAGTATCTTTGCTCCATTTACCTCTTTTATCATCTCTAAAGCCATTTTTTTGTCAACAGGAGCTATCCTAAAGCTTACATCCTTTAAAATCTCAACAAATATTCCTCCTAAGCCGAATATAATAACAGGACCAAACTGAGGGTCTCTTTTCATTCCAACTATAACCTCTTCTCCTGAAACCATTTCCTGCAAGAAAATACCTTCTATCTTTACATTTCTCTTGAATTTCTTAGCATTCTTTATAACTTTCTCATAAGCTTTCTCTAGCTCTTCCTCATTTTCTATATCTAAAACTACAACCTTTGCATCTGATTTATGTATAATATCAGGAGAAATTAATTTCATAACTAAAGGGAATTTTAGCTTTTTAGCTTCTTTAAGAAGGTTTTCAGACTTTACAAATGCATTTTTAACAACAGGAAACCTCTTTTTTTTCAGCACTTCAAGAGTTTTTTCCTGGCTAACCCACCCCGACATATTATAATAGTGAATGGAAGATGATTTATATAGTTTTCTGCTGTCTTTTTAGCTTTAATTCAAGAAAATGAGTGCTACAAGAAAAACAAGGATCATAAGCCCTTATCAGCTTTTCAATCTCAAGCTTTAACTCCTTTTCTGGTTTATCAATTAAGGATTGAGAAACATATTCTCTAATATCTTCTTCCAGGTTTCTTAAAAATTGGCACGTTGGAGTTATGATATTACATTTTTTCACAAAACCCTTTGAATCAAACTCATAATTATGGAACAATATCCCACGAGGAGCTTCTGTTACAGCTATGCCCCTTTCAGCTTTTGGCTTTACTTCCTGAGGATATTCTTTCTTAAACTCCCATTTTTCGATTATTTCTATGGCTCTGTCTATCCAATGTATTAACTCTAATGCCTGGGCAAAGTTATTAACAAAAGGGTTATAATTAGGGAACTTTATTCTTGATTTTCTTATAATGTTTTCAGCATCCTTGCACAATAGTTTAAGATTATTATTTACTCTTGCTAAAGCTCCTGTCATATAAGATTTATCATCTCTTACAGCAAACTTAGCAGTTGAATAAGGAACAATATATTCCTTAAAGTATTTTTTATACTGGTTTGCTTTTATGTTAAGTCCTTTAGTCGAAACTATATCCCCACTGAGCAAAGGGAAATTATCTAATTGTTTTAAAGAAACATACTCTGTTTCCCTCTCAAAAGAAGGGTATTGTAAAGAAGAGAATAATTCAGCTGTTTTTACAGCATCTTTTCTTATAAACTTCAATCTTTTCAGAAGTTCATTTAATTTTTCCTTGTCAGGAATATTGGTAAAAGAGCCTACCTCAAGGGTTACAGGATGCATTACCCTTCCTCCAATAGTTTCTATGATATTATTTCCTAGCTTCATTAATTCCAAAGCACGATTTACCTCTTTTTTATGCTTAGCAGCCATGGCTATTCCTGACTCATATCCCCAGTAATCTGGCAAAGCAAGAAAATATAAATGCGTAGAATGGCTTCTTATTCTTTCCCCTATTGTAAGCAGCTCTCTTAATAACTTCGTCTGCTCAGAAACCTGAATATTAAAGGCATTCTCTATTGCCTTTATCGCTGTTACAGTATGGGCACAGCTGCAAATACCGCAAATACGCGAAACTATCTCAGGAATCTCTGAAAAATGCTTTCCTTTAACAATGCCTTCAAAAAACCTTGCCCCTTCTATTGATTTAAGGTTGCATTCCTTTATTTTCCCGTCTGATATATCCAAGTATAGAGAAGCATGTCCTTCTATCTTTGTGATATAATTCATATCAATCTTTCTTCTCATTTTTCTTGTTTTTCTCCATTAATTTTTTGAATTCCATTCCTGCATACTTGTTTATCTTGTTTATAATCATATCAGGGTCAAGCCCTTTTTCCTTGAATATCTTCTTTATCTCTTCTATATTGCCATCTTCAATAGGTCCTCTGCAGCCAGTACATTCCTTGCCAACAGAAGGGCATAATGCTCCACAACCAGCTCTTGTCAAAGGACCCATACACTCTTTACCTTGTTTTAATAAACAATAATTTTCCTTTAGGTTGCATTCAAAGCAGACAGGTTTTTGATTTTGAACTAGTTCTTTCTCCAGCATCAAATCCTTAATGTATTTTACAATTTCCTCACTGTTAGGAGGACATCCTGGGATAGAAAAATCAACCTTAACATGCTCTGCTATAGGACTTGGTGTAACAGGCTCTAAATGCGAGGTTTTTTCATAAGCTGCCTTTTCAACAGTTTTTTTATTCATGAAATTCTTTAAAGTAGGAACATTTCCATGAACAGCACATGCACCCAAAGCTATGAGTATTTTTGAATTCTTCCTGAATTCCTCTAGTTTTTTTATATCATTTTTATCAGCAACTAAACCTCCTACAAAAGCAATATCATACTTTTCCTTGTTGTTTTCTTTAAAAAAAGGTGCAGCAACCAGCTCTACTTCTTTTAATAAATCCAGTAAAATATCCTCTGTAAATAAAACTGCTAATTCGCAACCTCCGCACCCTGTTAATCCAAACAATCCTATTTTTGGCTTCATTTTTCTAAATCTTTTAAAATCTCATCATATCTAAATACAGGACCATCAACACAAACATAATGCCCTTTAATCATACAATGTCCGCATTTTCCTAAACCGCATTTCATATGTCTTTCTAAGCTTACATAGATATGCTTGTCCTCGAAACCAAAGCTTTTCAGTTTTGTTATTGTCGGGCTTACCATAACAGGAGGACCACAGATTAGAGCAAATGTCTTTTTTGGCTTTGGCTTTTCTTTCTCCAATAAATCTGTAACAAAACCTTTCTCACATTTAAGCTCACAAGGTTGATCTAAAACCATATGAACCTTGAATTGTTTTTTCCATTTCTCGATATCTTCTTTGAAAAGCATACATTCAGGATTTCTAAAGCCAAGATAGATATCTATATTGCCAAATTTCTTCCTGTTCTTCTGTATGTATTCAATAACAGATCTTAAAGGAGCTAAGCCGGTTCCTCCTGCCACTAAAATAAGATTATTATCCTGCAAATGATGCATAGGATAGCCAACCCCTAAAGGACCTCTTATGAATATTTTGTCTTTTTCCTTTAGTTTTGACAGCTTATCTGTAACAGAACCAACATTTTCTATCAATAAATCTATATACTTATCAGAGCTAGAGCAGATGGAGATAGGACATTCTCCTATCCCAAGTAAGCCTATCATCATAAACTCTCCTGGATTATTCTTTACTTTATACTTCAATCTAAGTAAAAAGGTATTTTCCATAAGATCTTCCTTTTTTATAATCTCAACCTGAATTGGTTTATAGTCCATTTTTCTTGCCTAGTTTGTTTGCTATTTCAACCAAATTAATACCTACAGGACAAATATCTATACATCTGCCACAGCCAACGCACATGTTAATGTCATATTTATCCTTGAAATACTGTAATTTATGCAAAACAAAATGCCTTAGTCTTGCTTCTCTAGCTTCTCTGAATACATGGCCTCCTGCAACTTCTGAAAAAGATTTTAGCTGACATGAATCAGATACTCTGGATCTTTTTCCTTCCTTTAGATTCAGCTCTACCTCATCTATCATATCAAAGCAAGCACATGTCGGGCAGATATTTACACACATACTACAGCTTAAACATCTTTCTGCTTCTTTTTTCCATAAAGGATCATCAAAATATTTCTTTAGATCTTTTCTTTTGTTTAATATAGTCTTAAAATCCAATTCTTTCTTTTCTCCTATCATCTTATGTTCCTTAAATCTATGAACCAATTTTTTGCCTTTCTTTGAGCCAACCTCAATATAGTATGTAGGTCCTAAATCTGTAAACTTCAGATCATAATAATCCTGTAAATTTAAAGAATCGCAAAAGCAATTATCTTCTGGTTCCTCGCATGGTATGGTTATAATAATTGTATTGTCCCTTTTTTCCTTGTATCTTTGGTCTAAAAATCCTTCTAAGTAAAGTTTATCTAAAACTAGTAAAGCGTTTGCATCGCAGTTTCTCATACCAAATATTATTCTTGGTTTCATCTTTTTCCTAAACCTTATTCTTTCCGGAAATTCAAAAAGCGTCTCTTTTTTTGGAAAGAAGAATTTCTTGGCTGAGAAAAAAGGTTTTTCATCTAAGCAGATATCATTAACATCATTTATTATCTCATATCTTGTAATATCTCTTTTAACAGGAGCAATTAATTCGTATTTCCCTTTTAAATTATTAAGAAACCTGTTCAGGTCCTCTTTTTTTAACAGTTTCCCCATAATCTGCTAGGTAGAAATAAACTATTTAAAACTTTCCATTAGGTCTTTTATTTTCTGTTTTATTGTTTCTCTGTCTCCTTCCTGGGGAATTCCAATAATTATTATCTCCTTTAACTTACCTGCTTTTTTCATTAGATTCAAGAAAAAGCCCAAGTCAAAATCATGCATACTATAGATTTTATTCCTTTTTAATTGTTCAACATCCTTTACTACAACAACACCATTTATATTGTTAAAGACATCCATGATGATAATCTCCTTCTGGTCTTTATAGGTAAGGATATCATCTGGATTTGTCAAGATTCTGAAATCATAGCCTTTTATATTTAATTCTCTTGCAAGCTCTACTGCAAGATTGTCCTCACTTAGATAAGGATTTCCAAAGCATAAAACAGGTATCATATGTTTTTATAAAGAAAAGTAGTATAAATATTTTATTGAGAATTTAATTGAAGTGCTGGCAAAGGTTCCAAAATAGTTACATGCTTTATAGAAGCTTTTTCCTTGACTTTTTTACGCTTACCACTTATATCGTCTTTTGTAAAACCATCTGAAAGTATATACACTAATTCTTGTGTTGTTTCTTGATAATCCCAACCCAAAAATACCTTCTTTCCCTTATGAAAAACCTTTTCATCCTCTCTAAGTTCTGGATCATAATTTTCCCTAATTTTTTCTACAATAATATCCTCCAGTTCCATTTTTGATATAATTTCACCTTCTACTGATTTATCTCCATTAATTAAGTCTTGAAATCTTTTAGAATATGTTGAAGGACACGGGTAACTTACTATTCTTCCTTCTCTTTTATTATGTGGGATATAACCTATTAAAATTGAGGCATCTTTTATTAAAAGAGAGTCCAATTTAAAATTTTCGAGACACATAGGATCGTAACGGTCTGGTTCACTTGTTCTTACATGAAAAGCTAACATAAGTTTAAGTAAATTAAAAGTATATAAAAATTTTATCAAATCACAAACTTTAAATAAGAAATAGGTATCTCCTTTTTTTATGAAAAAAGGTGTGATGTTTGCTTTTCTTACTGCGACTATATCAGGGGTTTCTATCTATATCAATAAATTTGCAGTAACTGGAGTAAATTCTTCTGTGTTTACTGGAATAAAGGCAGTGATTGTTTCATTATTTTTATTTTCAGCAATCTTCCTATTTAAAGAATTCAAAGAGTTAAAAAAATTAACAAAAAAAGATTATTTAAAATTATTTTTAATAGGTTTATTAGGAGGATCAATCCCCTTTTTATTGTTCTTTAAAGGGCTACAATTAACAACAGCAGTAAATGCCTCATTCACTCATAAAACAATGTTCCTGTGGGTTGCTTTATTGGCGG
>CAZENX010000002.1:0-40959 GCA_964513865.1 uncultured Methanosarcinales archaeon | reverse complement strand
TTAGTAAATTAAAAGAATTAATTGATTTTATACTCGAAAGAAATGTTTAGAGAAATAATACTAGCAAAAAATACTGGATTTTGTTTTGGGGTAGAAAGAGCACTTAATATTGTAGAAGAAAGCAAGAAATCAAAAATAAATATTCTTGGCAGCCTTATTCATAATGAATATGTTGTAGATAGTTTAATAAAAAAAGGGATAAAAAGCATCAATGCTTTAGAAGAAGCAGATACTAAAAATGTAGTTATCTCTGCACATGGTGTTCCTAATCATATAAAAGAAGAAGCAAAAAGTAGAGGTATCAATATAATTGATGCTACCTGCCCTTTGGTTGCGAAAGTTCATCAAATAGCAAAAGAGCTTGAAAAAAAAGGATATCTCGTTGCAGTGATAGGAAAGGCAGAGCATACAGAAGTTAAAGGAATTATAGGTAACCTAAAGAATTATATTGTGATTGAGAATAATGAAGATATAATAAAACTAAAAGACAAGAAAATAGGTATTGTAGTGCAAACAACTGAAGATGTTGATAAGGTTAATAAGATAATGGAAAAAATAAAAACAACAGCAAAAGAAGTTGTTTGTTATGATACAATTTGTCCAACAACAAAAGAAAGACAAAGTGAAGCAAAAGAAATTGCTAAAAAAGTTGATTTAATGATAGTTATAGGCTCTAAAAAAAGCAATAACACAAAAAAATTGTTTGATGTATGCTCAAAAAACATAGAAACAAAGCATATTGAAAACTACAAAGAGTTAAAAGAAGAATGGTTTGATAATGTAAGAAAAGTTGGTATTACTGCTGGAGCTTCTACTCCTAAAATATTGATAGACGAAGTTTATAATAAAATAAAAGAAATATAATTACCCCCCAAACCTTCTTTCCCTTCCAGAATAATCTTTAATGGCTTTTACAAAATCCTCTTTTTCAAACTCTGGCCATAACTTATTTACAAAAACATACTCTGCGTAAGAGCCCTGCCATAGCAGGAAACCAGAGGTTCTTTTTTCTCCTGAAGTTCTTATGATTAAATCAACATCATCATTTAGGTAAAGATATTCTGCAAAGCTTTTCTCGTCTATATCCTCTGGTCTCAGTTTTCCCTGTATTATCTTTTTTGTTGCATCCACTATCTCTGCTCTTCCACTATAACCAAAAGCAAAGTTTAGCTCATATTTGTCATTATCTTTTGTTTTCTCCATAACCTCTTTTATCTTTTCCTGTATATCCTTTGGGAAAAGCTCAATTCTTCCTATGACTCTTACCTTAATGTTAAGGTCCTGTAATCTTTTATCATCCTTTAGCTTATCAAATTCCTTTCTGAAAATATTCATCAGATAATCAAATTCTTCCTTTGGTCTATGAAAATTTTCAAGGGAAAAAATAAACAAGGTAAGCTTTTTAATACCGAGTTCCTTGCACCATTTTAATACATCCCCTAATTTCTTTGCTCCATATTCATGACCTTTTTTTGGATCCTGATTTAAGCGTTTAGCAAACCTCCTATTGCCATCAACAATTATCCCCAGATGTTCAGGTATATTTTCCATTTTGATATATGTGTAAAATTACAAATAATTTATAAACTTTTTTAAATTATTAAGCTAAAATGGAGAAAATTGAAGAAAAAGAAGAACCAAAACCATGGTGGACGCCTTTAAGGATAATTTTAGCCATAATATTACTATTATTGGTTGTATTAATGGTAATACCTTATTATGCTGTTAAGCTAGATCCTGAACCAAAAGATATACCTTCTATTGAAGAGGTTGTTTCTGCTGACTTAATGCCAGAAAACAGGATAAATATTTCAACAAGAAGTGATTATTATAAATTAGTAAATCCAAATGACCAGGAAATTAAGATGATAGCAGATAAGATAGCTTCTTACGGTTGCGACTCTAATAAAATTTGTCAAACAAAGGCAATATATTATTTTGTTAGAAACAATATCATCTACATAAGTGATCCTCCATATGAATATGTAAAAGGTGCTAAAGAGACATTGATAACAAAAGGAGGAGATTGTGATGACCATGCAGTTCTTCTTGCAAATTTAATGGAAGCTATTGGAGTAAAAACAGAATTTATCTTTAAACCTAATCATGTTTATAATAAGATTTATCTCCCACAAGCAAGAGAAGGCTACAAAATAAAAGGAACTGATTGGATAGAGCTAGATGCTACCTGTAAGATATGTGATTTTGGAGAGATATCTGTTATAGCTGGATAATGAAAAAGAAACCTTTATAAGATAAAACCACTACTTAATTCAAGATGCGCAAAATGAATGACTGGTTTATATATGGACTATTTGCATTATTTCTCTGGGGTATTTGGGCTTTTCTTCCTAAATTAGCTACTAAATATCTTGACCCCAAGAGTCTAGTTATATTTCAGGCAGTCGGTGGCACCATTGTTGTTTTGGGAGTTCTATGTTGGGTAAAATTTAGTCCGGTTATACATACTAAAGGAATAATTATTGCAATATTAGCAGGTTTAGCAGGTGGTTTAGGAGGAATATTCTTTTTTTATGCCTTGGCTAAAGGAAAAGCCTCAGTTGTAGTTACAATGACTGCATTGTATCCATTAATTGCTATAATTCTTAGTTTTATAATATTAAAAGAGCCAGTTACATTAAAGCAAGGTATTGGGATAATATTAGCATTAGCAGCTATGGTTCTGTTAGCATCTTAAAAACTTAATAAAATCATTAAACATTTCTTTATCACTTTTGCCAAATATTTTCTTGAATATAATTATATAATTCTTTTTTGTGGGATTTTTAGAAAATTCGTTCATTAATTTTATTAGTTTGTTAGCAGAATATCTTTTTGCAATATAATCTGTAAAATTACTCCAGACAGGATATCTAGGATAGTGTCCTTCTTTAAAATATCTTACCAAAGGCCTGTAATTTAAAATAGAAGAATTAACCTTATATTCTTTTATCACTTTAGCTAACTCTTTTCTTTTTAGAATGAAATTTGTTCCAATATAATTTGCCAAACCTTCAACTAACCATATAGGATTCCAAGTTTTATATAAACTACACCAGAAAGCATGATTTACCTCGTGATTAACAAGATTTTTATATCCATTTTTATCCCACCTTCCTATTTTAAGAACAAAACCAAGACTTCTCATTACTAAATTATTGTTTCTTAGAACAGTACCGGTAATATACTTCCTATACTCATACTTAGCCTCTTTTTTGAATTCTTCTTCATTATCGCATATAATAATTTTAAATTTTTTTGGTGTTTTTTTAAAAAATCTCTTGTTTATAGAATAAGCATTCTTAAACACATCAACTAAATAACTATCAATTGGTTTTTTTCTTATAATTAAAGCAAAACCTATATCTTTTGTATATTTTTTCATTGTATTATTAAGAAAAACAGTTATATTTATAAATAGCTACTATTTTCTCAGGCATAGAAATCCCGATAACTACTTTGGTAGGAGGGTAGAAATGGACAATGCGAAATTAAAAGAAGCTTTGACAAAAGCACGAGAATCTAAAAGAAATTTTAAGCAGACTTTTGACTTAATTATTAATCTAAAGAACCTTGATATGAAAAAGACAGAAGCTCAGATAGAATTCTTCATGCAATTACATTTTTCAAAAGGCAAAAAAACCAAGATATGTGCTTTAGTTGGTCCTGAATTAGCAAAGAATGCAAAAGGGATATGTGATTCTGTTATTTTACAATCAGAGTTTGAGAAATACCAGAAAGATAAAAAATTAGCAAAAAAGCTGGCAAAAGAATATGATTTCTTTATAGCTCAGGCAAATATTATGCCCCAGATAGCAACATCTTTCGGTAAGGTTTTAGGACCAAAAGGAAAGATGCCAAACCCTAAAGCAGGTTGCATAGTTCCTCCAACTGCCAGCTTAGAACCTTTATATAAAAAACTGCAAAAAACTATAAAAATTTCTGCAAAAACCTCGCCAGTAGTTCATTGCATAGCTGGAAACGAAGAGATGAAAGATGAAGAGATTATAGATAATATAAAAACAATCTATGACCAGCTTATACATCACTTACCAAATGAAAAGCATAACATAAGCTCTGCTTACATCAAATTAACAATGGGCAAACCAATAAGGATAATATAAAATGACATCAGAACAAAAGAAAAAAACTGTAGAAGATTTTAGTAAATTAATAGATACTTATCCGATTATAGCAGCTGTAAATATGGAAAATCTGCCAGCAAAACAATTACAGCAGATGGTGTCTTCTTTAAGGGATACAATAGTCATAAAAATGACAAAGAGAAGGTTATTAAAATTAGCAATAGAAAAATCCTCAAAAGAGAAGATAAAAGAGATTGAACCTTATTTAGAAGGAATGCCTGCTTTGATATTCTCAAAAGAGAACCCTTTCAAATTATATAAGCTTTTGGAAAAAAGCAAATCCAAGGCAGCTGCAAAACCAGGACAGAAAGCTCCTAAGGATATCGTAGTTCCAGCAGGTCCGACAGGATTTGCACCTGGACCAATTATAGGAGAGTTAGGACAGGCAGGAATTAAAGCTGGTATAGAAAACGGGAAAGTGGCTATAAAAGAGGATTCTTTGGTGGCAAAAGAAGGGGAAGTTATAACAGAGGATAAAGCAAAGGTTTTGACAA
The DNA here is from genome assembly GCA_964513865.1 of uncultured Methanosarcinales archaeon. Lineage (GTDB taxonomy): Archaea > Nanobdellota > Nanobdellia > Woesearchaeales > PXDW01 > PXDW01. The sequence continues at coordinate 36,320 of CAZENX010000002.1, read as the reverse complement.
GATTAGGTATAGAACCAATGGAGATTGGTTTAAATATAATAGCTGTATATGAAAATGGAGATATCTTCAAAAAAGATGTTTTGGCAATAGATGAATCAAAGTATCTGGCAGACATTCAAAATGCTGCAAGAGCTGTTTTTAATTTAGCTTTAGAGGCAGGATATATAACCAAAGACAATATTCAGTTTTTATTATCAAAGGCATTTAATGATTCTAAAAATTTAGCAATAAGCAAAGATTTAATTACTGATTTAACCACAAAGAATCTGATTTCAAAAGCTGAGGCACAAATGAAAGATTTAGCTAATAAACTTAATATTCCTGAAAAACAAGAGGAAAAGAAAATGGAAGAAGTCAAAGAAAAACAAGAAGAGGTGAAAGAAGCAACTAGCAAAACAGAAGAGAAACCTAAAGAAACAAAAGAGGAAAAAATTGAAGAAGAAAAAGTTGAAGAAATAAAAGAACCTGAAAAGAAAGAAGAAACTACAAAAAAAGAAACAAAGGAGGAAAAAGAGAAAGAAACTAAAATAGAACAAAAAAAAGAGAAGGAAGAAGAAACAGAAGAACAGGAACAACCAAAAAAGGAAACTAAAGAAAGTGAAGAGGCAAAAGAAGAGATTACAGAAGAACCTGAAAAAACCGAAGAGAAAGAAGCAGAGGAAAAGAAGGTAGAAGAAAAATTAGAAGATATTAAAGAAGAGAAAGTTGAATCCAAACAAGAAGTGACAGAGGAAGACATGAAAAAAGCTGAAGAGAATCTGAAAAAGATTCAGGAAAGAATACAAAAGAAAAAATAACAAGATTTATATTCATTATTCAACAACTATAAGGAGGAAAGAAAAATGGAATATGTATATGCTGCAATGCTTTTGCACAAAGCCGGGCAGAAAGTAGATGAGGCATCTGTTAAAAAGGTGCTGACTGCTGCAGGAGTCAAGGTAGATGAAGCCAGAGTCAAGGCTTTGGTTGCTGCTCTTGAAGGCGTTAATATTGATGAAGCTATAGAAAAAGCTTCAGCTGTTCAGGTAGCTGCAGCACCAGCTGCTAAAGCAGAAGGAGAAGCAAAACAAGAGAAGAAAGAAGAGAAAAAGGAAGAAGACAAGAAATCAGAGGAACAGGCTGCTGCTGGTTTAGGAAGTTTGTTCGGATAGATTTTTTATTATATTTTTATTGGCAACCCCAATAAAAAGAGTGGTATGATATGTCAAACAGAGACAGTGCAAAATTTGGTTTGCTTAAAAAGGAAATCATCCAGCTACAGAGAAGACTAAATGAAATCAACAATGTAAAGGAATCGTGGTTTGAAAAAAGCCAGGAAAATAAAAAAGAGGTTTCTAAGTTAAGGAACGTAATAAAAGATTCAAAAGAAAACCGCGATAAGTTAACCCAAGAAGTGCGTGACTCGAAGGAAAAAAGAAGACAGCTTAATGACCAGGCAAGAAAAGAGATTTCTCATATAAAAACCCTGAATAAAGAAAAGGTTTTATTTCTAAAAAAACACCATATTAAAAAAGAGCCTTCTAAAATAAAACAGGATATAGAAAAATTGGAGTATAAGATAGAAACAGAAGCTCTTTCTTTTAAAAAAGAGCAGGAGATTATGAAAATAATAAATAATTTAAAAAAGCAGCTGGCAGAATCTAAATCCGTAATAGAGATGCAGGGACAGGCTAACAAACTTTCTGAAAGTATTGATAGCATGAAGAAAGAGGCTGACAATACTCATAAACAAATACAGGAAAAGGCTAAGAAAAGCCAGGAGAATCATGAGTTAATGATTAAATCATTAAAGCAGTTTGATGTTTTTAAGAAAAGAGAAAAAGAAGCTTATAGAAGATTCAATGAAAAGAAAGGAGAGTTTGCAAAATTAAATGAACAGTTAAAAGCAAAGTTAGAAGAGCTAAACAAAATAAGCGGAAAAGTAGAAGCAATAAAAGAACATTTCAGAGAAAAGAAAAGAGAAGCAGAAGAAAAAACTTTAGAGGGTAAGAGAAGAGAAGCAGAAGAGAAGATGAAACGTGGCGAGAAACTAACAACTGAAGATATACTTGCTATGCAGGGAACAGATGATGAATAAAATGATTGATAAGGTAAAATCAATTGTAATTGATTTATGTAAAAATCAAAAATGGGATTGGAAAAACCATGTTGAGACAGTAGTTAAATATTCAAAGATATTAGCTAAAAAATTAAATGCTGATGAAGAAATAGTAGAAATTGCTGCATGGCTACATGATATCATAAAGATTAAAGAGGGGATAAGAGAGAATCATCATGTACTTGGTTCTGAAGAAGCTGAGCAGATACTTAAAAATCTAGGTTATCCTAAAGACAGAATTGAAAAAGTAAAAGAATGTATTTTAACTCATTCTTCTGATGAAAATTATCCACCTAAAACAAAAGAAGCAAAGATTGTTGCAAATGCTGATGCTCTTTCTCATTTTGAAAACTTTTTAGATTTGGCTTTTTTTGCATATAACCTCAGAAAAGAGAATATTCCAACAGCAAGGGAATGGTTAATTGAGAAGTATAAATCCTGTTGGAAAAAATTAACAATACCTGAAGCAAAAGAAATTGCCAAAAATAAGTATGAAGTAATAAAAAAGATTTTAAATGAATAAAATAATAATATCTCCGTCGATTCTTGAATACGAGCCTAATCTGGAAAATTCTTTTGAGAAGATTAGAAAAATATTATCTTCAGGTATAGAATGGATTCATATTGATATAATGAGAAAGCCTTTCATTCCTGACAAGAATAAGTTTTCTGAGGAGGCATTATCTGAATTGTATAATAAATTTAAAGATTATGTTAAGTTTGATTTTCATTTGATGGTTTCTGAGCCTGACAAATTAATTGAATTTTTGAATAATATTGTTGAGAATAAAAAAGATACAATGATAACAATACACATAGAATCTTACAGGAAAGGTTTAGGAAAGTATGATAGCAAAGATTATGACTTGATTAATAAATTTAAGGAAATAAATAAAAAAAACGTATTACTGGTTTACAACAAATTAAAGGAAATAAAAGATAAGGGTTTTAAGGTTGGGTTAGCTTTAGAGCCAAATACTTCTTTAGAGAATATAAAAGAAGAAATGTTTGATTTGCTTGATATGGTTCTGCTTATGAGTGTTTCATCAGGTTCAGGAGGGCAAAAATATACAGATAATGTTACCAATAAGATTAAAGAATTAAGAGAAAAACATAAAAAATTAATGATTCAGGTTGACGGAGGCATGAATGAAGAAACTATTCCGGTTGTAGTAAAGGCAGGAGCTAATAACCTTGTAATTGGGTCTTATATAACAAGAGCAGATGAACCGGTAAAGCAAATAAAATCAATTCTATCTTCGTAATAAGGGTTAAATTTATATATAACTTTGAATATTTGATGGCTACCATGGATAAAGATAATAAAGATGATGAATTTACATCTTCTGGTATAGAGGATACTCTTGAAGAATTTTATTCTGAACTAAAAGAACATATAAAAAAATTAGGTCTTGATTTAGATTTGATATTATCAAAAGAGGATGAAATAAGACAATATCTTTTAGAAAATATAGGAGAACCCCATTTAGGTTATGATAAGAAAACGATAGTTGAGTTTGTTCCAACTGCGATAAAAGCAGTTAGAATATACAAGGATGTTGTAGAAGAATTATATAAAGAATCAGAAATAGTCAGAAATATGAATGAAGAAGAATGGGAAAAATATCGTAGAGGTATCAAATGGTCTCAAGGAGCAAGAGCTGATGATATCAAAAGAGAAGGAGATGGAGTAGCTAGCTTGCTTTTTGAAGCACTTGATTTTAAATATTTAGGGATAAAAGTTGAAGGTAAACCTCTAATTGATACAATGGAAAAAGCACCAGTTGTTAAAAATGTTGTAAATGATTACAGTATCTCACAAAATTATTCAGAACTTGATATGCGTATGGGTAATGTAAAAGGCCATAATTATTTAGATCAATTCACATTAATAAAAAATACAGAAAACTAAATTATTTCTTTTCCATATAGCCGCATTTGCCGCAGCTTAATCTGTCCTTATGTTCTGCAAGAAATATACCAGGTCCACATTTAGGACATGTCTTGTTCTTTCTTTTATTTCCTTCGTATAATTTCCAGACCTGTGTTGCTGGTTTCTTCTTCCTTTGTTTTTTTGCCATTTTTATTGTTTTTTATCTTCAACAGCTTCTTCTTTTTTCTCTTCTTTTGGTTCTTTAGGTGCTTCCTCTTTCACTTCTTCAGGCTTTTCTTCAGGAACTTTTGCTGCTTCAGCAGGTTTTTCTTCTACCTTCTTTTCCTCTGCTTCCTGTTTCAATTCCTGTTTTGCTGCTTCAGCTTCTTCCTTTTTCCTTTGGGCTTCTGCTTCCTTTTCTGCTTTTTCCTTTTCTTCCTGTTCTATCTCTTCCTTTGTTTTTTTATGGTGCCTGTTTATTAAACTTTCATGCTCAAACTTTTTCAGATCTTCTTCTTTTTTATATGCATTAACTATTACCTTAACCTTAGATGAACCATATTGGGAATATATGTGCTTTATAACAATCAATTTTTCAGCTGTATTTAGTTTCTTGGCAATCTCTTTTAACAACTCTAATCTTGATGGAGTTGCTTTCTCTGCTTCCAGAATATAAGTATACCTTTTCCTAGATAAGATAGGTACTTCTTTTTCCTTTAATAATTCTAAATTCATCTTATTTTGATAGCATATTCCCCTTTAATGCCTATGCCCATTTTTTTGGCAATGTCTGACTTATTAGCATCCAATATATTTATTCTTCCCTGCCAGACAGCTGCTGTCTGGTTGCTTTTGCAGATAGGGCATATTTCTCCATGATAAAATGCCTTACAAGATTTACAAACCTTTTTCTTGCTCATTTTTTCTTTTCTTTCTCCTTTTTAGGCTCTTCGGAGAATTCCTCTTCAATCCAATCAACCCTTCCCAGACCTTTCTGCCTCATTGTCAAGCCTAATTTTGGATTAGCAATATCCTTATAGCTTACTGCTATGATTCTTGCCTTGCACTTATCATTAACCTTTAAGCTTTTTTTGGTATCCTTTCCTATCAACACCTTGTCTTTTGAGAATGAAACAAAATCATCCATAGTCTGGGAAACATGAATCATTCCTTCTATCGGGCCCATTGTTATGAAAGCACCAAAATCAGTTATATCCTTTATCTTTCCGTTTATAACTTCCTGCATCTCTGGTTTGAATGTAATTAAAGTGAAGGTTGTATCATAAAAAGGAGCACCATCTCCTGGAACAATAATGCCTTCTCCAATCTTTTCTATTGAGGCAACATCTATAACTACGCCTAAATCATCAGATATATATCCTTCATATTGTTTCTTAATTTGCTCTGTTATAGCTTCCTCTACGTTTTTTTCAAAAAGTTTAGGAGGTACTCTTATATAATCATTAATCAGCATTTTGTAAAACATTTTAGCTTATCACCAGATATTTTTTTGCTCTTAAAGTTATTACCTTTTTTAAGGATTTTTTTAGCTCTTTATCCTGAGTAGCTACTATATAGTTTTTAGCTATATTTTTAATAATATCGTCGACACTACCTTTTGAGGAAATTCTAATAGTATTTAAGCCTTTTTGTTTTATAAGTTGTAAAGCTAATTTAGCTGCTTCTCTATGCTTTCCTCTCTGTTTTTCTATTATTTTGTTTAGTTCGTCTATTGTCTGCTTTAGAATGTATAGTTTGTAAGGCTCTTTCATGATTCTTTCTATCTCTGCAAAGATATCTACCCTGAACTGAGCAGGGATAAGCAGAAAGTTGGTGTCTAATAAGATTTTCATACATGATGATGATTAATATTTATTTAAAAAGTTAACTGAAAGTTGTATTCGAAGAATATTTGATAATCATTAGAAAGTTTTATATATATTTATTCCTATTAGTTTTTAATGGTATGGTAATAAAAAATGAATAATGTTTTAAATCGGATACGAAGAGCGTTTATTATACCTTCTGTTATTATATTTATATTCATTTTGTTTTGGGCTGCTGCAAAATGGCCTGTAAACCCCGATTTACCCACTGAGAAAGGAATCTTATATTGGGGTCAACAAGAATTTAACTATGAATACCCTGTTTGGATTAATAACTTAGCCATCATAGGACTTGTTTTATTTTCCATAGGTTTTATAATCTTTTTAGCTAATAGGAACAATAGAAATTATTTTTTACAAAATTTAAATAAATTACTTTCTAATTTCATAGGTACAATTTTAGAGATTTTTCTTGCTGCTATAATTATACTTATCCTTTTTTCAAATATTGGTTTTTATACATATTTTAAGATTATTCTACTTATTATTAGCTTTATACCATTTACGTTCATTTTATATATAAAAGGCAAAAACTCCATTCAAAAATCAAGAGCAGAGCAACCTATAATAAATAAACATGATTCATTTATTCTGCACAAAGACTACACCATAAGTTTTTTTGGAGGACTTATGGCTGGATTCACAGTACTAATTTTTACTGTTGGTGTTGTTCCTGCTATCTTTGCTGGAAACTATTTAGAAGCAGCAAAATGGTTTGGCTTATATGTTGTTGTTGGTGTGTTAGTATACATCATAGGAAATTCCTTTGTAATAAATACGTTTTCTAAAAAAAGATAAGATTATTTTTTTCTTTCTTCTTCATATCCACATTCAGGATTTCTACAAACCCAATATTCGATTTTAAAAGTATCTACAGGTTTGTCATGCTCAAATGTCATTTGCTTGCATTTAGGACACATCTTAAATTTATTATCAGGTGTGAAGTAGAATGTTTTTTTAATGTCCCTACCAGCTATATCTCCTCCAGCTAAAAGATCTGATTGTTGGGCACTTTCTGAAACATTTTCCATATTTTGACTTTTTTCATTTTTTTCTTTATTAGCTAAATATATAAAAAAAGATATAATAAACTCTCTTAAATCTTTATTTAACCCAATGATTCCTCCTCCAATTCCTATGAAAATAATTCCAAATATTATTTGTTTAAAAATTATTGCAATTACTCCAACCACTATTACTATGATAGACATAGTAGCTTCTTCAACTATTTTTTTCTTTTTATTTTTTTTAATTCTGGCCATTTTTCAATTATATCTTTAATTAAATATCCCAAAAAGAAAAGAAATACTGCTCCAAAAGTATAAGTCAAATTCATGAAGATTCTTCTTGCTTCACAATAAGGTTTTTGAAAATCAAATGTATCTCCAATATTACCTAAAGCAGATTCACAATCACTCTTAGCTTGTGAAAGGTCACCTCTTCTTCTTTGTAGATAACTTATTTCTTCTTTCATTATATCAATATCTATTGTTTCATAAGGGTGTTTAGTTAAAATGCCTGAATTCTTTGAAAAAGCATAAGTGTTATTAGATGTTTTATAATCTTCATAATCTTCATTATTTGGGATATAACATTTATTACTATGGATAGCTAAGACATCAGTTACATTTTCAAGACAATATTTTAACCTATATAATACTTCCATAAAGTCTGCTTTTTCGGAATACCATAAAGAATAATACGCGTATAATAAGGTTTCATTTTTTCCTTCCAGACTATCAGATTGGCCTAAATTGTCCCATGCATCTTCAATAGCGCTCTTTATATTTTGTTTTTCTGTTGAATTAAAAGGCATGTTTACTAATCTTCCATCCAAATTATTTAATGAATTTCTAACCCTCTTTAAAACAAGTTCTTTATCTTCTTTGGGTATATATCTCCCCTCACAACTTTGATTTCCCCAAACCAACTCAATATTAGGCAAAACCTCTCTTAAATCGACAATTTCATTATTGCATGTTGAACTTTGAACGGTCAATACAACTTTGGTTAGACTAAGTGGCACTTTAAATGATATCTCAAATTCACCATGTGTTTCATTAATCCATTCAATGTTATTTAGAGCAATTAATCTACTTTGGCTAAGAAAATTCATGTTGTGGTATGGATAATAAACATAAACATTTCCAGGTCTGGCAATTGTTATCTTATCTGAAGGTATAACTTTTCCATGGAGTACATACTCTTTATATTGGTTGCTTGGAGGAGTAATTTTTATTGCTAGAATACCACAAATGATTCCAATTAAAGCTAGTATAATTGCTAAAAAGATTTTTTCCTTTAAAGTCATATTGAATAGTAATCATAAATAATTTTAAAATCTTTCTATTATTGACATGGAAAATAACAAAATTTATAATGGCAATTAACAAGTATGATTCTATGAGCAAAAAAGAATATGATGGTATAATAACTCATAAAAATGGAAAATATACTTTCACAGAATACAACATCGATAAAGCATTGAATCAAAAGAATATTAGGAACGTTTTTCTTAATGGGCAGCTATTTACTGAAATGCTATGCGATTCAATTATTTGTTTATATTTAACTCAAAATAAAAACCCTCAACAAGGAATTCTAAGTAATTTCTTAAAATCAAGACATATTGACTTTTTCTCTAAGATTGAACTACTTAAAATGTTAGAAAACAAAAAAAGGAAGAAATTCATTGATAAAGATATCATAATTAGTCTAAAAGCAATTGGTGCGGTTAGGAATGCATTTCAACACAATTTAAGACATGAAGATGCATTAAGGTCGTTAACTGATGGAGATAAATTCGCATTTAAGAACAAAGTACTTTCCACTTATACTGATGTGGGTTCATTAGTTTTAGATTTCAAATTAGAGGTTCGTGATATTTTCATAAAGTTACATTCTATTATTCTTGAGATTCCCACGCTTGAATAAATCTCTTCACCTACAAACCCCATCATAGTCTCACATTCTATAAAATCTTTTTCATCTTAACAGCATCCCCAAAAGGATCTGGGCTTTCACAAATAATAATAATATCCTTATCCTGTTTTTTCAGTTCATTTGCTAGTTTTTTAAAATCAGAAATATCAACATTAAGATGTCTTCTCTCGCCTTTTTCTGTATATTCAATGCCTGAGTAATGGGAATGGAATTTTTTAGGTAATTTCTTCAGTAATTTTTTATAATCTATCTTTCCTTCTCTTGCCAATAAATGAGCAAAATCAACACAATAATCAACATCTATCTCTTTTTTCAACCTTTGCAATTCTTCTAAGCTACCAAACTGTGATTTCTTGCCTGTTGTTTCAGGGCATAATCTAGAATTCCATTTATTCCTATTTATTGTTTCTTTCAAATCAATTAACTCTTTTTTAATAATCCGGTAAATCTCTTCTTTATCCTTTTTTCCATAAAAACCAGCATGAAAAACTACATATCTAGCATTAAGATAATGAGCTCTTTCGCAGCTATCCAATATCCTTTTTTCAGAAGCTTTTACTTTATCAGGTTCCAAAGAAGCTAAATTGATATAGTAAGGTCCATGAACACTTAATATAATGCCTTTAGCCATCTCCCCAATCTTTTTAGCTTCCATATTACTCATCCTGACTCCATAGGTAAATTCCACTTCAAGAGCATCTAAGTTAAGATTTTTAATCTCTTTCAAACCTTCATCATAACCTAACCCAGAAGTTCCGCCTGGACCTATCTTTATTGGCATTTTTCATCAATATCTACTTTTATGAAGAATTTAGAAAGCTTTGCAACTATGGTTGAAAGAACTATGCTGTATATCATCATTATCAGGATTAAATCAAGTATGATGCCCATTCCTGCAATGTTCCTCAATGAAAAGGAAAATGCTATTACAGCAACAGCAATACCTTTTGAGGCATTCATTGCCATAAATATCTTGTTTTTTGGAGTAAAATTCTTCTCTCTCCTGAATGTGATTAGTATGGCAATATACCTGATTAGTATAATCATTGCGAAAATAAGCAATGATTTAAGGAAGAACTGCAGGGAAAAGACAATAGGAACCATAAAACCCAATAAGACAAATACAAGTATTTCCAGAGCATTTGAAAAGATATCTGAAAACTCCTTCAATGACGTTTTCTCTTTTAAATACATATTGCCAAACATGACTCCCAATGTAGTAACTGCCAAAACACCATTTCCTCCAAGATTCTCTGCAAGAACATAACCTAATATGGCAGTTACCATTACTGCCAGAGGGGAAAGCTCTTCTGAATAGAATTTCCTCATCAGCTTAAAGACAATAACTCCTAATATTACACCTGCTCCAATACCTGTTACTATCTGCTGTAAAAAAGGAACCCCCTGCTCAAGAAATCTTGACAATACGCCTAATTTTATATTCATTGCATCCAAAATCACAAAAGGAAGCAAAACAATTAAGGGTGTATTCAATACTGCCTCTATCCTTAAAATCTCAACTATCCTGTTTATCTTGGTTTTAAATAAGCTTAAAACAGTAGCAGGGTCTGTTCCTGACATAACTATTGCAAATATTATAGCCATAGGAATTGAACTAAGCCCGATTACAAAATATGTTGCTGTTGAAAGAAATATAACATTCAAAAAAAGAAATATCATAATTAGTTTCAAAACCCTGAATGATAATGAGTCAAATTCCCTCCACTTGAATTTGGAGCTGCTGTCAAAGACAATCATAACCAAAGCAAGCAAAGCTATTCCTATAAGGAAAGCAGGCTCAAAACTCATCAAGGTTTCTCCTTTGTATTTTATATTTGCTAATGCAATTCCACTTAAGATTAACAATAAGATGTTAGGTATCCTTAATTTTTTAGCCAGTATGCTCATCAATAAACCAATAAGAAGAACAATGCCAAGGTATGTAAGGTAAGTTAATGTTATATCCATTTAATCCCTCTTTTTAATTTATTTATCTTATAAGATTTATAAATATTTGCAAAAAGATTTGGCATAAAGCTAGATTAATTAGTATTTCTTTATGTTATCTCTAATTTCATTTATCTTATCATTTGTCATTTTGATGCCAATATTCTTTATTGTAATGACAAAATCAACAATTTTATTATAATCAAGAGGAACGTCCCTGTTTTTTAGATAATACTGGTTATCTATCCTCAACTCTTTGTCTTCCTGCAGTATTGTCGTATACCCTTTAGGAATAACTTGCATTTCTTCAAGTAAACTGCATAAAGAAATAGTACAATCATGTATCTCACATTTTACACCAATCTTCATTAATAAAGCATAAACAGAAAAATACTCACAATAATATTTGGTTGTTGCCAGCCAAATTTTTGATTTCCCTTTTATACTTTTCAAGATATCAAGTGTTTCTTCTGCTGTCTGGATATATTCCCTGAATAGATTATCATTTGGATCTATTAATTTAATTCCTTTCTTCTGTTTTTTGCACCACTTTATTGTTGGCATACCATCCACCTCACAAAATTTTCACTCCCTTTTATCAAAAGATGTTTTTTTATAACCTCTATTCTTAATGAATTGGATATCTTTTCAAAACTATTAACATTAATAATATGTAGTTCTTTATTTAGTTTTTTTGAAAATTTCTTAAGCTCTTTAACATCAAATTTACCAACTACCAGGATATCTATATCATTAGCCGAATTAAATGAATCTGCTGCAGAACCAAATATGGCTGCATTAATATTAAGATTATTAATATAGGAAACAAGCTCTGCAAGAACAGGCCATTTCTCATTTTTTTTTATCAGCTTGTTTTTTTCTGCTATAACTAAATAATCAAATATATTAGGATTTCCAAGATTTAAAGAATACAAAGTTAATCTTCCTTTTTTCTCTTTATTAAGAACTCCCTTTTCTTCAAAATAATTCAGCCATTGCCTTACTGTAGGATGAGGTTGGTTTATCTCTCTTGAAATATCAGCAAGATGGAGTTTCTCTCTGGGTTTAATTAAGAAAGGCTCTAATGCAGAGTATATCGTTACTTTTTTGACCATATCGTTATAAATATAACAATTAGTATATAAAGTTTTTCTTTTTTTCTTATTTAGAGAAATCTTTTTAAACATACTCTTTTTATTTAGGGCTATGGAGTTTTTAGAACAATTAAAAGAAGAGATTAGGCCTGATAAAGAGGTTTTTAAAGAGGTTGATGAAGTAGTTGGCAGAATAAACAAATTATTAAGAAAAGCAAGATTAAAGGCAAAATGCATAAAAGGGGGCTCAATAGCTAAAGGAACTTTTCTTAAAGATGACTATGATGTAGATTTATTTGTAATATTTGATTATTCGTATAAGGGAAAGGATATATCAAAGCTTTTAGGAAAGGCAATAAAGAATTTAAGAATAAAAAAGGTCCATGGAAGCAGGGATTATTATCAGCTTTATAATAAGTTAATATTTGAAATAGTTCCTGTTTTAAAGGTAAAGGATTACAAAAAGATAGAGAATGTAACAGACATGAGCCCTTTGCATGTTAATTTTGTTAATAAAAATGCCAATAAAAAAATAAAGGATGATATAAGGTTGGCAAAAGCATTCTGCAAAGCCCAGGGAATATATGGGGCTGAATCTTATATTAGAGGATTCTCCGGGCACATTTTGGATATATTAGTTATCCATTATAAAGGTTTTATTAATCTTTTAAGAAAAGCTTCAAGATGGAAGGATAAAGAGATAATTGACATAAAAAAATACCATAAAGATGTTTTGTTTGAATTAAACAAATCAAAAACCCAGGGACCATTAGTGATAGTTGATCCAATACAGCCGGATAGAAATGCAGCTGCTGCTTTAAATAAGGAGAACTATGATATTTTCAGAAAAAAAGCAAAGGAATTCTTGAAAAGACCTAGTGAAAGCTTTTTTATTAAGAAAAAGATAGATGAAACTGAGTTAAAAAAAATAGCTGGTAAAGATTATCTAATAATTTTAGAAATAAAAGCAAAAAAAGGTAAGGAGGATGTTGTTGGCAGCAAGCTTAAAAAAGCACTTGATTACCTTTTGAAAGGATTAGGTAATAATGATTTTAATATATTATACAAAGATTGGGAATGGGACAAGAAATTAAAAGCTAAATTTTATTTTATAATAAAAAAGGAAAGATTATCAAAGGAAATTCTACATCCAGGCCCTCCTATTAGTAAAAAAGAGCATCTGGATTTGTTTAGAAAATTATACAAAAGAACAATAACAAAAAACAGGAGGGTATATGCAAAGGTAAAGAGAAAATATCTAGAGCCAAAGAAATTATTGAAAGATTTAATTAAAGAAAAGTACATAAAAGAAAGGGTTATTAAGATAAATTTATAAATTAATAAAAATAAATTCTATTATGCTTAATAAAATACTGTTGTTGATACTGCTTACTTTAATACCTTTTTTAGAGTTAAGATATAGTATTCCAGCAGGTATTTTAGCAGGAACTGTTAAGTTACCCTTTGGTCTTGCTTTGGTCGGCTTAGATATGCCATGGTATACTGTTTTTTTTGTTTGCGTCATAACTAACTTTGTCTTGGGGATTATTATATATCTGATTTTGAATACTGTTGTAAAATATCTCTTGAGATTTAAATTATTTAGCAAATATTATAATAAAATTATTGCCAGACCCCAAAGAAGAATTAAGAAATACGTTGACAAATTTGGAGAATTAGGAGTGGGTTTGTTTATTGCAATACCTTTGCCAGGATCAGGCGTTTATACTGGTGCATTAGGTGCTTATGCTATTGGCTTAAAATTTAAGAAATTTATTATTGCAGATTTAATTGGAGTTACTATTGCAGGCATTATTGTTACTATCTTAAGTTTAAGCAGCAAAGGTTTAATTAGCTTATTTTAAAATGAAATTCGAATTAAAAAGACAGCTTTTTCATATCTTTCTAGGTGCAGGCATTATCACATTATATTATTTTGATTTAATTAATGCTTTTATGTTATTCTTGGCAATAATTGCAATTACTCTCGGCTCTTTTATACAGACAAAAATTAAAATACCAATAATAACATGGTGGGTAAATAATTTTGAAAGAGCAGAAGTAAGAAAGAGATTTCCGGCATTAGGAATGCTTACTTTTTTCATTGGTTGTTTTTTGGTTGTCAGATTGTTTCCTAAAGATATAGCTCTGGCTTCTATTGCAATCCTGACTCTAGGGGATTCTATTAGCGTGTTGGTGGGAAAAAGATTTGGAAAATTGCAACATCCTTTTAATAAAAATAGGCTATATGAAGGAACCTTAACAGGAATGTTGTTTGCTTTTTTAGGAGCAATGCTTTTTGTAAATCCCTTTGAAGCATTCATAGCCAGCTTTTTTGCCATGCTTGTAGAAGCAATTGATTTTAGATATTTGAAAATTAATGATAACATCATCATGCCATTAGTTGCTGCAGCAGTTATCTTTATTCTAAGGTTGATATTGTAACTATTTAGTGGTGATAATAGAAAGATTTATATATAAGTTATTTCGTAATGTATATATGGCAGAAGATAGTATTGATGATCATGTAAGGGAGTATAATTATCCTATACCTAATTCTAAAGCAGTTGAATATATTAATAAAGAAAAAAAAGGGGATTTTGAGAAGTTCATTGATTTTGTTTTTGGTAAACCAAATGATAAAAGAAAAATGATAAGTTATGCTAGTGGGACTGTTGCTTTTTTAGGAAATTTAATATACAATTTAAATGAAAAGGCAATGCAAATAGTTTATGGAAGTAGAGACGGATTAACTGGATATATAGATAAGATAGGTGTGGTTATTAAAAATCCAAAGATGATTGTTCCTGCACTTGGTTATTCAATATCTTTAGGTATAATAAGTGGCCTTGTAGTTTATGGTGGAATAAAAGGAATAGAAGCAGGTATAAGAGCAGGAAAAAGATTAAATAAAAAGATTAAAGACAATCTTGCTGAAAAAGCAGTAAATTATTTTAATAAACATAAATTGGTAGTGACGAGATAAGAGTATTTATAAAAAAAGGTTTCTGTATATGTGTCAAAAATTATACTATTAATATAAAAAATGGTATTAAAAGAGGAGGACATTAAAAATAAAAAAGATACTTAAAATGACAACAAGCATAGAAAAACAATTTGGGATTTACTTCTATAATGCATTAGGAGCAAAACAAAAAGAGATTTGTATTTTATTAAATATACTCAAACCTACATTGAGGAGGTATCTTAAGAAT
This sequence comes from uncultured Methanosarcinales archaeon, assembly GCA_964513865.1. GTDB lineage: Archaea > Nanobdellota > Nanobdellia > Woesearchaeales > PXDW01 > PXDW01. Next base: position 21,264 of record CAZENX010000002.1, on the reverse strand, counting down.
GATGAGATGGTAAAATTAGCTAAAGATTATGTAAAGTATGGTTATAAAGCTCATGTAGAATCTATATTTTCTCCTGGAATAAAATATTATAATAAGAAAAAAAGTTTAGAAACACTAGCACTAATTTCAGCAAAAATAGGTATTTCTATTGGCAAATTAGAAAAATTGGTAGAAAATTATCAAAATGATAGAATACATTTTATCCAAAAATAATCATCTTATGGTCTCTTTTTCTTCTTTCCACTAAATCCTTTAAAGCTTCTTTCAGCTTTTCCTCACTTACATGAATCTTGCCCTGCAAAGGATCATATATCACAAAATAATTGTTTCTCATACCAGAAACAACAACATAATTAGAGGTTCTTCCTGTTGTTCTGAAGACCCCTGCATCTAACCTGACCATTAATATCTTTCCCTGATTCAGAAATCTCTTTATATCTGATATTGTGAAGTCCCTTTCATCTATTGGAATATTCAGTCTCTTTAATCTTTTCAGATAATTATCAGACATGAACTTGGCATCTTCAACATCATCTTTTGTATAGCCTTTAAACCTGTAGTCAGGGAAATCATAATTTAAACTTTGGGCCCATATTTTCATTTTTAAACCTTGCTCATGAGCATATATTGCCAAGCCATAAATAGAAGCAGCCCTTATTGGCAGAATAACAGAACTTTTCCATATTTCAAATTCATTCTTCCTGCTTAACCTATACAAAGGCTTGAAATGATTTATAATCATAAGCAAAGCCGCTGATGCGCACGTATAATTTGTTGTTTGCTTGTAAAATTGCATTCTGGAATATGAAATAAAGAAACTATTTATAATTTTTGTTATTTAATCAAAATTTTCAACTTTAAACAGGAAGAGTTTGTGGGTTCATTATAGAAATATATTTTGTTGGGGCTTTATTATTGTCTTTATCATATCTTATTTTTCCATTCATTAATGATATAAACATTAAAGGATAATCATTAAAAAATCTAATATCTTTATCAGATATAAAATAGTTTCCTGTTTTTGTTATAGCAGCCAGATATTTTATTACTCCATTGCCAAATTTATAATCCTCTAGTACACTATCGTTTATTTTTATATTATCTATTTTTTTATTAAATTTGTTATTCTTAATGGATGCAATTGAAGCTTTCTTCAGATTATTAAAATTAGATTCGTATCTTTTGTCATCATTAATTGTGATTTGATTTTCAGGTATAACCATAAATTCTAATCTTATCTCATCATATTTTTTACTGAAAAAACGTTTCTTATATTTTTTTGGAATCTTCAATTTATAAGTAGTAATACGTTTTTTAGAAGCCTCAGAGACATAATCTTTAATAACTTTCCAAGGATTTATATAGATTCCATTCAAATTTTTTTTTATAGTAGTATTTAAGTCAACATATATAGAATTGACTATCTTATCATCAATAGTTCCATTTATGTTTTGTATATTGGCTTTAAACATTTTATTCATCAACTCCTGATTTTTGGATTATATTATCTAACATTTTATTATAACCTACTAAATATAATTTATTATATATAAATGTTTCTATTTTTTAAATTTATATGTTTATTTTTCCTTTTTTTATTAAAAAAAGCTTTATTTTTTATATTTTTTTTAATTTAAGGCGTTATTTCTCGTTTTTCTAATTATAAAAAACCTTAAATATTAGTAAAAATCCCCTAAAAATATGAAACTATTATTATTCGTTGACCTGCATGGAAGCACCAGAGCACTAAAAGAATTAAAAGAAAAGGCAAAGAAGGTAGATGCTCTTGTATGTGCAGGAGATATCTCTATTTTCGAGGAAAGATTGGATTATTTACTTTCAAAACTAAATAGATTCAATAAGCCTGTTTTGATGATACATGGGAATCATGAGAGTGAGAACATCTTAAAAAAAGCTTGTAGCAAATATAAGAATATTGAATTTATACACAATAAAACCTATACCTTAGATGATTTAATCTTTTTAGGATATGGAGGAGGAGGTTTTGAAAAAGAAGACCCTGAATTTGAAGTTGCAATGAAAAAATTTAAGGATTTAAAAAACAAAAGATTTGTTTTAGTTACACATGCACCACCTTATAGGACAAAGGTAGATGAATTATTAGATGGGCATGCAGGAAACATGTCTATAAGAAAATTTATAGAGAAAACAAAACCTTTAGTAGCAATATGCGGGCATCTGCATGAGAATGATGGAAAATCAGATAATATTGGAAAAACAAAAGTAATTAATCCTGGCTATAAGGGGAAAATCATAACTTTATAAACCTATTTTTATCTTCTTTCATCAATAAAACAACCCTTGATTCTTTCTTTTCATCGATTATTTTATAACCTGAGCTTTCAGCTATTTTTTCAGCAAATTCCTTAACTTCATTATGTAAGGGCATATTCTTTATGTTTAATCTTTGTCTTGAGTAGCCAACAAACATGTATGCCTTTACCTCAACAAATTTGGGAGAAGCCTTTTCAATCAATTTAGCATATTTTTTAGGATATATCATATTCAAACCTTTAACTAATGTTATTCTAATACAGCTTCTTTTTATCTTCTTAAGTAAAGATAAAGATTTCATTAACTTTTTCCATCCATCCTTAACAGCAGGCCTGCAAATTTTTTTATAGATTTCCTCATTTGGAGCATCTAATGAAACATAAAGCTGAGTAGGTTTTATTTTTTTTAAAACCTCAGGATTTAAACCATTACTTACAACAAAGGTTGTTCCTATTTCATTGAGTTCATTTATTAATTCATTTAACTTAAGATACAAAGTTGGCTCTCCTGCCAACGAAATAGCAAATTGTTTTGGATTCTTTGCCTCAAAAAATTTTTTCCTGTTTACCTTTTCATTGCCTCCAAAACCACTTAATAATTTCCTTTGCCCTTCAATTACTCCTTTTATAATTTCCTTTGGCTCATCATACTCCTTCATTTTTATTCCTTCTGTATGCTCAACAGGCCTCCAACAGAAGATGCAGGATTGCTGGCAATAATTAACACAAGGGGTTATCTGACAGCAAAGATGACTCTTAATGCCATAAAACTTTTCTTTATAGCAGAAATCCTCATCTCTTAAAGATTTCTTTGTCCATGTGCATATCTTAACAGCAGCATTCTTGCCTATAATTTTATATTGCTGATTTTCTAATAATTTTTTCACTTCTGGTTTCATAAAATCTAGAAAATAAGTTTAATTTAAAAACTTAACCATAAAGAAATTTTGCAGTTTGATTTTTCTTTAAGAAATAATCTTTAAATACATCACTTAAATGAGAAATATCCTCTTTTTCCCATGCATTAAATTTTTCTACAGAATCTTCCTTAAATATACAAGTTCCCAAGTCTATTAGAGTCGCTTTAGACCTATCATGAGAAATAATTATGTTAGTTTCACTAGGATCTATGAATGACATACCCAAATTATGCAATTCATAAACTATTTTCCTGATTTGAGATTTGAGATTTTTTCCATCTCTAATAGCCCCAATATATTGTAAATTATGTCCATCAGCATATTCTTTTAGAATAGCAATAGTATTATTTATAATTCCATAATCTTTAACTAGATGGGTAATCCCATTAATGTTTTTTGCTTTTTTTAAAGCTCTTTTTTCATTTAAGATGTGGTTAACACCACGCCTTTTGTCAAGAGGCGAAAATTTCAAGACATAGATAGAAGTATCTTTTTGCACCTGAAAAACATTATATTCAGGAGCGTTTAAGTTCTTGATGTACTTCAAATCAGAGTCAATTTTTTCAACAAGAGTTTGTCCATCAAACATTTTTAAATAAAAAATTTAATTATATTTAAATCTAATTATATTCTCCAAAGCAATATTATTTAAATATGAGTACTTTTTCTTTTAATGAATGTCCTTAAAAATCAGAGATTTCTGGGACACTAAAAAATGCAAAAGCATTTTTGGTATGCAAGAAAAGCAAAGCTTTTCTAAGCACATTACAATTTTCGAGGAAAATTGAAATGAAAATAAAAATTCAGAAGATTGCGGATGTTCCTTTGCCGAAATATGCTCATCCCGGTGATGCAGGAATGGACCTATATTCTGCTGAAGATGTTGTTCTAAAAGTAGGGGAAAGAAAAATTGTATCCAGTGGTATAAAAATTGCGGTTCCTGAGGGTTATGAGGCCCAAGTAAGGCCAAAATCTGGTTTAGCATCAAATCATGGTATCACTGTTTTAAACACTCCGGGAACAATTGATGCTGGCTACAGAGGCATAATAGGAGTCATTATGATAAACCATAGTAATGAAGATTTTAAAATAGAAAAAGGTATGAAGATAGCTCAAATGATAATAAACAAGATAGAGACAGCAGAAATAGAAGAAGTTCCTGAGTTAGATAAAACAAAAAGAGGAGAAGGCGGCTTTGGAAGTACTGGATTAAATTAATTCTTCAAATAACTCTATTATTTTTTTCTTTGTATCTTCAACTGTTTTAGGAGGATTTGTGTCAAGGTAAACAACTTTTGAGCCTCTTGCTTCAAATTCCTGCTTAAGCCACTCGCTTTCATATATCTTCTCTATCCTTTTTTGAAACTCTAATTTTTCAAATATCGCATTATCTTTTTTTCCTCTTTCTTTTAATCTTTCTATAACAACCTCTGGCTTTACAACAATTATTACTAGTAAATCAGGTGCATGCTCCATACAAAATTTATTACCTTCAAGATTTTTTATCTTCTCTAATATATAACCATTTTTCATTAATGGTTGATAAACCAAGGAAGTTACTACTCCTCTTTCCTGTATAATTATTTTTCCTTGCTCTAAAGCTGGCAAAATAATTTTTTGATAAAGTTCTAGTCTATCATTAGAATAAGCTTCAGCAATCTCTTTTGCAGAATGGGTTGTCCCTTTCCTGATTAATCTTTCCCTTATATTCTTACCTATATTTGTAAAAGTAGGTTCTGCAGATATAATAACATCATAATCTGAAATATCAGGAAACCCTTCTTGCTTTTTCCAGAATTCCCTTAAATCAATAACCTTCTTCCCTTTTGATAATGTAGATTCTTTAAGAGCATCAACTGCTACCCCTTTACCAGAACCGTCAAGCCCATCAATCATTACAAATTTCCCTTTCATTTTTCCGTCATATATAAATGCCCACTAAAATCTGTCAGATAGAGGTAACCCCTTTCCATATTTAATTCTTTTGCCATCTTTTGCTGCATTATGGCAATCGCATAAAGATTAGGGACTAATGCTCCTTCTCCTTTTATCAATTTACCATCTTTATCAACTGTTGCAAGATGGTGGCTTCTGTAAACAACATGAAACTCAAGCTTATTATTTCTAATGCAGGGCCATATAAAATCTAAACAAGGCGGATTAACCGATAAAATATCTTTTTCAGAATCCCATAATGAAATTAAAGCTCTTCTTGTATTTGGGTCTTTCTTCAAAATATTAACAGCTTTCTCAAACTGATCCCCCCATTTTTTGAAGATTCTATCATGATAGGTATAAACAAAATCATCTAACTTTTCCCCTACACCTTCCATAAACTCTTTTACATATTTTTTTAAATATTCAGCAGAAAAATGCTCCGGCATTTTGGATAAAGCATCCCTAACAGTTAGAGAAAAAGAGCGGTACTCAAAGGTTTTTATGCCCCTCTGATCCTCTGTTAAATCACCATGCCCATAAATAAAAGCTGCTACCTGCCTGACTGCTTCATCTAAATCTTCTACCTCAATAGATTGGGATAACTGGAACTTTTTTTTATCAAATTTAACCTTTTCTGCAATTGATGAAAAATCAATAATAAAAGGTTTATCAAACCTGATTCCATCATCATACATCAATTTTTTATCAGAAAAATTTGAATAAAATTCCAAATTCTTGAAATTATCAACATGAAAAGCATTCTCCGGCTCCTGAATCTGTGCTTTTATTAAATCTTCAGCTAATGAAAAATCTTTTATCCTTTTCAAAATAACTAGATCAGCCTGTTTTCTTACTCTATTAAGGGCTTCATTTGGAATCCCTTCAAATTTTGGATTAGGACATTTGCTATCTACAATAATGCCTTCTTTATCAACACCTTTTACCCATAGATTCCTTAAAGCATCAACCAACAGATGCCCATTATCTTCCTTTTCAAAAACCAGGACAACTAATTTGTTTATGTTGGGATTTGAGAGTATATTGGCAAACACATACTTTCCTCCATTAGTTGTTCTCCAATAACCTGTTACAGCGGCATAATTTGATAATTTCACAAACAAATCATGTATCTTCTCGGGAGCTTTGTCTGATTTCCATGTATAAATAAAAGCAATAGCAATATTAGAAACAGGATTTCCGAATATAACATCTCCTGAGGAAAAGATTTTTTTGTCGGGAATCTTGTCAAAAATAATCTTTTTAATATCTTTGTTAAGATATTTATCATATCCGGCTTTTATGATTTTCATCTTAGTAGAAAATAAAATTATTGCAAAGCTCTAAGACTTTTCCTTTTATTTTTTTCTTTAAGGCTTCATCCTTATAATTTTTGATAATATCTGCCATGTATTTTCCTATTAATTCCATCTCCTGCTCTTTCATTCCTCTTGTTGTTAATATTGGAGTGCCTAACCTTATACCAGAAGGGTTAAAAGGAGTGGAAGGGTCAAAAGGAATCGTATTTGCATTTACAACAATGCCTGCCTCCTCCAAAGCAACTGCTATCTCTTTTCCCATTCCCGGTTTTCCAATTGCCTTTGTATTTATCAAATCTATTAATAAAAGATGGGTATCTGTTCCATTTGAAACCAGTTTAATATTTTCTGACATAAGCTTTTCAGCCAAAGCTTTTGCATTCTTTACAATCTGCTTTGTATATGCCCTAAACTCTGGTTTCATTGCTTCCTGAAAAGTAACTGCTTTTGCTGCTATTGTATGCTCATGAGGTCCCCCTTGCAAACCGGGAAATACAGCCCTATCAATTTGCTGAGCAAACTTTTCCTTGCATAAAATGATTGCTGAACGAGGTCCTCTTAGAGTTTTATGTGTTGTAGTCATAATAACATCTGTAAATGGCAATGGAGAGGGATGAGCATCTCCTACAATCAAGCCTGCGATATGGGAAATATCTGCAAATGAATAAGCATTAACAGAAGCAGCAATATCATGAAATGCCTTGAAATCTATAGTTCTTGGGTAAGCTGTATATCCACTTAAAATCATCTTTGGTTTTTCTTTCTCTGCTAATTTTCTGATTTTATCCATATCCAAAACTTCTGTTTCTTTCTCGACACCATAAGCAACAAAATTATAATACTTCCCTGAAAAATTTACAGGAGAACCATGAGTCAAATGCCCGCCATGGCTTAGATTCATTCCCAACACTTTATCTCCTCTTTCCAATAAAGCAAAATATACAGCCATATTTGCGGGAGAACCTGAATTTGGCTGAACATTGGCATGCTCTGCTTTGAAAAGCTTCTTTGCTCTGTCTATTGCAAGCTGCTCAATATCATCTATAAACCTGTTTCCCTGATAGTATCTCTTCTTTGGATAGCCTTCTGAATACTTATTTACCAAAACAGAACCAGAAGCAGCTAAAACTGCTTTGCTGCAATAATTCTCAGATGGAATCATATTTAATTCATTCCTCTGTCTCTCTAGTTCATTTTGAATTATCTTTTTTACTTCAGGATCTGATTTTAGCTCTTCCATTTTATAACGGACCTACCTTTTCTAGTTTCTCGGTTTTTTCCTCAGCCTTTAATCTTCCAAGCTCTTCTTTTGAGTAATTGCAGACAATATACTTCGCTAATAAAGGGTATCTTTTCTTGAAAACATCATATATTTTGTAAGCAATCTTTCTATAAGAATCATGAGCAAGAGGAGTTGTTCTCAACTTGACAAGATGATATATCTCTCTTAAATTCATTGTCATAAGGTATCTTTTTCTAAAACCCAATGGTAAGATGTATTGAGCCTGCAAAGGGTATTTATCCACAATCTTTTCATGAATCTCCTTTGCCTTATCCATGGCTTTTTTGTATTTTTCTTCGCAACCTGCTTCAACAATATCTTTAGAAACATCATATCCTAATTCAGAGGTTAATATCTGGTTTGTCTGGGTGCAGATTCTGTGCCTCTGCAAATCCCTGAATGCGCCATAATCTATAATAATGTCAAAAATGAATTGAGCATGCTCTAGCTCTCTCATTGGGTAATCATAATCTCCCATATTTTTCAGATAACCATCAAATATCTTTTCTTTTTCCTCCTGAGACATTGATTTTACTTTCTCCATTATCTTCTCAAAGGGCTGCTTCTTGAATCTGTATAAGATTGCTGCTATAACAATATCATCTGCATCTTCTGGTCCTTTTACTAAAGAAACTCTGTTGGTATTTTCATCTTCTATCTCAATTTCTTTAGATATGTCTCTCATCTCTTTCCTTGTCTTTACAAAATAATCCTTCTTGTCAGCATACCTCAACAAAGAAGGCAGCACTTTTGATGCTTCTTCCTTAATCTGTTCCCCTACTTGATTCGCCTCTTTTAAAGGATGAGACAATAGCTTTGAAATAGCATGCGCCAGTTGTCTGGCATTTACTGTCCATCCAAAACTTGTTTTGGTGCAAGTAGGAAGAAGATACCTGATAGCATCAAATCTTCTTGCAGCGCATGCCCTTTCCCATGCAGCCTCTGCCATGTCTTTTTCAAGCGGAGCTACCTTCTTTATATATTCTAAAACTGGCTCATGCAACTCTTTATATGTCTGGAACAATAAATCCAAAAGCTCTTTTATTTCCCTATAATGTTCTGATTTTTCTAAATTTGGATCAATATAAAAAGAGCTACTATCAAAAGAAACATACCTTGTTGATTTCTCAATAAAAGAGCATAATCTATTATCTTCAATAATCTTTGTAACTAATATGCTTACTCCTTCTAAACCCAAACCTATTACAGCTCCCTCAGCTATAGAGCTATGACCATAGCCGAGAACCCATTTCTCCATAAATTCAATCGCTTTTTCTGTCGCGTGCCTTGCCTGCATGCCTCCTTTTGTCTTCTCTATTTCTTCCTTTAATTTTCGAAAATTTTCAGGGTCCTCTTTTAAAAGCTTTAAGAAACTTTGCCTAAGTCCTTCTCTTGATCTGCTATAGCGAGCTTGCATTAAAGCCCATACCTCTGGATGAAAGTTTTTAGTTGCAAAAACAGCCTTGTCTATGTTAGTAAAGAAATAATTAAGTACTTTTTTATCATCATCTGAATACCCCATAATCCACCCCGGTTAAATATCTAAAAATTGATAGATTTAAATATTTTTATGTATAAAAAGATATAATTAACCAATAATTTTTTATATCACTATAACTAAAATCTTTATATGATTTCACAGTTAATTAAAAAAATAGAGGACTCTGGTGTATTTAAGGAATGGAGAAAAGAGAATAGAGAGTACTATCTTGTGCATGCATTCCTGATGATAGACCCTTCCATAAAGCAGGAATGGCAGATTGGGTACTATAGCAAGAAGAAAGATAAGATTGTAACTTTTTGTGTAAACGAGAATATAACAAAAAATCCTGAAGAAGAGGTTTTTAAAAAATCCGGGATAGTGAAAAAACTTGATTTAAAAAAAGTAAAAATTCCTTATGAAAAGGCATTAAATATAGCTGAAAGATTCCAGAAAGAGCATTACCCCGCCCATAAAACTGAGAAGAAGATTATAATTCTGCAGAATCTAAATGAAGAGTTATGGAACCTTACTTTTATAAGCAAAGCGTTCAGCACCTTAAATATGAAGATTAGTGCTGAAAACGGGAAGATTATCTCGCATAATCTGACAAATCTTTTTTCGCTGGATAAAAACAACAAAACAATTAAAGAATAACTGTGCAGACACAACATTTATAAATTCTACTGACATTAAATAAATAAGTTATAAAATATAGTTTTCAGATTAATTTAATTTATATATAACCTTTATATCTAACATCTGGGAGTGTAATTTTCTAAGCACCAAAAAGAGGAAACAGAAATGAATATGGTTGATTATGAAGAGAAAAAGAAAAACAAAAGCCTTAAAAAATATCTCAAAAAAGAAGATGAAGAATAGTAGATTGAAAAAAAACATAAAATATGCACAAGTATATGGTTTATTTAGCTCTAATATTTATTCTGATATAGGAGAAGAGCTTATTTTCCACGACCTATGCTGCGGGATGTAATTAATAAATATATAATTAAAAATAATCTTTTAATCATAATAACCTTTTTTAATCTCAGGGTATTTCTTTTTCAAATGATAATTGGCTTATCTGGGTACCCTGGCTCTGGAAAGAACACTGTAGCTTACAGCTTTGTAAGAAAAAACTTCTTTCATTATTCTCTGTCAGATATCTTAAGAGAAGAGCTTGAACAAAAAGGAAAGGAAGTAACAAGAAACAATTTAATTAAGCTGGGAAACCAATTGAGAAAAAGATATGGTTCCGGCATATTGGCAGAAAGGGTTTTGCAGAAAGTTATACCTGGTAAAAACTATGTTATAAGTTCCATAGCAAACCCTGGAGAGGTTAATGTTTTAAAAAAAAGAGGTGATTTTACCCTCATATTTGTTGATGCACCTTTGGAAATAAGACAGAGTAGAATCAAAAACAGAGAAAGAGAAAAAGACCCTAAAAAAGATGAGGATATAAAAAAGCTTAATGCAAAGCACTCAAGCAAAACTTCTTATGAATTACAGATAAATAAATGCAAGGAGATGGCAGATATTATTCTAAAAAATGACTCAACAATAGAAGAGTTAAAGAAAAAGACAAACAGGATAATAAAAGACCTGAAGATAGAAATCGGAATAAAAAGGCCTTCATGGGATGAGTATTTTATGAAGTTAGCTTATTTAGTTAGAGAAAGATCTACTTGTTTAAGTAGAAATGTAGGAGCTGTTATTGTAAAGGACAAGAAGATTCTGACAACTGGCTATAATGGTCCTCCTCGTGGCTTGAAACACTGCAATGAGAGAGGAGGTTGCCTAAGAGACCAATTGGGTATACCTCCAATGCAAAGCAAGGAAATAACAAGAGCAGTTCATGCTGAGCAAAATGCAATTGCACAAGCAGCTTCTTCTGGTATTAGTGTTGAAAATGCTACAATATATTGCACAAATTTCCCCTGCTTTACCTGTATAAAAATTTTAATAAATGCTGGCATTAAAGAGATAGTTTACCATGAGGATTATGAAGACCCTTTGTCAAAAGCAATAATAAAAGAAGCCAAGATTAAGGTAAGGAAAGTTAAGCTTTAATCTCAAGCAGTTTTTCTCTTGATTTAAGCCCTTTCTTGATTATTACCTTTCTCTTTAATAATTTTGAAAAGAATTTTATTATTTCTATATTGGCTTTGTTTTTATCAGCAGGAGCTTTGACATTTACCTTTATTATTTTATTATTTTTGTCAATATTAATTATTTCCGTCTTATTAGAATTAGGTTTGACTAAGATTTTCAAAGTATTTTTAGAGATAAAATTTTTTATTTCCATTTAACTAGCTATAATCTCTCCATGTGTGTTTGCATTTCGCGCATTTCAGGAATTTGGTTTCCGGCTCATCCCCTGCTCTTGTCTGAACTGTCCAGAAATATGCCTTTTTATGCCCGCATTTAGGGCATTCTGCATCTGTTAGAGGCAAAGGCAGACCTTCATCTTGATTTTCAACGACTTCTACATCTTTTTCTTTCTTTATCTTTTCCTTTAAATGAGCAACCTCTAGTTTTTTATTCTTGTATTTGCATGAAGTACATGCAAGAACCTTTTTGCCTCCTTCCTTTTTCGGAACCATTAATGAACCGCATCTAGGACAAAACATCATATATACCACCTTTTTAAAATTTCTCCGAAATTTTTAAGAGGTGCTAGAAATCTCTGATTTCCATCACCTTATTTAATAAAAATTCCTTTAAGGATATTTAAAAATTTGACAAAAACTATCTTCACATAGCCAAGGTAAGGTACTCTCAGCCGAGCTTTTCCTAACAACCTATCCTTACTAATCTTATCTTCTTTTACATTTGTATTTATCCCATCATTATGGTCTCCCTTTGTTGTAAAATAGTGATTGCCATTTTCCTCCCATTTAAATATAACTCTATGTATAATAGGATCTGGTGCAGTGCTCTGAAAAATAAGTATATCCCCTACCTTAATATTTTCTGGTGTTGCTTTTGTAAGAATCATTATATCTCCCTTGTTAAAGCCATTTCTAAATCTGAAATCTGAAAAATCCTCTTTGGTTATATTATAATCTATGTAAAAATCTCCTTTTTCCTGCCAAAATTCATCAAAAGCATAATCATGCTCCATACTTCCTGAAACAACTGCTACAATAGGATAAGATGTTCCTAAAGCTAATCCCAAAACAGGATAAACTATGAATTTTATTATTATTACTGCCAATATAATATTAACCAGCCAGCTCCATATAGAGTTATCCTCCCATATGAAATACCAAATCTTCTTCATTATTTTTTTGAATTTTTTTAATTTCATACAAACTAGAACAAGGATTACACAAAACATATAAAAACCTTTGTTTTTTTAAGCATAATATGAAAGACTCAAATAAGCAATATTTTGAAGGCATCCTGCAGTTAAGAAACCCTTCACAGGAAGTAATAGATTTTATAAAGAACAAACTAAAGAAACATGCTGAGAAATTCAATATAAGCAGGATAGTTGAGCAAAAGCTCGGTTTAGATTTATATGTAACAAATAAAAGGTATATGCAGCGCTTAGCAAATGATTTGCAAAAAAACTTTGGAGGTATTTTGAAAAAAAGCCCTCATCTCTATTCCAGAGACAGGCAAACAAGTAAGAATATCTACAGAGTAAACGTCTGTTTAAGGTTCTATGATTTCAAGAAAGATGATGTTATTAAGATAAACAAAAGATACATTAAGATAACCAATATAGGCAAGAAGATCTCTGGCTTAAATTTAGAGAATAATAAAAGAGTGTCATTTGAATTAAAGGATGATTTTGAGATTTTAAAAAGGTATAAGACAATAGTAAGCAAGATAAAGCCTAATGTGGAAGTAATACATCCTCTTAGCTATCAAAGTATTCCTATAAACAATAAAGCAAAAGTAAGATTAGAACAAAAAATAACTGTAGCAGTTAATGGTAAGATCTTTATTGTTTAGATTCTAATATCTTTACAGCTTTATATATATTTATATCCTCTAATAAGACCATAGCCATGACATAGTCCAGTAATTCAATTTTGTTATTTTTAATCAAATTATTTTTTATTTTTCTAAAGGTATTTCCATATTTGTCGTAAGCGTAAAATGCACATGCCAATGCGTCTGTTTCATGCTCATTTTTTGTTTTAATAGTTGCTGATAACCTCTTTTCTTTGACAGTTCTATCCTCAAAAGGACCAACAATCTTTGCGCCAGTTGCTAATGAGAATTTCTTCACTAATCTTGGAATCTTTTCCTTATCTGTTCCAACCAAAAGGGGTTTTCCGTATCTTATGATATCTCTGATGATTGTAGATAATTTTATGTTTCTTCTGGAAGCAACTTTGATTATATCTCTGTTTGAGTCAAGTATTGCATAAGCTGTAGTTGTTCCAGGGTCAAGACCTATGATTAAAGGCTGCATTTAAAAGAAGCAATATTTAAGAATTTATATACTTTATCTTATATAATAAATCTTATGCTTTCAAGTAAAATAATATTTATAAAGACAAGCTATTCATAGAAGTGGGGGTAATAGGTTGGTTCATTATCATAATAGATATATTGTTGAGGATATAGCACTTCTTACCACTAGAGCAGGCAGAAATTTTGGTAAAAAACTTTATAAAGCGCTTTTGAAAATAAAAAAAGAAAGAGAGCCTGATTCTGAACAAATAATCAAATTGATTGATACAGAAGTTACTGATTTTGCTGATGGTGAAACAAAAGTTGGGATACCTGAAAGTATAAGAAAATTTGAAACCTATGTTGTTGACATGCCACAGAATAAGGCTCTTGGGAGAAGTGTGAATGAGAATTTAATTGAAATGTTTCATACATTGGACGCAGCAAGAGACTCGTTACCTAGAAAAAAAGACCTGATTCTTGTTTCACCTTATTTTGCTTATTGTAGACAAGACGTAAGACAGGGAAGGGAATGCTGCAGTTCAAGAATGCTTGCAGAGTTTCTTAAGCTATATATTAATAATTTAATTGCTTTGGATATGCACGACAGACATATAAGAGAACTTTATCAAACAAAGGATACAAGAGCAGAAGCTCCTCATGCTACCCCTATTTTACTTGGATATATAAGAGAAAAGTATGATCTTAATAATTTAGTAATTGTATCTCCTGATGCTGGAGGAGGCAAAAGAGCTGAATATTTTGCTGATAAACTCCATGTTGAAGCAGCTATTGCAAGTAAAACCCGTTCTTATAGTATTCCGAACAAAACAGAAGTAATAAAATTCTCAGGAGATATTGAAGGAAAAGATTGTATAATTGTTGATGATATGGTGGATACTGGTGGAACCCTTGAGAAAGCCATAGTAAGTACTAAAGAGAAAAATGCAAGAAGAATATCAGCAGCTGTTGCTCATCCAATTTTAAGTGATGATCCTAAAAAGAAAAAAACAACAGCAGAAAGATTCAGGGATTTACATAATAATAAATATCTTGATGAACTAATAAGCACAGATACTATTGAGCATTCCAAAGAATATCTTGAAGAGAATAAATCATGGTTAACAATTGTTTCTGTAGCAGAACTTATTGCAAAAATCATTTATACCATAAACCACGATGATTCAATAAACGAATTTTATGAGAACTAGAAATCCTTTTTATTTTTCTATTTCAATAAGATTTATAAAGATTTAATTTATACACCTTAAAAGGGGGGATGAAAATAAGTAACAACAATTTTAATTTAGCATTATTAAGCTGTGAATCAGGAAAATATTTTACAGAAAGGATTTCTAAATATCTGGCAGAAAAGAAAGTAAAGCATTTTATTAAAAAAACTGAAGAAGTCAAGTTTAGGAATACAGAATTCAAAACAACAATTAAGGAGAATATAAGAGGCAATGATGTTTATATAATACAATGCATTGGAAACCCTTATGCAGGAAGGAGCGTAAATGATGATTTCCTGATTTTAAAAACATTGATACAGGCAGCCTATTACTCTGATGCTGAGGAAATAAATGTAATTATTCCTTATTACCCTTATTCAAGACAGGAGAGAAAACAGGAGAGAGAGGCAATTACTGCCCAGATTGCAGCCATGGAACTAGAGAATCTTGGAGCAAAGAGGGTTATAACAATAGACCTTCATTCAAGTGTTATTGAAGGTTTCTTCAGGAAAGCCAAAGCCCAGAATTTACATGCTTCAAAGATTATTATTGATAAGCTCAAAGAAAAACATAGTGATATTTTAAAAAATCTTGCAGTAGTTTCTCCTGATATTGGCGGAACCGCTCGTGCAAAATATTACGCAAAAAAACTTAATGCGAATGTAGTTATTTATTATAAAGAAAGAAGCCTAAAAGGAGATATTGAAAGTTATATAAGAATAGGGGATATCAAAGGTAAAAATATCTTATTAGTAGATGACATGATAGATTCTGGCGGCACAATAATAAAGATTGTAAATGAGATAGCAAAGGAAGGTGTAAAAGACATCTATGTTGCAACTACCTTTGGTTTCTTTAATGGAGATGCTATAAAAGAGTTCTCTGAATTATACAAAAAAGGAACAATAAAGAAAGTAATTGGGACTGATGCTATCTATAGAGACAAAGATTTTTTCAAAAAAAATCCATGGTATGAAGAGGTTTCAGTTGCCCAATTGTTTGCAGAGGTTATATCAAGAATCCATAACAGGGAATCTGTTAGTGAATTGCTTGATTAAAAATCTTTTATACTTATCTGGCCTTTTCTTTTTCTTTCCTTGACCTTTAATTTAGAAAAATCCTGTCCAACCTGTTTCTTCACATCTATTGCTATGTTTTTTCCTAATAATTGTGCTAATTTTATTAAATCTGCTTTCTTTACATCTCCAATATCTCTTATCTTGTTTATAAATAAAGTACGTGCTCTTACTCTTCCGATGTTTTTTAACTTGACAAGAGGCATAAGCTCTTCTTTAATACCATACTTTAATCTGAACCTTGTTTTTCTTATCTTCTTGATTAAATTCTGGAATTGAAGCAACCTAGCTAGTTCTTCTGTTGCATAAAGCAGCCAATCAGCTATAGTTAGTTTTGCTCTTAGCTCTCCTGGCCTTACATTATACTTCTCCAATAAAAACTCTTCGTCCTTTTCATCTATCCATTCCTGGAATATCATTGCTGTTTTTATTGTATCAACAAATTCTTCATACTCTGGTTCATATATGTTGGGCTCATTTATTAACAAATAATCCTGAAATTCTGCTATTTTCTCCTGCATTTCATCAAATTCTTTCATTCTTGTTTTTAATAAAGGCCTCATTTCCAGAGTTGAGGATATTACATGTAAAAAAGAGAATTCTCTTATTATCTTTGAAGAAGCCTTTCTTAAGCAGGTTAGTATATTAAAAGCTGTTAACGGGTCTATGTAAAGCTCTGAAACTCTCTTCCCTAGCTTAGTTGCTTCCAGCTTGTCCTCATTAATCTCTTTAGCAGATATAAAATCATCTTTTGTTGATTTTAAAAATTCCCATTCTTCCAGTAGATGAATAATTTTTGTTAAGATTCTTTCAATACCTTCTATATCTTCATATTGCATTGCATAGAAGGTTTTTTCAAAAAATTCCAAAAGCTCTTTTTTTGTTTTTACAAATTCACCTGCTATAAGACTTAAAATATATGTTCTTAAAACTGGTTCAACTGCTAGTTTTGAAATGATTTCCTCTGGCTCTCCTTTTACATATGTCTCAACTATTTTTTCTTTGTTTGATTTAGACTTTGAAACAGCAATAGATTCACCAAAAGAATCATATTTTGGTCTTCCTGCCCTGCCAGAAATCTGCAGATATTCTAAAACAGGAATATTTTCTGTTCCATGTATTCCTCCATATCTGTATAAATCCCTGATTATTGTTCTGAATGCTGGAAGGTCAACACCATATGCTAATGTAGGAGTACAGCAGATTATTTTAATAAGACCATTCCTAAAATTATCCTCTATAAGCTCTCTTTGCTTATGGGTTAAGCCAGAATGATGAAAAGCAATACCTTTTTTTATACATAAAGCTAATCTTTTGCATTGCTTTGTTGGATTTTGCAGAATACGAAGTACTTTATCTGCTAATTCCATTAGCTTTTTATTAGTGGACTTTATTTTCAAAGAAATCTTTTCTGCAGTAGATTCAGCTGATCTTCTTGTATTTACAAAGACTAAAGCTTGTTTATTTTTTTCAAGAGTGTTTAATGCAAGGTTTATCGTAGCATCAGAATATTCTGTATTTATTTTTTCCTTCATACAAAAAAAGAAGTTTATTACATTTATATAATTTGGGTAAGGATGTCCAGTGATGGAATGGGCCTGCGGAGACTTTCAAACCAAAGGTTTGAACCTTTTAGCTTTTGAACTCCGGACCTCACGATTTCAGACAAAGCTATCAGTCGTGCGCACCAGCCAGACTATGCTACAGGCCCTTAATGAAAAAGCGCCTCGGGGCAGACTCGAACTGCCGACCTTGCGGTGACTGCTAATAGGTTAACAGCTTCGTGATTCTTGTCAGAATTCGCACGCTCAACCTACTAAGCTACCGAGGCATATTTCTGACTATAGTTGTGTGATTTTAGGTAATTTATAAAGATTTCTACTTTTTAACCAATATAAATTTTTTCAAATTTTTTGGATTTTTTGAATTGATTAATAATCTCCACAAACTAAAATTCTCAAACCCCGGCAGTTCTAATCTATAACTTTTTCCTCCTTTTGATGAGATTGAACCATAAAAACCAACATTTTTTAGATATAATAGAATTTGCTTTAGAAATCTTTTTGATTTACTTGTTATTTCAATTCTTGGATAGTATGGATTATTTTTGTGTTGTTTAGATAAAACTAAACAACCATCTGTATCAAAAAGTCCTCTTAGAAACTGAAAGAAATAGTATTCATTATCAAGAATAAAGTTAGGTATTTCTAATTTTCCATATTTCTTTCCTATAGGCAAGTATTTTTTAAATATATCAAAGACATTTTTATCACTAAATCTTATAAACAAAGTGTTTTCATCTTTTCTAAAGCCCACATTTGTCTCTTTATTAAAAATAGACTTGAATAGAGAATTAATGTAATTGATATAAGAAGATTCGTCTTTATTCCCACTTATATAAATTGAGTGTTTATCCCCTGATCTAGAAAGACATCCATCTCCGAACATTATTCCAAGAAGTTCAGAGAATGATTTTTTATTTTTTGGAATTATTTTTATCAATTTGCCTCTAAAGAAAATGATGAAAAACAAATTTAAAAATATTCCTTAAGAATGTCTAGTGCTTTATCCGGTTTTTTCGGAAATAATTTTCAAAAGGTTTAAATAGTAGATATATTTACTAAATTCATACTTTTTCTCTGAAAAAATAGAAAAATATATATAGGAGTTCTTACTTACAATGTAAGTATTATTCGACGATATACTCTACAGTATATTTTCCATAAAAGGGGTTTCAAGATAGCTGGCAAAAATCTCTCAAAGAAAGCTGAATTTAATTTTAATTCTAAGATAGAAGTCCCGAGCAATATATTTAAAGACCGTTCCTTATCTGTGTTAGAGGCGATTTCTCTTTATCTAAAAGAAAAACTGAAGCTTAGCTATCATGAAATTGCTTCTCTTACAAATAGAGATGATAGAACTATTTGGACTTGCTATAACAGGGCAAAGAAAAAGAAAAAATGACTAGTAAATATCATAAAAAGATTGAAGCTTTGGATAGAAAAATCAAGATATTAAGATGGGATGAAAAAAAGGCTTTGGAATTTGTAGAAGAACAAAAAGAAAGATTAAAGCAAGGTGAAATTTCTAAAAAAGAATTTAATCAATTATTAAAAAAAAGACTTCATGATTTAAGTTTAGCTTCTTATATCAGAAAGAATAAAGAAGCTTTGCATAAATGTTTAAGATTAAAGAATCATTATGAGAGGATAATAAGAGAAGGGAACTATATTAAAGCAGGAATTGCTGCTGCATTTTTCATATTCTTCATTTTATTCTTTGTTGTTAGATATGAAGGAATTACTGGTTTTGTAATTGGTCCAGAGGCAGAGATTATTGAGGAAGAAGTCAATTTATTTTTTAATGAAAGTGCCAGCTATAATCTTATCTTAGAAGATAATATTGACTCTTTCCTCGTCTCTGGCTCTCTCAATGGAAAAGTAAAGGTATACCTGAACAATATAAGCTATATTGTTCTGGACTCTGATGTTCTTTCTTCAGCAGGAATAACCGGCATTACAGGTATGGTTATATTAGAAGGTTCAGATAATTTTTCTGATTCTAATGAAACCCCCGATTTAAATCAACCTGTAAGTCTGGTTGTTCCTGATTTTTTTTCTTTAGCTTCAAAAGATTCTTTTTCTCTGCAGATAGTCAATAATTTGGATAGAGAATTAAATGAGATTACACTATCTGCTGTTGCTTCTGATAAAAATGTAACCTTAAGCTTTGATCAGGCTTATTATTCAAGTTTATCTGCAAATGAGATTATAGAAACAAAACTGAATGTTGACACCCCTATTTTGATTAATTACTCAATTTTCTTAAAAGTTGATGTTTATGATCCAGAGTATAATGTCAACAAAACAATAGCTGTAGAAACAATTAATGTTAGTATAGAGATTAATGAAACTATAGATGAAAATATAACAGAAGAGATTAATATAACTCCAGAAAATATTACAGAAGAGATTATACCTGAGAATGTAACTGAGATTCCAGAAAATGTAACTGAACCAGAAGTTCCTGAAACTCCTGAGGCAATTCCAACTAATATCACCCCAGAGATAAATGTTACCCCTGAAATTAATGTAACTCCTGAAAATATTACACCAGAAATAAATATAACGCCTGAAGAGCCTGAAATAATTGAATTCGAATATGTATGTGTAGATACCTGTTTCTTAGATGATGTTAATAAAAACATTACTTTGATTATTGAGATTGAAAATGGTTTTATTAATATTAGTAAAATTAGATATAAAAAAACAGTTAAGCCTGTTGAGGAAAATATTACTAAAAAAAATGTTTCTGTTGTTATTAACAATAGGTTAAACAAAACAATAGAAGAAATAACACTTGGAGCATCCTCAGAAGATAATTTAACTTCAAGATTTGAGCAGGCTTATTTTGCTGAGATAAAACCTTATGGAATTGAACAAACTAGTTTAGATGTTATTAGTAATGTAGATGAATATAATATTACTATTAATTTAACTGCTTTAAATTATTCTGACAGTAAAGTAATAAATGAAAGCATTTCTGAGGTGATTTTTAATATTTTTGAAATAACAAATATAAGTCTGAACATTAGTGAAAACATATCTATAAATGTAAGCCTGAATATTACTAATATAAGTATAAACATAACTGCAAATATTACAAATATATCTATATTAAATGTCTCATTAGTAAACATTACTGAAAATCTTACACAGGGTTTTGTTGTTGTCAATAAACCAGTAAAATGGGTTAAGAGATTGAATGCCTCTAATCTAACTTTTAATATCACTACTGATATTCATAAAGAAGCAGTAAAGATTAATGTTTCTAAAGTAATTAATGGAACTAAGGAAACGGTTCCTCCTGAAAAGATAAAGATTGAGGAAGATGATATTGTTGTGGAAGCAACCTCTACAAATTTGATTACAGGTTCTGTTGTATATTCCGGTAATATTTTTGTCAATGCCTATAGATGGTTAGCTAATAGTATTACAGGAATGGTTGTTGGCATTCCTGAGGACAATAAAACCTTAATTATTGAAGATATTGCTCAGGAGATAGAAATAGAGTATGAAACACCTGGTCCAAGAACTATTGAAAGGGAACTTGAAGGAAAAGACAAAAAGATTCTGGTTAGTTCTGACATACATTATGAGAATATTTTAGCTTATACTTTATTAGATGATGTACCAAAAGATGCTATAAAACTTTATCATATTGTAAATGAAAGCAAAGTTTCTGCTGAAATTTATGATTATGTTGATTATGATGAAGATGGTTTAATAGATGAAATACAATGGATAATCCCCTATC
>CAZENX010000001.1:47182-50963 GCA_964513865.1 uncultured Methanosarcinales archaeon | reverse complement strand
ATTATGAAGTTATTAAGTTGGGGTGAAAAAAAGATTCGTAAGTTGACTGTTTGGGATTTTTCCATTGCAAAAGCTGCACTAATCATCTTTGGTATAATAATAGGTGCTTATATCTCAACATTTGTAAAGCAGTATGTATGGTATTTTGTAGGGATATTTGTAGTACTTTATGCATTATTACTCTATAAATTATTTAAGAAAAAGTGAAAATAGCTTTTTTGAATATAATATTAAGAGAAGTTCTCGAAAGGAACTAGATTATAACCTTATCCAAGCCCCAGCAAACTATTTCCCTGCAGATGCAGAATAACTTCTATTATAATTACAACAACAATCAGAATTATTATATGCCCTGGCTTTAGCTCAATCTTTGATTTATACTCATCAAAATATCTTGTCAAACCTGCTCCACTTGAAGGCATCATTATCCTGTCATCTCTTGCCATGGTTATCTAGAAATTTTCTTTATTTATAAATATTATTAAAAATGTAGAGAAGCGTAAGCCACCTTCTGTCAATCTCCTTGCGGAAAGATTGCCTTAACATTTAACTTAGCGTCATAAAGACTTGCACAAGGCAGGGCTCGCCGTTTCATCCTTTCCTGAAGAGACGTCAAAGGGTTAACTCACTTCCCTTGCGGAAAGCTTCGCCATTATCATCCCAGCCTTCAGGTGGTTTCGTTTCTGAGCGGTTGCCGTCCATTTCTGAACCTCACTTCCGTGAGTGCCTGCTTCCTCTCTAACGAAAGGTGTGGGTGGACTTTCCTCCCTTACAGGATAGTTAAGTGCTTCCCTACACTGCTTGGAGAAGTGGTTTTATTTATAAATTTAACTAAATATTGAGCTGTTAAGTAAACGTCACTTTTTGAAATAAAAAAATTATGTGAAAAATTGTAAATAAATCTGAACACCCATCATTATTAATAGAGTAATCGTTAAAAAAATAATGACATATTGTCCTCTCCGTTGTATTATCATATTTTTATATTTAAAATATTCTATAGCTTGTTCTGTGAATGTTAATCTATGAGTTTCCCCTCCAAAAGAAGTCGTTACTGCTAACCAGTTAGTTTCCTTTAAGATTTTCTTTTCTAATTTGAAGTGAATTTTTGCAATTCTATAATTATAATAATCATCATCTCTTAGAAAAAATAGTGTGGATTGTACAAATCTCCAAATTTTCTCTTTTTTTGTTTTTGGTAAACATTCCTTAAGACTCATTTCAATCCTTCTCAATAATCAACTTATCCTTTTTTATTTCATACAAAAAACAAAAATAAACATAGTTCAACTACACAAAAAATAATGGTTGATATTATCAAATTTTTTATAATTTTCTTCTTTTTTCTACCTTTTTTAGAAAAAACGATTACTGTAATCAAAGCACCTACTAATGCTGTTATTATTACACCAATAAACCATTTAAAAAATAATAATATTCTCTTTCCTTTTTCAGAAAGACTAAATTTAAAACCAGTACTTGGAACTTCACCGCTTACTTCCAATTTTATTCTTTTTCCAGTTCCATCAGATACTTTGCATTCTACCTCTTCTTTTAATTCAAAATCTTTAAAGCAAGTTAATTTATCAATAATTATTCGTGGTGTTAATGTCCATCCATTGTTTCTACTCTTTTCATCTAATAGATTGTATTCATTAAACGGAACAAAAAAATAGAATTCTTGTTTTGGTTCTAAACAATAATCCAAAGAATCTTCTTCGTTTTTTCTTATATGGTCATTTGTTCCTTTAAAAATTTCTTCTTCTCCTTCATGTTCTACTCTTATTTCATATCTCATATTGTTCCAACATATCCAACCAACCGCTCCATCATTTATGATAGAATATCTTAATAGTAGATTTTTTTCATTTGTTAAATATTCTATTTCTTCAGGCAAATAACAATTTTTTTGAGAATCAATACAAATTTCTAATTTTGGTCCTACATTTATCTCTTTTATTTCTCCTTTCGCTGATATAATTGATGGAATCAACAAAAATACAATAACCAATAAGAGAGTTTTACTCGTCATATTATGGCAAAAGTACTAAATATATTTAAAGTTTGTTGTACTGTTAGATATTTATTAAACTAACTATCACTTTCCTACTTCTAGGCCCATCAAACTCACAGAACATAATGCCCTGCCATGTTCCTAACATTAACTTTCCATTAACAACAGGAATGTTTAAAGAAACACCAACTAATGAAGATTTAATATGGGCAGGAGAGTTCCCTTCTGTATGACTATAAGTAGCATTTTCAGGAACTATTTTATTCAATTGCATTAAAATATCATCTTTGACAGAAGGGTCAGCATTCTCATTAATAATCAAGCCTGCAGTAGTGTGAGGACAGTATATATTGCATATTCCCTTCTTTACCTTGCTGACTAACTTCTCAACATCCTCTGTAATATCAATTATCTGTGTTTTAGTATCAGATATTATAGGTATCTCCATTTTAGCTTCAATTCATTTGGAAGTTAAGATAATTATTTAAATATTACCTTCTCTTTCTGAATATTATGGCTGATGAATCATTTTTGCTCATAAATCTAAAAGAATCTGAATCAAAAAAACTAGCCCAGGTTATATCAAATGAAACCTCAAGGAAAATTCTTGATTTTCTTTCAAAGAAAAAATCAGCAACAGAGACAGAAATAGCCAAAGAATTAAAGCTTCCGTTATCAACTGTTCACTACAATCTTAAGCATCTAACAAAAGCCAAATTAGTAAATGCAGATGAATTCCATTACTCAAAGAAAGGAAAAGAGGTAATACATTACTCTTTAGCTAATAAATATATAATTATAGCCCCAAAGCCTTCTGCAAAAATATTAGATTCCTTAAAAAAAATAATCCCTGCTTTTTTAATAGTTGCTGTAGCAGCAGTGGGAATGAAGCTTTACGAATTCTTTACAAGGCCGGATTTTATTGCAAAAGCAGGTGAAGCAAGAA
Source organism: uncultured Methanosarcinales archaeon (assembly GCA_964513865.1). GTDB lineage: Archaea > Nanobdellota > Nanobdellia > Woesearchaeales > PXDW01 > PXDW01. The sequence continues at coordinate 48,003 of CAZENX010000001.1, read as the reverse complement.
TGCTTGCAGCAACTGATATGATGGAAGAAGCAGTTTTAGCAGAAGCACAGGTTGCTCAGCCTTTAATTACAAACACTTTCATTTTAAATTTTATTTATGGGGCTTTGTTTGCTATAGCAGTTTATTTTATTATTGAGATATTCTGGAGGAAGGTAAGATGAAAAAGGTTTTGTTATTCTTAATTTTAGTAGGTATTTTATTTATTTCTGCCTGTGCTAAAATTGAAGAAACAGAATGTGTTTCTGATTCAGATTGTGCAACAGGTGGTTGTTCTGGTGAAATATGTACAACAAAAGACAAAGCTGAAAATATAATAACAACCTGTATCTTCAAACCAGAATATGAATGTTTAAAACAAACTTCTTGTAAATGTATAAACAAAAAGTGCCAGTGGGAAGAAACAAATGAGTATAATGAATGCATGAAAAAGCTAGAATAAATTTTATTTCTCTCGAGTGAAAAGTTAAATTTAAAAACCAATAGCTTCTATTACTAGGTTTATGGTAGATTCAATCATAAAATTCAATAATGTTTCCAAGAGGTTTGGCAAGCATGTTGTATTATCCAACATAAACCTTGAGATTGAAAGGGGCGAAGTGTTTGGTATAATTGGCGCTTCTGGTTCAGGAAAAACAACCATGCTTAATCTGTTAATAGGTTTTTTGGAACCAGAGGTAGGAGATGTTCTTTTTAAACCTGAAGAACTTGTAGATTATACCAAATTAGGTTCTAAGTTCAGGTCTATATATTCAATGCCAAGAGAGATAAAGAAACTATTTGGTTTTGCAGCTCAGCTGCCTTCTTTTTATACTAAACTTACT
>CAZENX010000001.1:30787-47172 GCA_964513865.1 uncultured Methanosarcinales archaeon | reverse complement strand
CTGTAAGGGAGAATCTTGAATATTATGGTAAACTACATGGTCTAAAAAAGGATGCCCTTGAACATAATATAAGAAATCTTTTGAATTTTGTTGAACTAGAGGATGCAGAAAACATCTTAGGTGGAAATCTTTCCGGAGGAATGCAGCGTAGATTAGATATAGCCTGCGCATTAATCCATGACCCTAAAGTTTTGATTATGGACGAGCCAACAGCAGATCTAGACCCAATATTGATGCATCATATCTGGAGTTTAATAAGGAAAATAAATAAGAAAGGAACTACTGTCATACTTTCTTCCCATAACCTTACAAAGCTTGAATCTTTATGTGATAAAATTGCTATACTTCATAATAAAGGCATTGTTTCTGTAGGAAAGCCAGATGAGCTAAAGAACGGCTACTCGCATAGTGAGGAAATAGAGATACAATCTTACCCAGGACAGTATGAAAAGATAATGAAGAAAATTAAATCTAAAGCAATTGAAAAGATGGAGATTAGAGGTCATAAGCTAATAATCATTACAAAGGAACCTGAAAAGATATTACATAATATTCTTCATAAAATTGAAAGTGCAAAAGAAAACTTGATAGATGTCCGTTTATTAAAACCAAGCCTGCATGATATATTCCTTGCAGTAGCAAGGAAAGGAGAGCATGCTGAAGAAATAATATCAGATTTCAAAAGAGAGAGAAAATGAGATTAACTACAATAATAAAAAAGAACTTTAAGATTCTGATAAGATCCAGAACTTCTGCTTTGATTGTTATACTGGGGCCTTTGTTAATCATAATTCTGGCTGGCTTGGCATTCAATAATATGGCCTCTTATGTTGTTAAAGTCGGAGTTTATTCCACTAATTACAATGAGTTGACTAATTCATTTATCGATACCTTAAAAGAAAGAAACTATCAAATAAAAAAGTTTGAGATGAGTGAGGTTTGTGTAGAAGCAATAAAACAAGGAGACATTCATGCTTGTATCATATTCCCAGATGACTTTAGAATAGAAGGTGACAAAACTAATGAAATAACCTTCTATGTTGACTACTCAAAAACCAATCTTGTATATATGATTCTGGAATCTGTTTCAAGTACTATTGGAATGCGTACTGAAGAACTAAGCTTAGAGCTAACTACGCAGATATTGGATGTTTTGCAGTTTACTAAAGCAACTATTACAGAGAAAAGTGATGTTACAGAAAGGCTAGTTTCTGATTCTTCATCTTTGGAAACAAAAATCTCTTCTATGGATTTAGCAACACCCAATATTACTACTGGCATATTGTCAGCAGCACATAAAGCTTTATTTAGTGATGTTAATGGTTTAAAGAATGAAACTGATGAGATTGTTGATAAAGCTTTTATTTTGATAAAGGTGGTTGATAATGAGAATCTTACAGCTAATATAGAAGATGATATTGAGGACCTTAATGAGTCATTTTATGATGTTCATGAAGATACTTTAGAAGATTTAGAGAAATTTAATTCCACCATAGTTTCATTTGGTAAAAGTATTGAAGACTTAGAAAAGAATCTGGACTCTGCTAGAAAATTAAAAGCTAATAGCCTAAATTTGATTAGAGGACTAAAAGATAATTTAGCAGAGATGAAGGACGCTTTAGATGAAATTCTTGAAAAAATCAATGCATTGAAGGTAACTGAAGCTGAAACTATTGTAAGTCCTATCACAACAAATATCCAGCCAGTCGTACCTGAAAAAACATATCTTAGCTACCTATTTCCTAGTTTAGTTATATTGTTAATAATGATGGTAGCTATTATGCTGTCTTCAAACTTAGTGATAATGGAAAAAACATCAAGGGCTTATTTCAGAAACTTTACAACACCTACATCAGATATTACATTTATAGGAGCAAATTATCTTACAACCTTTATAGTTGCTTTGCTGCAGGTAATAATTGTTTTAATAATAGCTGCATTTATTTTTAAAACCGATTTGCTTGCAGGAATTGCCTTGGTTCTTATAATAGTTTTACTGGCAATATCCCTCTTCTCATTTATTGGTTTGATAATAGGGCACTTCTACAGCTCAGAAGAGACAGCATCTATAGCTTCTATATCCATTGCTTCCTTATTTTTGTTATTATCAAATCTAATACTGCCTTTAGAAAGCATGCCCCAGGCAATTATAGATATAGCAAAATACAATCCTTTTGTTATAGCTTCAGAACTTTTGAAGAAAGCTGTATTGTTTAGTGCAAAAATACAAAATGTATATATTGAGCTGGCAATATTAGCAGGATACTGTTTGGTTATATTCATGATTTTAATAATGGTACAGCAGATTTCTAAGTTCAGGTTCTTTAAAGGAGTGAAAAAGAAAAAAGAAATTATAGATGAACATGACTTAAAACCAGAGGAGAAAGAGGAAAAAGAGGAGAAAGTAGAAGAAAAACATGATGACTTCAAGATAGATTGAAATTAACTTATATATATAAATAGTTGTTGTGCTTTCTTATTGTTATGATAATAATGAGGTGCTAACAAAATGAAAATTAAAATAATTTTTGGCATATTGCTTATCAGCATATTACTGGCATTGACAGGATGTATAAATCTGGGAGGAAGTGGAGATAATACAATAAATGTCCAGGGAGATGCAGAGATTACTGTTGATCCTGATGAAGCAGAAGTCTGGGTAGGTGTGTCTTTTGTAAAGGATACAGCTGAAGAAGCCCAAACAGAAGTTAATAAAGTTATTAATGATGTTATTGATGGCTTAAGATATAAAGGCTTTACAGAGGATGACATGGAAACTACTCAATTAAGCTTATATGAGGAATATTCATGGGATGACGGCACCAGAAAGAGCATTGGCTGGAGAGCAACCCAGACCCTTAAAGTTAAAACAACTGACATGACTAAAGTAGGCATTATAGTTGATGTTGCTGTTGACAATGGAGCTAACCAGATAAATAATATTAATTTTGGTCTGTCTGAAGAAAAAGAGCAGGAATACAAGAAACAGGCACTGACAGAAGCTGCAACAAATGCCAAGGAAAAGGCAGAGACTATTGCAGACAGTTTGGGAGTAAAATTAGGAAGGATAAAGACAGTTTCAGAAAGCAGTTATTATTATGCTCCTTATAGATATGCAATGGCAGAAGCCTCAGGAACAGCTGCAGTAGATGAGGCAACAGAAGTAATGCCACAGGATGTTACTGTAACAGCAAACATAGCAATTGTCTATAATGTTGGATAACTTTATATAATTCCTTTTTTTCTTTTTTTATATGATAATAATAGTTATAGGCTCAGTCGGAACAGGAAAGACAACTTATGCTAAAAAGTTAGCTAAAAAATTAAAGTACAAATATATAGATGTAAATAAAATAATCTCTGAGAAAAAATTATCCTCTGGTTATGATAGAAAAAGAAAATGTAAGGTTGTAGATACAGCTAAGTTAAACAAAGTTCTTATTGACCTAATTAAAAAGAATAAAAATTTGGTTATTGATTCACATTTATCTCATTTCTTACCGAGTAAATATGTTGATAAATGTTATGTTACTAAATGTGATTTAAAGGAATTAGAGAAAAGACTAAAGAAAAGAAAGTATTCCAAAGAAAAGATAAGGGAAAACCTGGATGCAGAAATTTTTGATGTTTGCCTGACAGAAGCTCAAGAAAGGGGACATAAGGTAGAAATAACTGATACAACAAAAAATCTTAAATATAAAAAGTGAATTCTTATATAAATGATATCAAAAAGAGCACAACAAATCCTTCCAAGTCCTACTTTTGCTTTGGTTGCAAAGGTAAAGGAGATGAAAAAGCAAGGGATAGATGTTATTTCTTTTGGTATTGGGGAGCCTGATTTTCCTACTCCGACAAATATAAAAGAAGCTGCAAAAAGAGCCATTGACGAGAATTTTACAAAATATACCCCTGGTTCTGGAATTCCTGAATTAAAGGAAGCAATAGTTAAAAAGTTCAAGGAGGATAATAATCTAGATTATGAAACAAGTCAGATATTGATAAGCACAGGAGCAAAACAATGTTTGTATAATGTAATGCAGGCAATCCTTAATAAAGGTGATGAAGCTATCCTCTTCTCTCCATACTGGGTAAGTTATATTGAGCAGATAAAATTAGCAGACGCTATTCCAATAATAGTAAAAACAAATAAAGACTTCAAGATTGATTTTAATGAACTTACTGAAAAAATAACAGAGAAAACAAAGCTTATTTTAATTAATAGCCCAAATAATCCCACAGGAGTGGTTTTTTCTAAAGAGGAATTGAAAAGGTTAGCGGATATCGCTGTACAAAAGAACATATACATAATATCTGATGAGGTATATGAAAAATTGATTTATGAGGGAAAACATATCAGTATTGCCTCTTTCAATGACAAAATAAAGGAGCTAACAATAACAATTAATGGTGTTTCAAAGGCATACTCAATGACTGGCTGGAGGATAGGTTATTGTGCAGGAAATAAGGATATAATAAAAGCTGCTGCCAATATCCAGGATCAGTCTACATCATGCCCTAATTCTATAGCACAAAAAGCAGCATTGGAAGCCCTTAATGGAAATCAGGATGCAGTTAAGGAGATGAGGGACGAGTTTATGAAAAGAAGAGATTATATTGTTAAAAGACTAAATGAAATAGATGGAATAGAATGTAATGTTCCTCATGGAGCGTTTTATGTTCTGCCAAAGGTTTCTAAATTATATAAAGGGAAAATAAAAGACTCAACCAGTTTTGCAACGGCTTTGCTAGAGAAGGCAAATATTGCAGTAGTCCCTGGAGTTGCTTTTGGCGATGATAACTATATAAGATTTAGCTATGCAACATCCATAAATAAGATTAAAGAGGGCATGGACAGATTTGAAAATTTCTGTAAGGAATTGTAATTTCTGTTTGGTTTTGATTAATTACTCCAGAACCTCAACACTATCTATCTTTCCATCTCCGTCCATGTCAAAGCCCTGGATAATTTTATAATATTCCTTTTGTGCATGGAAATCTTCTATTATTTTCTTAGTGAATTTTGTTATTCCCATAACAGCTGCTTTTGTTCCAATATATCTAATGCCAGCAATCATCAATATCTTAGCATCAGGGTTGTAAGGATTAGGGATTCTTGCTATTAACCCACAACTATCTTCTACATAATTATTTCCGTTACTTGAGATGCCCCAAGGTTTTTTATCTGAAAACTTTGCAGGCAAAAAGTCATTAATCTTCTGGCATATTAGATTAGTAACAGGACCTCCTACTATAATTAAATTTCCCGAGTTCTTTAAATCAATATCAACATCAAGCTTAACAGAAAATTCTTTTCCAGCTGTGCATAAGCTGCCTAGGAACAGAGCCAGATCTATTGCATAATGTCCATCTCTTGCTCTTGCCTTCTGGGGACCGTGAGGATCAGGGCTTCCTACAACAATGTCTGCATTTAACACAGAATCTTTAATAAAAGGCTCGAAAAAGTTCATTACAGAAGAATCTTTCTCTTTTATCAGCTGATCCAGTAATGCCCAGTCCTTGCTTAAAGAAACAGCAAAATTCATATCTTTTGGGGAAAATTTCTTTGCTATTGTTCCTCTTATCTCCTGTTTTTCAACAATTTCCAAGATACCTGCATTCACTAATTGTTTTATATGATAATATATCTTCTGCTCATGCATCTTCATCTCCTTAGCTAATTCAGCAGGATACATTGCTTTTTTACTTAAAATTTCTAAAATCTTTATCCTGATGCTGTGATTAACCAAACTAAGAGATTCGGCATTATCTAAAATTAATGCCGGACTGTAATACATCTTTCCATCCTTTTCTTTTACCAAATAAGAGGTCATTTTATTATAAAAAATCTTATAATATTTATATAGTTTTCTATAATGTAATATATGGTTATATTGAGAAATAATCTATTTATTGTTAAAAATCGCTCTATTTTAAGGTTTTTTCTATGAAAAAACCAGTAATACGCTTTAATATTAAAAAATTCTCCTAACTCTTTGTTTTAGCAATATTATATTATAAACTTTGTTTGAATTAAGTATATAAAGTATTACTATTAAAGGACTCAAATGAGAAAATTATTTGGAACAGACGGAGTAAGAGGTGTAGCAAATCAATATCCGATTACAGCAGATGTTGCTCTAAGATTAGGTAAAGCTGCTGCTCTTGTTCTAGCTAATGGCAAAAAGAAACCAATTATCCTGATTGGAAAGGACACAAGACTAAGCGGATATATGATAGAATATGCTTTGACTTCTGGAATTACCTCAATGGGAGCAGATGTTCTATTAGTGGGACCGATGCCAACTCCTGCGATTGCCCATCTTACTAAGTCATTCGCAGCTGATGCTGGCATTATGATTTCAGCTTCCCACAATTCTGCAGAAGATAATGGAATCAAATTCTTTGATAAGAATGGCTTTAAATTAGCAGATGAAGTTGAAGAAAAGATGGAAAAGCTTGTCTTCTCAAATAATTTTAATCATGAACATATTATTGCAGATAAGATAGGAAAGGCAAAAAGGATTGATGATGCAAAAGGAAGATATATAGAATTTGCAAAAGCAGCTATTGAAAATAATTCTCTGAAAGGGTTAAAGATAGTTATAGACTGCGCAAATGGTTCTTCTTATGAGGTAACCCCTTCTATATTCAGGGAATTAGGGGCAAAAGTCATAACAATATTCAACAAGCCGGATGGTTTGAATATAAATGAAAATTGCGGCTCTTTACATCCTGAAAAGTTAAAGGAAATTGTGAAAAAAGAAAAGGCAGACCTCGGTATAGCTATGGATGGGGATGCAGACAGAGTAATTTTTATCAATGAAAAAGGGGAAGAAATAGATGGAGATCAGATATTAGCTTTATGCGCTTTAGAATTAAAAAAAGAAAACAAGCTGAATAAAAATACAATTGTAACAACTGTAATGAGCAATGTTGGTTTTGATAAACTCATGAAAGAAAATAAAATTAATGTTGTAAGAACCAAGGTTGGAGATAGGTATGTATTTGATGAGATGAAAAAGAATGATTACAATTTTGGAGGAGAAAACTCCGGGCATTTGATTTTTCTGGATAGCTCCACTACCGGAGATGGCACTATTGCAGCTTTGCATATCCTTGATATAATGAAAAGAAAAAATAAAAGACTTTCAGAGCTTACCAATCTAGTAAAAAAATACCCGCAAATATTGATAGATGTTGATGTAAAGGAAAAGAAGCCTTTTGATAAGCTAAAGAATGTCTCTGAAAGGATAAAGGAAGTTGAAGATAAGCTTAAAGATAAAGGAAGGGTTTTGGTAAGATACTCAGGAACAGAGAACATAGCAAGAGTTATGGTTGAAGGAGAAGATAATAAAGAAATAAAGAGATATGCTGATAAAATAGTTGAGGAAATAAAAAAAGCACAATGAAAGCAATAATATTAGCAGCAGGAAAAGGAACAAGATTATTGCCTCTTACAGAAACAAAACCAAAACCAATGCTGAAGATAGCAAATAAAACGATTCTTGAATATGATTTAGATGCTTTACATGGTTTGGTTTCTGAAATAATAATTGTTGTTGGCTATAAAAAAGAATTAATCATGAAATATTTTGGGACAAATTATAAAGGAATTAAGATCATTTATGTTATACAAAAAGATATCTGCGGAACAGGAAATGCTGTTTTACAAGCTGAGCAATTTGTAAAAGGTTCTTTCTTAATTATGAATGGGGATGATATCTATTCAAAAGAAGACATCAAAGCCTGCTTAAAACCAAAATACTCAATTCTGGCAAAAGAAGTAGATAATCCAGAAAGATTTGGTGTTTTAAAAACAAAAAATGGAAATTTATTAAAGATTGTTGAAAAGCCGAAGAAGTTTCTATCTAATTTAGCAAATGCTAATTTATACAAGATTGATGATTCAATCTTTTGGATCTTAAAGAAAATAAAGAAATCAAAAAGAAATGAATATGAGTTTGTTGATGCTGCTACAGAATTAGCAAAAAAGGAGAAAGTAAAAGTGATAAAAGCAAAGAATTGGATAACAATTGGATACCCTTGGCATCTGTTGGAAGCAAATGAATTCTTTTTGAAAAATATAAAAAATCAAAGAAAAGGTTTCATAGAAAAAGGGGTTGTCATAAAAGGCAAAGCAGTAATTGGAAAAAATACAAAAATTTTATCTGGCGTATATATGGAAGGTAATGTTGTTATTGGAGATAATTGTAAAATAGGGCCTAATTGTTATATTCGCGGAAGCACCTCTATCGGAAACAACTGCCACATAGGACAAGCTGTTGAAATAAAAAATTCCATTGTTTATGATAATACAAAGATTCCACACTTGTCCTATGTTGGCGATTCCGTAATAGGTGAAAATGTGAATCTTGGAGCTGGAACAAAAATAGCAAATCTAAGACATGATAATAAAAATGTTAAATCTATGATAAAAGGAAAGCTTATCGATACAGGGAGAAGAAAATTAGGAGCTATAATAGGAAACAATGTTCATACAGGAATTAATACAAGTATATATCCTGGTAGAAAGATATTCTCTGGAAAAGAAACTTTACCAGGGCAAATTATAAAGAAGGATGTGAGATAATGTGCGGAATATTTGGTTGTATTGCTAAAAAAGATGTTTCTGAGCTGCTTTTGAGAGGAATAAAAAGATTGGAGTATAGAGGTTATGATTCTGTGGGCATAGCTGTTTTAAATAGTAACATAGATATAAAAAAAGGAGCCGGAACTATTGATGAAGTTAATGAAAAAATTAATTTTTTGGATTTGCAGGGAAATATAGGAATGGCCCATACAAGATGGAGCACCCATGGCAAGGCAGATGATATGAATGCTCATCCTCATAACTCATGTAATAAAGAGATAGCTGTTGTTCATAACGGGATTATTGATAATTTTTTAGAACTAAAAAATGAGTTAATAAAAAAAGGTCATAAATTCTTATCAGAAACAGACTCTGAAGTTATTGCACATTATTTTGAAGAAAAATTAAAGGAGAAGAATATTAAAGAAGCTATTAAGGATTTTTTAAAGGACATAAAAGGAACCTTTGCAATCTTATTAATAAACAAGCCTGAACAAAAGATTTATGCAATAAAAAGGGACTCTCCTCTAGTTTTAGGGATATTAAAGGATAAAAATATTCTTGCTTCTGATGTTTATGCCTTTTCTGATTTGACAAATAAAGCAATATTCTTTGACAATGATGAGTTTGCTGTTATTTCTCAAAATAATTATAAGTTTTTTAATAAACAAGGAAAGGAAATTAAGAAAAAAATAAAAGATTTTAAATGGGAGCAGGATGAATCCAAAATCCAGAAATACGAGCATTATATGCTTAAGGAAATAATGGAAGAGCCGGTTGTAGCAAAAAGGCTACTTCTTTCGCTTGAGAACGAGCAGAAAGAGAATTTCAAAACTCTTGTTAATTTAATAAAAAAATCAAAAAAAACAATTTTTGTTGCTTCCGGAACCAGCTATCATGCCTCTTTATTAGGAGCATATTATTTTCATAAATGCGGCATAGATGTCCAGACATTAGTTGCTTCTGAATTCCAGCATTTTGCTACTGTTGATAAAAATACTTTGGTGATAGCAATGACTCAATCAGGAGAAACAATGGATGTTATAGAAGCTTTAAAATACTGCAGGGAAAAAAAGGCAAAGATTTTTTCTGTTGTGAATGTTCCTTACTCAACAATACAAAGGATGTCTTCTGATTCAATTAATATATTAGCAGGACAAGAGATTTGTGTAGCAGCAACAAAATCCTTCATTAACCAATCCTTGTTGTTGCTTAAAATAGCAAAAGAGTTTGGCTTTAAGGTTAATCTGGATAATATTGATAAAGAAATACAATCAGTTTTGAATAACAAGGAAAAGATAAAGAAAATAGCAGATGAAATATACAATAAAAAGGATTTGTATGTTTTAGGGAGAGGATTAAGCTATCCTGTTGCCAGGGAAATTGCATTAAAGATAAAGGAAATATCTTATATACATGCAGAAGGAATGATGGGAGGAGAACTAAAACATGGAACTCTTGCATTAATTGAAGAAGGGGTTCCTGTTATTGGTTTAATTAGCAATAGAGATTATGATATGGTTTCAAACATAAAAGAGGTTGAGTCAAGAGGAGCAAAAACCATAATTGTTTCCAATGAATTAAAAGGAGATTTTAACATTGAAACAGAAAACAATGGAAAGTTTGGAATTCTTGCAACAACCTTCGGGCAATTGTTGACTTATTATATTGCATTAAAAAAAGGCCTACCAATAGATAAACCAAGAAATCTTGCTAAGAGTGTGACTGTTAAATAAACCTTTATATACTTCCTGTTTCTATTTTAGTTTATGAAAAAAGAACTTAGTAGTTTGGATTTAAAGTATTTGGTAAAAGAATTCTCTATTTTAAAGAATGCAAAGGTAAACAAATTATATCAATACAGAAATGAGCTTTTATTAGATTTGCATGTTCCAAGCAAAGGTAAATTTTTATTAAAAGTTTTTTTATCTAATCTTATCTATATAACAAAAAATAAGAGAGACTATTTTTCACCTTCTGGTTTCTGTATGTTTTTAAGGAAATCTCTAACAAACTCAAGGTTAAGAAACATACAACAAATAGAATCAGAAAGAATCTTGGATTTAGAGTTTGAAAAGGAAAAGAAATTTCATTTAATTATAGAGTTATTCAGCAAAGGAAATATTATTTTATGCAGAAGCGATTACAAAATCCTTGGTTGCTTATCTGTACAGAAATGGAGCAATCGTGAGATAAAAAAAGGTAACAAATACATTTATCCAGAAAGGAAATATAATATTTTCAAGATAAAGGAAAAAGAGCTTAATGAATTAATTGAAAAATCCAACAAAGATTCTATTGTTAAAGCATTAGCAGTTGACTTAGGAATAGGGGGAGTATATGCAGAAGAGCTCTGTCTTTTGGCAAAGATTAACAAAAAAAAGAAAGAGTTAAATGATAAAGAGATAAAAAAATTATATGAAAAATTAAAGAAACTAACAAACAAAAAGCCAGAGCCGGGAATTTATGAAAATAATGACATGGTTCCTTTCAAACTAGAGCAATTTAAAAAATTGAAATTTGAGAAATTCAAAACATTTAATGAAGCAATAAATGAAAAGTATGGAAAAAAAGAAGATATTGCAACAACAAAACATGATTTAAAGATTGATAAGGTTTTGAGAATTCTAGAAGAGCAAAAAAATAAGATAAAAGAGCTTGAGAAAAAAGCAAAAGAAAACACAAGAAAAGGAGAATTAATCTATGAGAAATATCAGCTTGTAGATTCAATAATTAAAGAGCTTCTGGAAATAAGAAAAAAGCATTCATGGAAAGAGATTAAAGAAAAACTCAAAGGACATAAATTAATAAAAGAGATTAATGAAAAGGAAAACAAGGTAACTATTCAGCTTTAGTCTTCTATTACTTTAAAACTAAACCAAAACATTTAAATACCTAATAATATTCAATTAAATATAATTAAAACTTATTTAATGGGGTGGGATTATGACTGAAACAAATATAACAACAATATCAATACCAAAGGTATTGGCAGATAAGATTAAGAAAAGAATGGAGGGAACAGGGTTTAATTCTGTAAGCAGCTACGTGACCTATGTTCTGAGGCAGGTTCTTTCTAATGTAGAGGAGAAAGAGCAGAAAGAGGCATTTAGTGAGAAAGAAGAAAAGAAAGTAAAGGAGAGACTCAAAAGTTTAGGGTATCTTGACTAAAATTAAGATGGTAAAGGTTTTTGTTTATGGAATTGACGGAGCACCTCCTGAATTGATATTTGATAAATGGTTAGACGATTTGCCAAATATAAAAAGGCTTATGCAGTCAGGCACATACGCAAAGTTGAACAGCACAATACCTCCTTCAACCATAGTTGCATGGAATGCAATGCTATCAGCAAAAGATACAAGCAGAATAGGTGTGTTCAGCTATACATATAAGGACAAAGAGGGCAAATCAAGATTAGTAAGTTCAGAAAATCTTAAATGCAAATTGATATGGGATATGCTTGGAGAAAATAATAAAAGAACTGTTGCATTATATGTTCCATTATCATATCCAGTAAAACCAATAAATGGATGTATGGTTAGTGGTTTTCTTACTCCTAATATTAATAATAAATGTGCTTATCCGGAAGCAATACTAAAAAAATTAGAAAAGGTAAGCCATCCTGAGATATTCTTTGATGTTGCTGTTGGGTTGGCAGGACACAAAGGTCTTGAGATAGACAAATTACTTGAAAAGACATATGAAATGACTGATATGCAGATAGAGTTGCTGAAAGAGCTTATTGTAAATGAAAAATGGGATTTCTTTATGAGTGTTATGATTGGAACAGACAGGCTGCAGCACATGTTATGGAGGCATTTTGACAACACACACAGAAGATTCATAAAATACTCAAAGTATAAGGATGCTCTGAAGAATTATTATATCTATCTAGATAAAAGATTAGGCGAAATACTAAAACTTGTTGATGATGATACTATAATTCTTGTTGTGTCTGACCATGGGATGATTAAGCAGGAAGGAAAGATAAACATAAACAACTGGCTGATAAAGGAAGGCTACCTTGTCCTTAAGAATACTGTAGATATTAGTAAGAAAAAAAGATTCAGCACAGAGTTTGTTGATATGGAAAAAACCATAGTATATGGTGGAGGAGCTTATAATGCAAGGCTTTACATAAACAAAGAAAAGGTTGGAGAATCTTATAAAAAAATAAGGGAAGAGATTATAGAGAAACTAAAGAATATACCAGATGACAAGGGAAACAAGCTTGACACAAAGGTATACAAAACAGAAGATATTTATGAGGACACATCAGACCCGGAATGCCCTGATCTAATAGTATATTTTGATGACCTAAGGTGGGCCTCTAACCCGGATCTTGGCCAGGAAGGGTTGTATTCATGGGAGAGTGCTGTTGGAGCAGACAGTGCAGGACATTCAAGACAAGGATGCTTTATAATAAATGGAAAAGGCATCATCAGTAAAGGGATGATAGAAGATGTAGATATCAGGCAGATTGCCCCAACCATAATAGAACTATTTGGCTTAAAGGTTCCTGATGATATAAAAATAAAGTCAATCAAGGTGAAATAAATGCACTTTTACGAATCCACTTTAATAGACACAACAGATGGCTTACATTGCAAATCTTATGCTAATGAGCACCCTGATGGCTATGTCATAGTAAAGCCTAAATATATTCCAGCAAATGCTATAAAAGGAGAAGGTCTAAAATACAGGTTCCTGTTTGAGAAATGTCTTGTAAGGTTTAATCTTTTTGCAAAAAAGGAAAAGCTTCTTGAGTATGTTAATCAATTCAAAAAGAGATTCCCTGATTATATCTATAATTCTTCGTTACATAAAAACTGGTTCTTTGTTGTTCCTAAAGATAAAATAAAAAAAATCCATGATGGAAGAAAAGGATTACAAGAATTGATGAAGCTGCCAAAAAAGGACCTTGATGAATACTTGTCTCTTGTAATAGAGCTTGTAGAATTTCTTACTAAAAGTGGGGTAAGTTCAGATAATCTTGGAATAACACACTCAACATTGATGGGGAATTATACTCCCGGCAAATCAGATATAGACATACTTATCTATGGAAAAGCTAATGGATGGAAAATTCTGGATTATCTTAAGACAGCAACACACGAGAAACTGAAATGGAAGACTGATAAAGAATGGCAGGAATATTATAAAGAGCATAAGACATCTGAATCTTCACATTTTACTGAAGAGGAATATGTAAAACATATGGTAAGGAAAAGGTATGAAGGGACTTTTGGAAACACTGTCTTTACACTATTCACTGTAGAAGAGCCTGATGAGACATGGTTTAAATGGGGAGAAGAAAGCTATGAACCTGTAGGGCTTGCTACAATAAAAGGGAAGGTTACAGACCATTACAACAGCCATGTAAGACCAGGGTTCTATGAAATCGATAATGGAAAAATAATTGATGGAAAACATATTAATAAAAACATACCTATAAAGAGGGTTGTAACATACTCTATACCTTTTATACAGCAGGCACTAACAGGAGAGAATATAACAGCTTGCGGTTTATTGGAGTTAGTAACTCCCAAGATTGGAAATAAATATTATCGTGTTGTTGTTGGTTATTTTGATGCCTATCTAAGTGATAGAAGAGAAAAGGAATTTATAAAAGCAGAGGTTAAATAAAATGCACTTTTATGAATCATCTATAATAACAACAAAGGACGGCTTGCATTGCCAGGTTTATGGTAATGAACACCCTATTGATAGCATTCTCGTTAAACCAAAATATATACCTACTGAAAAGCTAAAATCTGATGCTCTTCAATACAGGTTTATTTCAGGTAAAAAGATGAACAGGCTGAATCTTTGGGCTGATAAAGAGAAACTAAAACAATATATTGCTGATTTTAAGAATGCATATCCTGATTACATATATTCAAGTGAGATGCATGATAATGACAGATTATTCTTTTCAATACCTGTTGATAGTATTGAAAGGGTATATTTCCCAAGAAGAGGAATCTCTGAGTTAATGGCTATGCCAGAAAAATCTCTTGATGACCATCTGAAGGTTGTATACCAATTTGTAAAATTTCTGCTTAAAAGCGGTTTAAGACTTAAGGATTTGGGCATAACCTACTCCACACTTATGGGGCACTATTTATCAAATATTTCAGACATAAATATAGTTGTCTATGGAAAAGAGAATTTCTGGAAGCTTATGAAATACCTTGAAACAGCAAAACATCCATTGTTAAGATGGAAAAATAAAGAAGATTGGCTTAATTTTTACAGAGGCAGAAACAGGTTTGCAATATTTAATAAGGATGAGTTTGTAAGACTTATGAGCAGGAAAAAATCAGAAGGGTTTTTTGATGATTCATTATTTGTAATATTTGGTGCAGAGAAAGAAGAGGAAGTCTGGTTCAAATGGGGAACAGAGAAATATAAAGCTCTTGGCTTGGTAACTGTTGAAGGTATTGTGACAGACAATTTCAGTTCTGTAGCAAGACCCGGTTATTATGAAATAAAGGATTCAAAGATATTAGATAGAAAGAATAAATATGATGTAAAGAAGATTGTATTCTATTCGAGAGATTACGGAATGCTGGCTTATCCTGGAGAAAAAATAAAGGCTTGCGGACTTTTAGAAAAAGTAGAGCCCAATGAAGGAGAACCTTATTACAGGGTTGTTGTTGGATATTTTGATGCCTATCTAAATGATAGAAGAGAGAAGGAATTTATCAAGGTGATTGAAATTGAATGATGAATTTAAGAAGCTGCTAAATGAGGACATATCCAAAAAAGATGATTGTGAGTTTTGTAATGAAGTTTCTTTTAATATAGGTGAAAAGACAAAATACGGAGCTGTAATAATATTTAAGATTGGAGATTCTGCTGAAAATGGCTGGTTCGCTACTTTATCGCCAAGAACAGGAAGCAATCCTGAAAAAGATTTTACAATACAGCTGATGCCTTTTGCCCATATTACTCATTTTTCCCAGGTTAATTTATACCCGGAATTAGCTGAGAATTATGGTATAGCCTTCTCAAAGTTATGTGAAGCTATGACTCAAGTGATGGCACAAGAGCCTGATTTCAAAGCAGTATCAGATACAAGGGAATCAGGTAAATCAATTGCTACTTATGGAAAATGTACAACATGGAAGGATAAGAAAGAACATCTCCATGTTAAGATATTTCCTTTTAGGGGTGACCTCGGGCAGCCTTCTGTAGTTGACAGCTCTTTTGGAAGGAAAGAAATATTTAAGGATATAGAGACAGGCGAGGAGTATGTAAGAATGAAGCCAGTAAGGAAGAAAAAAATTAAAGAAGAAAGATTTAATCATTTGTCTAACCTGCTGATATCTTTATTAAAATGAAATACACTATTGATTTACACATACATACAAATGCGTCTGACGGGGATTTATCTCCACAAGAGCTTATTGATAAAGCTATCTCTGAAGATCTTAAGACAATAGCTATTACTGACCATGATACAATTGATGGTGTAAAACCTGCTTTAAATTATGCAAAAGATAAAGATATTGAAGTCATACCTGGAATAGAGATAAGTTGTGATGAGCCTGAGATGGGCTTTAGAGAGGTTCATGTCATTGGGCTTTTTATAGACCCTTCATGTAAGGAGCTTATAGACTTAACCAAGAAGATAAAAGAGGACAGGATAAAGCAGAAAAAGGAAATGATAAAAAAGCTTAATGATCTCGGGTTTAAGATAGTTTTTTATAAAGTAGCTAAACTTGTAAAACACTCCTTTGGAAGACCCCATATAGCAAAGGTTCTAATTAAGAAATATCCCAAAATGTT
>CAZENX010000001.1:0-30777 GCA_964513865.1 uncultured Methanosarcinales archaeon | reverse complement strand
TTTGGAAAGCCATCATATGTTAAAAGAAAAAATAAGGTAAGGGTTAAGGAAGCAATAGATGTAATACATAAAGCCAAAGGTCTTGCATTTCTTGCACATCCTGGTGTTTTCAAAAAAGAGGATTCTTTAATACTCATCAAGATGTTCTTGGATAACAATGGAGATGGTATTGAGGTAGAATATCCTTATGCTATAATTGTTCCTTCAGCTTATAATGAGAAAAAAGAGAAAGAAGCTATTGAATTATATAGAAAGATTGCAGAAGAGAAAAATATTTTGGAAAGCGGAGGCACTGATTTTCACGGTAAGATAAGACCTGCATCTTTAGGAGACAAGGGCGTAACAGAAGAAGGTCTTGCCAAGATAAAAGAATTTTTGAAAGACAATAAAAAATAGATTATTTAATCTTAGTTTTCTCAAGTTTTTCCTTAACTAATGTAGAAGCCCTATATAATGATTCAACTGTTCCAGCATCTGACCAGAAGCCTTTTACCTTTGCAAATGTCATCTTTCCTTCTTTTACATAATGATTATTAACATCTGTTATCTCCAATTCTCCCCTATCAGAAGGCTTTAATGTTTTTATTATGTCAAAAACTTTAGCATCATAAATATACAAACCAGTTACGCATAATTTTGATTTAGGTTCTTTTGGTTTTTCTTCGATACTTACTATTTTATCTCCTTTTATCTCTGCTACTCCAAATCTTTGAGGGTCTTTTACCTCTTTTAAGAAAATCTTTGCACCTTCTTTAAAGTTCTGAATCTCTTTTTTTAAATTATCTTCAAAGATATTGTCTCCTAAAATAACTGCAACTGGCTCATTATCTGCAAAATCCTCTGCCAATCCTAAAGCTTGTGCTATTCCTCCTGCTTCTTCCTGTATCTCAAAAGTAAATTTTGCATCAAAATCTTTTCCAGAGCCAAGCAATTCTAAAAAATGCCCGGCATGTCCCTTGCCAGAAACTATCATTATCTGATTTATTCCAGCATCTAGCAATGTTTGTAAAGGATAGTATATCATTGGCTTATTATAAACATTTAAAAGATGCTTATTAGTTACCTTTGTCATTGGCATTAATCTGCTTCCAGAACCTCCTGCTAAAATTACTCCTTTCATTTTTTTAGCTTCCTCCACCATTCTTCATTATCCTTATACCATTGAATGGTTTCTTTTATAGCCTTGTCAAAATTAAATCTTGGCTTCCAACCTAATTTATGTAATTTTTCACAATTTAATGAATACCTGAAATCATGAGCTAACCTGTCCTTAACATATTCTATAAATGATTCATCTTTACCCATCTCTTTTAAAATGGTTTTAGTTAGTTCAATATTAGGAATTTCATTACCTCCTCCGATGTTATAGATTTCTCCTATCTTGCCATTTTTGCTTACAAAATCAATTGCTTCACAATTATCTATCACATAAATCCAGTCCCTTACATTTAAACCAGTGCCATACAAAGGAACCTTCTTGTTTTCCATTAAATTAGTCACAAATAAAGGAATTACTTTTTCAGGATACTGGTAAGGACCAAAATTATTTGAGCTTCTTGTTGTTATCAAAGGCAGCTTGAATGTTATATTATATGCCCTTGCTACCATTTCTGCTGCTGCTTTTGCTGCAGAATAAGGGCTGTTTGGTTTTAGCAAATCTGTTTCTTTAAATGAACCTTCTTTTCTGCTTCCATAAACCTCATCTGTACTTATATGAATAAACTCCTTTATTTTGTTGTTTTTTGCTGATTCAAGCAAAACATGCGTTCCTAAAACATTTGTTTCTGTAAAAATCAATGGGCCTTTTATTGATTTATCAACATGGCTTTCAGCTGCAAAATTAAAGACAATATCTATATCTTTCATTAAATTATCAACTAATGCCTTGTCGCAAATATCCCCATTAACAAATTCATAGTTTTCGTTATTTTCAATATCTTTTAGGTTATCCAAGTTTCCTGCATATGTTAATTTATCTAAATTAACAATCTTATCATCTGGATATTTCTTCAACCAGTATCTTATGAAATTGCTTCCTATGAATCCGCAGCCACCAGTTACTAATAATTTCATTTATCCACCTTTCTTAGATGTCCATTTGTATGGTATATCATTATCAAAAGGATCTACTCTGAACTCATCTGGTTCATCTTTGTTATAGGTATTTGTAGGGCAATTAACAATATAGCAAGGTTCATCTCCTTGGCATTCAAAGCCGTGAAAGACTCCAATTGGAATGCTTATTAGTTGAGGGTTATCTTCCCCTATGATAAATTCATTAACCTCCCCTTTTGTTTTTGAGCCTTCCCTTGAATCATACAAAACTATCTTCGCTTTGCCTTTTATTACACCAAAATTATCTCTTTGCTTCTTATGATAATGCCATCCCTTTACAAAGCCTGGATTGCAAATAGTAACATAGCATTGCCCGAACTTTTCAAAA
Source organism: uncultured Methanosarcinales archaeon (assembly GCA_964513865.1). Lineage (GTDB taxonomy): Archaea > Nanobdellota > Nanobdellia > Woesearchaeales > PXDW01 > PXDW01. Next base: position 28,334 of record CAZENX010000001.1, on the reverse strand, counting down.
AAAGAGTCATCTTTCCTTAATAACTCCATTACCCACCCTCTTTCATCTACATGCTTTACCAGTTTCTTAACAAACACCCCCTCTATCATAGAATTAGTAAATTAGTTTCCATTTAAATATGTTGTTGTAAATGGGGTTGCTGGAAGTTTATATCATATAAAAATTATTAAGCATAAGCTAATGCCGGGCTTGATTCCTGTATTCTGGGAACTGTAAGAATTGGCGATACTTCATTCATCTTGCTTGATAGGTAAATTGTTATAATCAACATCTTATTCTTTCCCTTGATATTTACTTTACATTCCTTTAGATTATCCAGTACCTCTTTAATAAGGACTGTGTTTTTTTTAATAACACACTCTTTTATTATTTTTGAGGCATTCATTATCTGTAATCCTACCAACTCTTTTTTGTTGTTATAATCAAAAATAACGTCCCCTAGCTCAACACTTCCTTTGGATTTAGATTTGGTATTATATATAAATAAATCATCATTTTCTCTATCATAACTAAACTTAAATTTTTGCATATTTTTCCACCATATGTTGCCATCTTCTGTTTAATTTTATAACAGTACAAACAACACATTTATCATTGATTACTAAAATATACCTGTGGCATTGAGTTTTGCTATATCCAAAATAGCAATCAAATTTTTCTTCCCCTTCTTTTTTTGCTTTTTGTTTTTCTGCAAATACTAATCTCTTTGGATTTATAATATTTTCCTTAACTTCCTCTAAACTTATGCTTCTGAATAAAGCCTGTTTTTGGGCATGATCTGTTATAACAATATCCTCTCTTTTATAATGCTTTAATTTTCTTTTTAGTACATCTTTGTAATTCATTCTATATAAAGATTTTTGTTTTATTTAAATAGTTTTAGATGGATTCTCAAATATCTTACGGGAAAATTGGATAAAATATTTAACATAAATTTAATAAAACTAATTTAGAAAAACGGACAGCTTTCTTGGGTTCCCGCGTAGTGCAGTACCACCAAGAACGTGGGCCTTCTTGACTTCTGTGTTCGAGATGGGAACAGGTAGAACCAGGCCGCTATGGCCGTCCAATACAGAGAATTAGGAAGTTCTTTATAAATTTTATGTTTCTATACTCAAAATACTTACAATGTAAGTATATTATCTCTAAAGTTGAATTATGTTAATACTTACAATGTAAGTATAAGTAAAGATAAAATAAAGGTAATATTTTTAAAATAACCTTCATTTCTAATTAAAAAGCGGAGGTAAGAAAATGAAAATTGCTGTATTCGGAGCAGGATATGTTGGATTAGTTGTGGGAACTTGCTTAGCAGAACTTGGTAATGATGTTACCTTAGTAGATATAGATAAAGATAAGATAGCTAAACTAAAGAAAGGTATTATTCCCATATATGAGCCAGGTTTAAATGAACTTTTAAAGAGAAATCTTAATGAAAAAAGACTAGATTTTACCTTGGATAAAGAAAAGGTAATAGCAGATTCTCAGATATTATTCATTGCAGTCGGAACTCCGACAGGAGAACAAAACCAGGCAAATCTGCAGTATGTTTATGATGTTGCAAAAGATATTGGAATTTACATGAATGGCTATAAGATTATAGTTGATAAAAGCACTGTTCCTGTTGGAACTGCTAAAAATGTAGCAAAGATAATTAAAGCAAACCAAAAAAAGAAAATAGATTTTGATGTTGTTGCTAATCCTGAATTTCTAAGAGAAGGTGCTGCTGTTCGTGATTTCATGGCTCCTCACAGAATAATTATAGGGGCTTCAACAGACAGAGCAAAGGAGATAATGTTAAAGCTATACAAACATCTTGAAAGAACTGACAGGCCTATTTTAATTACAGACCCTGCAAGCGCTGAAATAATAAAATATGCAAGCAATTCAATGCTTGCAACAAGAATATCTTTTATGAACCAATTAGCTCCTTTATGCGAGAAAACAGGTGCAGATATTAAGGCAGTTGCAAAGGGAATGGGCCTTGACAACAGAATTGGACCAAGATTTTTACAGGCAGGAGTTGGCTATGGAGGAAGCTGTTTTCCAAAGGATGTAAAGGCATTAATTGCTACTGGAGATTTTCATGGCTTTGATTTTAAGATTCTGAGAGCAACAGAAGCTATAAATGAAGAACAAAAAAAATCTTTAATACCTAAAATCAAAAAATTGGTTGGAGATGTAAAAAATAAGAAGATAGCTATATTTGGTTTATCATTTAAGCCAAAAACAGATGATATGAGGGAAGCACCCTCTCTTGCTATAATTAATGAGCTTCAAAAGCTAGGAGCAAAGATAAATGCGTATGACCCTGTTGCCCAGGAAAATGCAAAGAAGATTTTAAAAAATGTAAGCTTCTTTTCTACTCCATACGAAGCAGCAGAAGGTTGCTCTGCTATAGTTATAGTTACAGAATGGGATATCTTCAGAGAATTAGATATGAATAAATTAAAATCTTTACTAAAAGAACCTAACTTTATAGACGGAAGAAACATATATGAACCAAAAGAAATGAAAGAGCTTGGATTTAATTATGTTGGTGTAGGGAGACAAACTAATTAACTTTAAATATTACTTCTTTTTCTTTTGTTTTATGTCATGGGTTTTAGTTACTGGGGGAGCTGGATTTATTGGAAGCCACTTATGCGATTATTTAATCAGGACTGGCCATGATGTTATCTGCGTGGACAATCTTGGCTCCGGAACAAAAGAAAACATAAAACACCTGATGAAACTCAAGAATTTCCGTTTTATAGAGCATGATATTATCAAACCATTTGATATAAAAGAGGACATTTACCAGATATACCACCTTGCTTCTAGAGCTTCTCCAAGAGACTATGAAGAATATCCTATTGAAACTGCTCTTACAAATTCTGTCGGAACATTAAATATGATTAAGTTAGCGATGAAAAAGAACTCTACATTGCTATTTACAAGCACATCAGAAGCTTATGGAGAGCCAAAGGTTCATCCGCAGATAGAGAATTACTGGGGTAATGTTAATCCTATCGGGAAGAGGTCCTGCTATACTGAATCAAAAAGATTCGGAGAAGCACTGATAATGGCTTATTATCGTAAATTCGGGATTAAAATAAAAATAGTTAGGATCTTCAACACCTATGGCCCAAGAATGAGAAAACATGACGGAAGGGTTATTCCAAATTTTATAGAGCAATGCTTATCAAATAAATCTATAACTATATTTGGGGATGGCTCACAAACAAGAAGTTTCTGCTATATCTCTGATATGGTTGATGGTATCTATAAGATGATGCACTCTGGGTGGGTAGGTCCTAAAAATCTTGGAAATCCCAGTGAAATAACTATATTAGAACTAGCAAAACTAATCAAAAGATTAACAAAATCAAAATCAAAGTTTGTTTACAAAGAACTACCTGAAGATGACCCTACAAAAAGACAGCCGGATATAAGCAAGGCAAGGCAGATGCTTGACTGGCAGCCAAAGGTTAGATTAGAAGAAGGACTAAAGAGAACCATCGAATGGTTCAGGAAGAATCATTAATTTTATATATATTTGTAAAGTTCTTTTCTCTATGAAAATACTAATAACAGGAGGAGCTGGATTTATTGGAAGCAATCTAGCTAATGAGCTTTCTAAAGAGAATGAGGTTTTTGTGCTGGATAATCTTTCAACTGGAAAAAAGGATAATTTAACTAAAGACATTAAATTAACAAAAGGTTCTGTTACAGATTATAAGATTGTAGAAAAATCAATAAAAGGAATGGATTATGTTTTTCATTTTGCTGCTTTAACTTCAGGGGAATATTCCTTAAAAAATCCAAAGGAGGTATTCAATGTAAATACTTTAGGAACTTATAATATTTTGAAAGCTTCTTTAAAAAATAATGTAAAGAAAGTAATATTTTCAAGCTCTGCAGGTGTTTATGGGGATTCTTTAGAACTGCCAAAAAAGGAAATAATGAAACCAGAACCAAAGACACCATATGCATTCTCCAAATTAAATTCAGAGTATTTGTGCAATGCTTTTTCAAAACTAGGATTAAAAACTGTCTGCCTTAGGTTCTTTAATGCCTATGGTCCTAGGCAAAACCTTAATTCAGATTATTCAGCTGTTTTTCCTATCTTTATAGATAATGCTTTAAATAACAAACCTTTAAGATTGGAAAACCATGGAAAACAAACCCGTGATTTTATATTCATAAAAGACATTGCCAATGCTTGTACCTTGGCAATAAATAAAGGAGAAGGTGTTTATAATGTTGCATCTGGCAATGAAATTTCTGTTAAAGAATTAGCTAACAGTGTAATAAGATTAACAAACTCTTCTTCTGAACTCATTGATGCTCCAAAAAGGAAAGGAGACATTGAAAGGTCTCTTGGGGATAATTCCAAGATAAGAGAGCTGGGCTGGAAACCAGAAACAAACATAGAACAAGGATTAAAGAAAACCATTGAATGGTTTAGGAATCTTAAAAATAAATTATAAGGTACTTAATAACTTTAATAAAATTTTAGTAACTTTTTTATACTAGTTTTCAAGATTTTATTAAGATGAGCAAAACAAGGGATACTGCCTTAAAGCAGATAGCCAGGGGAGCAGGGATTACCTTTATCGGGTTAGCATTTTTTAGCTTGTTTGGTTTTTTTTACAGGTTATTAATCGCTCGTTATCTCGGACCTGGTGATTATGGTAAGATTGCTCTAGCCATGACAATTCTGGCTTTAGGCACAGCTGTTTCAGTGATTGGATTAAATGCAGGATTGCAGAGATATGTTTCTTATTTTATTGGAAAAAAGGATAAAAAGAGAATTGTAGGAACAATCAAATCCGGCTTTAGGATTTCTTTTCCTTTAAGTTTATTTATCTCACTGATTGTATTTATCTTTTCTCCCCAGATTGCTCTGCACATATTTCATAACCCAGAGCTTACACCCCTGTTCAGGATATTCTCTTTAATAATACCTTTTAATGCAGCTATCTTATTGCTGAAGTCATTATTCCTCTCATTTAAAAAACCCGAGTATAGTGTTTATGTAGAATCTTTTGGAGAGCAGTTTCTCAAATTAATTCTAACATTAGTTGTAGTTTTGTTGGGGGGAAAGATTTTAGGGGTGGCTTATGCTTATCTGGCAGCTTTATCCATCACTTTAATATTTGGTTTTCTGCTTTTGCAATTCAAGGTTTTTAAAGTTTTCAAATCTAAAATTATGCCTGTCTTTGATTACAGAACCTTGCTTATATTTTCAGTTCCGTTATTTTTGTCAAGAATCCTTTCATTGGTGATGGGATGGACTGACACCTTTCTGCTTGGTTATTTTAAAAATGAAACCTTTGTGGGGTTATATAATGTTGCCTTGCCTTTAGCAACTTCATTAACAATATTCTTCACAGCTTTTGGTGCATTGTTCTTTCCTATTGTTACAGAGTTGTATGCCAGGAAGAAGATAACAGATATCAGAAATGTTTATACAGTTATCCTGAAATGGATTTTCCTGGTTACATTCCCTATATTTTTCCTTATGATACTTTTCCCCAGGGAAATCATAAGAATCCTGTTTGGCGGAGCATATCTTCCTGCCTCTGTTGCATTAGTAATGCTATGTTTTGGTTATTTTATTCATGCAACAATCGGTCCTGCAAACCTTGGCTTGCAGACATTTAAGAAGACAAGATATATATTATATATAACATTAGGTATGGCTACATTAAATGTGATTCTGAATATTTTATTAATCCCAAGGTTTGGTATGATTGGAGCTGCAGCTGCAACAACAACAACTCTGTTTTTGACGCACCTTTCATTCTTCTTTAAGTTCCGCACTATAATAAAATTCAAGATACCTTTTAAGTATTATTTGAAATATATTCTGGCAAGTGCTATTCCTTTAACAGCCATATATTTTATAATAAAGATCTTTTTCAGTCCGTCAACCCCTTTAATCCTGGCAATAGCTTTTGCCATATTCCTTGTAATTAATGCAGTTCTCTTGTTACTCTTTAAATCATTTGCAGAAGAAGACTTTATGATACTAAGGGCAATAGAAAAAAAGCTTGGTTTAAATCTAGGGTTTATAAAAAAGATTATATCAAGGTTCTTATAATCCCAAATCAATGTTTTTTATAATCTCATCTATCTTTTCTTTTTGTATCTTTTGTTCCTCTTTATGTTTTTTAATCTCAGAATACCTTACTTTCTTTTTATAAAATCTGGAATCTTCTTCAAATATCTCTCTCATGACTTTGCCATCAATGTCCTTTGGTATTTTCGTATCCATCATATGCAATAATGTAGGGGCTATGTCTGTTATATTCTTTTCTTCTAATCTCATATTTCTTTTAATACCTTTTCCATACACTAAAAAAATTCCTCCATTTATATCATGGCTGTTTTCTTTTCCTTTTACAAAAGCATTTCCATATAGCAATGTAACAATATTGTAATTATTTGGCTCCAGCATTATATCAGGTGCGTTGCTGACATAAGGCCCTTTATATACTTCTTCTCTTTTTCTTACAGTATCAAAAGCCTTTTTTCCTTCAGGATCCTTCAAGTTTCTTAAATAAAAGATAACCTCTTCTCTTAATCTCTCATATTCATTATCATCAACTATGCCATCCTTGAAATTCTTTTTTGCATTTATAAAAATGCCATGTGCAGGAGTAAGCAAATACACTTTGGTATTTTGAAGATCAACTTCTCGTGCCAGGCTTATATTAAAAAAGAAAATCTTTAAGATTTTCTTATAACAGAAACCTGCAAATTTTTTTAGCCAGGGGAACCCTGATATGAAATCGTAAAATTTTCCAATGTTGATTGTTGAATACTTCCTTTTTTCTTTAAAGGATTCCTTTCCAGCTCTGTCATCATACTCCTGTTTTTTCTTGCTCTTTCCAAATTTTAACCAACCTTTTTTCTCAAGTAATTTATTCACTAAAACCATCCCTTTATAATGTTTGAAACCATGGTCAGACATTACCATAAGAACAGCGTCTTTTGGAAGATTGTCCATAAACCATCCTAGATAAGCATCAACCTGTTTAAAGAAATCTATGAGAAGCTTGTTTTTACTCAACTCTTTTTTTTCTAATTCATCATATTTCTTATGAAACACTAAATCAGTGCCTGTAATGATGTATGTAAAAGTGTCCCATGGTTTTTCTTTAAATAACCTTTTGCCACATTCAAACCTTGTTTTTTCAAGTTTCATAACATCAATTATATATTCATTTAACTTATTTTTTAATGAAAGTTTTTGATTAGGAACTATCCTATATCCTTTAAGTTCAGGGAATTCATCTATCAAAGATTTTGGAAAAATAAATTCATCCCCAAATGTCAGAAAACTGGTTATAATTATGTCATCAGTTTTTGGGGGATAACTTCCAGGCAGATTAATTAATATGTTCTTCTTCCCTTTTTTATTTAAAATCTCATAATATGTCTTTGCCTTTATTCTGTTTGAATCTGTATTCTTTGTTTTTCTTAAGGACTCATGCGGGTACACATAATTATAAACATTATGCTTTCCTGGCTCCATTCCTGTAGCAATTGAAGTCCATGTTATTGCAGAATGCGGGGGTATTACACTTTTAACATTTCCATAGCATCCTTCATTTAGTAATCTCCTTATATTTGGTAAGTATTTTAACAATTTAAACATTATTTTAGAATTTACAGCATCAATTCCAAAAACCACAACCTTTGTCATTATTTTTAAAATTTTTTGTTAATATATAAATTTATTTGTTTTAATTTTTGTATTTATTTAACTTATCTTCTTTACTTTTTTCAGCTGGAATAAAATCTTAAAGCCCTTTAAATATCTTAAAATATCTACAAAGGATTTTATATCCAATATCTTTTTTATTATAAACTTGGGCCTGAGATAGAATTTTTTAAAAGCGTAATCTCTCATTTCCAAAAGCTGGGAAACACTTTTGTATCCTTTGGGCAGAAAGATTGCACCAGGAATTCCCTGATATGGCTGAACCCATTCTTTTATCTCCCCATATCTTTGAAGAATTTCATTCATTCCTGTCTCTGGCAAAATCTTTGTAATATGAAATTGAGCATAATCTGGTTCTAATTCAATTGCAAACTTTACCAGGTTTCTGGCAATTTCAGGTGTTTCTCCTGGCAAGCCAATCATGAATGAGGCTCTTACCTCTATTCCTGCTTCTTTTGTCCACCTGACAGCATCTTTTATCTGCTTTACTGTTATATCTTTTTTGATAATGTCCAGTATCTTTTGATTATTAGACTCAATGCCATAGAAGATGTTCCAGCATCCGGCTTTTCTCATAAGCTTGAGCATATTCTTATCAACTAAATCAACCCTTGTCAGGCAGTTCCATGAGATATTCAGTCTTTCCTTTATCATTAGATTACATAAGCTTTCAATCCATTTCTTATTCAGGGTTATAACATCATCCATGAACCTTATCTCTTTTACTCCATATTTCTTCTTTAGAAATTTTATCTCTGTAATAATGTTTTCAGGGCTTCTTGTTCTGTATTTCTTCCCTAAAACACATCTTGAGCAGAACAAGCATCTGTAAGGACAACCTCTGCTGCAGATAATTCTGTCCATTGGCAGTCTTCTGTATCTATGAGGTCTTGGGCTGTATCTTTCCATCTTTAGCAAATGCCTTGCTGGAAATGGAACATCATCCAGATTTTCTATAAAATCAGGTTCATTTACATAAATCTTGTTATCCTTTCTATAAGCAATTCCCTTTGCCTGCTTAAAATCTGTTTCTCCAGCAAAAGCTTTAATCACATTTAACATTCCTGGCTCTCCGTCTCCTAAAACAACAAAATCCATATCTTTATTGTCTTCCAAAGCTTTAATGAAAACATTTGGATAATGGCTCCACACCAAACCAAATTTTTTATCAGGGAAATATCTTTTTAAAGCAGAAATTATTTTTTGATTTACTGCAATATTCCCAAATCTTGCGCATTGGTCATAAGGAGCTAATCCGATAATGTCCGGATTGAATCTTATTATCTTTCTTCTGAAATCTGCTATAGTTGAATCCTCAAGAAACGCATCTATTACTCTTACATCAATATTGTTCTTCTCCAAATAAGCAGCAATTGTTGCTAAGCCTAAGGGTGGCTCCATAGGTGTAACCTTTGTTTTCTGTTTCTTTCTTTTAGATAAAGAATATGGGCTGGCAATTAATAAGACTCTCATTTTTAAATGGATTTTTTCAATTTATTTAAAGTTTTATATTCTAAAAACAAGCTTTGCATAAAAATAGAAAATTTAGCATAATAAGGATATGAAATAACTGTTGAAATTGATAAGAATTTGAATATTGTTCTTAAGAAGAATTTCGCTTAATGCAATATGTTAGTTGCAATTCACAATTTAAATGGATTATATCCACGTTCCTTCAACCAAGGAATATATTTTGATGAAACTTCTGCTGTTGAAAAATTAAGTGGCACAACTTTTCCTGTTTCATATCTATTTATTTGAGATCTAGCAGAGGCCAAATTATTTAATCCAAGTATCTTAACTAATTCCGTAATAGTTAATCCTTCATCCTTTCTTATTTCTCGAGCTATATCTGGATCAAAAACATCTATCTGACTTAACGTCCCCCTATCCAATTTTTCAACTAATTTATCTAATTCTCCTACAAGAATTTTTTTATCTTCTGGATTAAGAGACTGATATTCTTTCTTAATTATTGATAAATATTGATTGATTAATTTATTAAATAATTCTTTTTGAGTTATCTCTATTTCTTCTTTTGTCTGCAAAATTTTAGCTCTATCTTCTGGTTTAATATTATTCATTTTTAGTTAGTATTTCATCCCTATTTTTCAACTAAAATAACCTAATTATATATAAAGCTAATGTTATATTTAGTGACCCAAAAAACAATTAAATTAATATATAATACTCTTATCCTTTTTTTTGGTGATAATTTGAACTCTTTAGAAGGACACTGGAAGCTACAGGAGGGAATATTAAAAAAGGTATATATTAAGGAATTTGAGGATTTTATAGCTAACAAAACCATTTCTGTATTAAAAATAAAAAACAATAAGCTATTGCCAAAATGGGCTAAATCTGAATCCAAGATTTTTATTCCAGGTTATTCTGCTAAGTATAAAGAAGATGCTGATGTTCTCTTAAAGCTAAATGATGTTGAAGTCTCTTTATTAGATATTAATGAAAGTATATATCTGAATAATTTTAACAGGATAATTGACAGTTTATTATTTGAGGATTATTTTAAGAAAAAAAGGCCTATATTCAGCAAACTTCCTATACCTTACTATCTGATTCCTTTCAGGCATATCCTGTTTAGAAAATTCTTCTATTTAGGAAAAAAGGACACAAAATTTCCTGACTGGCCAACTGATGTTTCTGTTGAACTTTTAAGAAATCTTTATATTAATGCAATAAAACAAAAACTTGGAAAGAAGATTCCTTATATAGGTTTCTGGCCAAAAGGCAGGTTTGCTGTCTGCTTAACCCATGACTCTGATTCTAAGTCGTCTTTTAAGAATATTGATAAGATAAGAGAGATTGAAAAAAGATACGGATTTAATTCTTCATGGAATGTTTTGTCAAAAAGATATAAGATGGACTATAAAAAACTAAAACAATTGGTGAATGATGGATGCGAGATAGGGATTCATGGCTATACACATGATGCTTCTTTGGCTTTTCTTCCCAGAAAAGAGATTGAAAGAAGAATCAATTATTCAATTTCCAAGCTGAACAGATTTGAAGTTGAAGGTTTTAGGTCTCCTCAATTAAAAAGAAACAGGAGATTTTTGAATCTGTTGGCAAATTACTTTTTATATGATTCCTCTGTTCCTAACTCTGAATACAAATCTTCCTTGGCTCTAAGAACAGGCTCCTGTAGTGTTTTTCCTTTTTTCATAAGAAATATGGTAGAGATACCTTTAACAATGCCGCAGGATTTTACTTTGATTTATACAATGAAATTTTCAAAGAATAAAATCTTAAAGATATGGAAAGAAAAGATAGATTTGATAAGACAAATGAATGGATTGGTTTGTTTCAATACTCATCCGGATGATTATCTGATTGGAAATGATAAATATTTAGATATATATGAAGAGATTTTAAAGTACCTTTCAAAACAAGATTCCTGGAATGCTTTGCCTAGAGAGATAGCTGAATGGTGGAAGGAACGTTTTTCATGTGAATTAAAAGGCAAAAAGATTATTGGCTCTGACAGAGCTAAGATATGGTATATCTAAATTATATAGCAAATAACAATAAACTTAATAAATAAACATATTATTCTTAAAATAAAGTTATGATTTTCGGGTGGTAAAGATAGAACCTTATGGTTTTGCTATAATCGGCTGTGGTTTTATTGGACAAAAACATGCCAGAGTTCTCTCTGAACTAGAAGGAGCTGAAATTACAGCAGTATGCGATAATGTTAAAGACAGGGCAGTAGAATTTGGTAAAAAATACAAAGCAAAACCCTATACTGATTATGCTAAACTTCTGAAGAACAAGGATGTTGATATTGTCACTTTATGCACCCCCAGCGGAATGCATGCTCAGATGACAATAGATGCAGCTAAAGCAGGAAAACATGTTGTTACAGAAAAGCCAATGGCTCTAACATTGAGAGGAGCAGACAAGATGATGGAGGAATGCAAGAAAAACAATGTAAGGTTGTTTGTTATAAAGCAGAACAGATACAATCCTCCTATAAAAAGATTAAAGGAAGCAATAGACAAGGGAAGATTCGGAAAGATATTTCTGGCTAATACAACCATTAGATGGTCCAGACCACAAAAATATTATAATGGGGATGAATGGAGAGGAACCTTAAGAATGGATGGTGGTGTAATAATGAATCAGGCTTCTCATCATATAGATTTATTGAGATGGCTTATTGGCGAGGTTGATTCTGTTTTTGCAAAGATTGGCACATTAACTCATGATATAGAGGTAGATGATACTGCTGCTGTTGTTTTAAGATTCAAGAACGGGGCTTTGGGAGTAATAGAGGCAACTACCGGGATATTTCCAAAGAATTTAGAGGGCTCGGTTGCTGTTTTTGGAACCAAAGGCTCTGCTAAAGTCGGAGGATCCTGTGTTAGCAAAATGGATGTATGGGATTTCCAGGATTATGAAAATGAGGATGATGAAATTATGAAATTTTCTACTTTACCACCGGATGTTTATGCTTACAGCCATAGAGAGGTTTTCAAGAATATAATAGGAGCATTAAAAACAAATAAAGATCCTTTGATAAGCGGAATAGAAGGAAGAAAAACCTTAGAGCTGATACAGGCAATATATAAATCTGCAAGAACCAGCAAAGAAATTAAGTTGCCTTTAACAGAGGAATAAAATGGATAAAGCAATAGTTGAAATCTGGGATATGCATGAACCCATTAAAGAAAACTCTGTTTCTGTTTATTGGGCTGAATCTAAAGAAGCAGAAAGATTTGACAATAATACAGAAAAAGAAATTGATTTAATCTGGAATGCTGTTGGAGGAAAGGACAACCCTTTGGTAAATCTGGTTGATTATATTAGCGTAAATGATTTTGATATAGGACAGGCTGTAAGGATGCTTATTAATAAAGGAAATTTTAGGTATCATAGGGTTTTAAATAAACAGAACGAAATTCCAGAGCAGTTAAAAGGAAAAATTAAATCTAAAATCTCTGATTTCAAAAGCTATGCAATAAAAAATAACCATTTGGTTCTAACAGCTGTTGCATTACTTTACACAAAAGACAATAAAGTTGTTATTGCTGAAAAACACAAAGGACCAACAACAGGAGAGAAGGATAAGCTATATTCTGTTATACCTGGAGGATATATGTTGCCAACAGATGTTGATTCTGATAGAACTTTATCTATCAACAGAGCAATAAGAAGAGAATTTGTTGAAGAATTGAAGATAAGCGAAGATTATATTGCTGAAATGGGCAACACAGGGATGTTATTTAGCGATTACAAACATAATAGGGGATTTACTACAACTTATCTAATAAAAGTTAATATGATATTTGATGAGTTAAATAAAAACTTTAAAGCAAAAGCTAAAAAAACACCGAAAGAACTTATAGGAGCAGATTTTACTAAAGATGGGATAAATAGTTTATTGGATAAATATTTGCCTAATTTTACCAATAATGGTTTGGGTTGCTTGTTAGTTTCTGGAAAAGCAGTTTTAGGAGCAGATTGGTTTAAAACTACCAAGAATTTTATTGAAGAGAATTATTTCAAAGATGGAAGAAGAGCTAAAATTGATAACATTTCTCATAGCGGTAATGTAAAGGATATATTAAAAGACAGAACTTATCATGAATTTGATTAAATAACCAGCAAGAAAGTTCCAACAACCATAACAATTGCTCCAATCAATGTTGTCAAGAAATGTTTTCTTTCTTTAAAGATAAAGAATCCTGCCATTACTGTAAATACTGCTGCTGTTCTTTTTATAGCTATAACATAAGCAGCATAAGTCATGCTAACTGCATAAAACTGGAATGCCAAAACTATTATTGCTATTATAGACAAAATTATGGCTCCCTTTAGATTTTCTTTGAATATCTTTTTTGTATTTTTAAAAAACCTTTTTTTATCTTTTATGGATAAGATTGTTGTCTGAACAATCAATGTTGAATAAACCCCAATTAATAAATAGGTTATTGGGTTTGTTGTATTTATTACTGCCTTATCTATCGCACTACCAATTCCGTAGATTAGAGCAACAAACAACATAAACCTTGCTCCTATGTTGGCATAAACAGCCTTAAACGGTCCAAATGGATTTTTTCTTATATTTTCTAAATTTAATATATAAGTGCCTAAAACAATTAATGCTACTCCAGAAATTCCTATTATTGCAGGTAATTCTTTAACAAAGAGATAAGCAAAAGGAATAGTAAGCATTGGGCTTAAAGTGAGCAAAGGAACGGTTTTAGATATCTTTCCTCTCTTCAGGGCCATCATGTAAAATATCTGTGCAGTTCCTGTAGTCATTCCAACAGGTATTAGCCATAAAAGAAAGGTTTTATTTATTTGCAGAAAATCTTTTAACAAAAATATCAAAGGAATGCTGATTAATGCTCCTATTATAACTCTTGCATAGGCAAGATAAGCAGCATCACATCTTTTTACAAATTTTTTACCTGCAATATGCAGAGCAGTATAACTGATTGCACAAAGTATCGCAAGTAATAACCATAACATATTTACCACAACATTTATCACAATATTTTACTATAAATTGATTAAGGATAATTTATTAAAGGTATATAAATCTTTGGAAAAGTATAAACAAAAGCATAAACTATATAAGTTTTGTAAGAATTGCTGCTTTTAAGGGGGTGTTATGAAGGATAATGCGGAAATATTATGAATGATAATGGGGCATATCATGAAGGATTATAAATTATTTGATAATATTATTTTAGGAGAAAATGTAAAGATAGAAGACTATTGCATTATCGGAAGGCCTCCAAAAGGAAAGAAGAACGGAGAGCTAAAAACAATAATAGGAGATAATGCTGTTATTAGGTCTCATTCTGTCATATACGCAGGGAATAAGATAGGAAAAAACTTTCAGACAGGTCATGCAGTTAATGTAAGGGAGGGGAATGAAATAGGAGATAATGTCAGCATCGGAACAAAAACAGTAGTAGAGCACCATATAAAAATAGAAGATAATGTGAGAATTCATTCCCAGGCATTCATTCCGGAATTCTCTGTTTTAAAGAAAGGCTCTTGGCTAGGTCCAAATGTTGTTCTGACAAATGCTCTGCATCCATTATGTCCTAAAGTTAAGGAATGTTTGAAAGGTCCGACAATAGAAGAAAATGCTAAGATAGGAGCAAATTCTACAATTATGCCTTATGTCAATATAGGAAAAAATGCTTTGATAGGTGCTGGCTCTGTTGTAACAAAAGATGTTCCTGATAATAAGGTTGTAGTTGGAAACCCAGCTAAGGTTATAAAAGATATCTCTGAATTAAAGTGCCCTTTTGATTTAATAGATAAGCCTTATAAATAATCCAAAAATTAATCACCATGTAATAGTAATATTTATATATAAGTTAATTATTTTTTAATTAAAATGACAATAACAGACATAATAAATAAAACAAAGACAATTTTAACAGAAATAGATGGACTAGATAAATCATTAGAAAAAAATAAGAAAATTAGAGAAAAGAAAATAAAAAGAGAATATGTATTCTATGTAGATGATTTACTAGAAGAAGCAGGATATAAAAAATATGATACAGGAATAAACAAAACAAAAGATGATTATCATTTCAGAATAAATGAAGATAAATCTGCAACATTAATTATAAGAGATGATAAATTAAAAAAAAGTGGGAAGTTTAATCCATTTTTGGCTTATATCAATCTGCCTAATGAAGAGGAAGTTAACAAATTTGAAAAAAACAGACATCTTTTGCAGTATAAAGATGACTATTTAACAAAAGGAGGATTACTGGCACTTAGCCTAGGAGGAGGTGGAAGTATTGGTGGATTGGTCAAATCAACATTTCTTGGTTCAAATCAAACTCCTTTAATTGCTGGTGTAGTGGCTGGCTTGTTAACTGCTGGAGGTATAATGATATATAGAGGCAGCAGAGTGAAAATATCCCAGAATTACTTTAATAAAAACTATAAAAACAAAATTGTAGAAGGTCCTGATAAAGTTCTAGCTTCAGAAGCATTCAAACCTTTAGAACAACTAACTTAAATAACTGTTAATCCAAAACATTTATACGAGAGAAATCAAAGATTTCTGAGTATAAATGTCTTGAAAATTTTTGATTTTCAAAACATTTATATTTTAACAACTTATTCTGTTCTTCATGGACAAGATTAGATTGATGGATTTAAAGAAACAATATCTGTCGATAAAGGATGAGATTGATTCTGCTATAAAGAATGTTATAGATAATTCTGCTTTTATCATGGGAGTCGAGCTAAGGGAATTTGAGAAAGAATGGGCAGCTGCCTGTAATACAAAATTTGCTGTTGGTTGCAGCAACGGAACAGCTTCATTACATTTAGCATTATTAGCTGCTGGAATTAAACCAGGAGATGAGGTTATTACTGTTCCTCATACATTTATAGCAACAACTGAAGCTATTACTGCAATAGGAGCTAAAGTGAAGTTTGTAGATATTGATGAAGAAACCTTTAATATTAATCCTGAATTAATCGAGCAAGCCATAACTGAGAAAACAAAAGCAATTTTACCGATACATGTATATGGAAGAATGGCTCCAATGGAAGAAATAAAAAAGATAGCAGATAAACATAACCTGAAAATAATAGAGGATGCAGCTCAGGCACATCTTGCAGAATATAAAGGAAAAAAACCAGGTTATTATGGAGATTTGGCAACATACAGCTTTTTTCCTGCCAAGAATCTAGGATGTTTTGGGGATTCAGGAGCAGTAACAACAAATAATGAGGAATATGCAAAAAAGATCTCTTTATTAGTTAATCATGGCAGGATTGATAAATACAACAGCGTAATTGAGGGCTTTAACTACAGGATGGATAATATCCAGGCAGCAGTATTAAGAGTTAAATTAAAACATCTGGAAAAATGGACAAACAGGAAAATTGAGATTGCCAAAAAATATGATAAATTATTAAAAGATATTGTTATAATCCCTAAAATTGAGCCTGATTACAAACATGTTTTCTATGTTTATACAATAAGAGCAAAAAAGAGAGATAAACTACAAGAATTCTTGTTGGAAAATAATATTGCTTCCCAAATATATTATCCAATTCCTTTGCATCTGCAGCCAGCTTACAAATATCTTAAATATAAAAAAGGGGATTTTCCTGTTACAGAGAAGATAGCAGATGAAATCCTTTCTATTCCTGTTCATGAAATGCTGACAGACAAAGAAGTAGAATATATAGCAGAAAAGATTAAAGAGTTCTATAATAAACAATAACTTACAAAACATTTACAAAAGCTGATTGAAATCAAATAGATACTGAAAAATCATAGATTTTTGGTATCTCTTAGAAATTATTGATTTCAAAGAGATTTCTAGCAGGCTTTGGAATTTTTTAAATTCCAAAACCTTTAAATATAGTTTTTCTTTCCTGAAAATTAAAATGTCAAAAGTATCGGTTGTTTTGCCAGCATATAATGAAGCTAAGAATCTGCCTGTTCTTATACCAAGAATTTACGAAACCTTTGACCAGCATAGAATAGATGGAGAAGTCATTTTAGTTAATGACGGCAGCAGGGATAAAACAGGAGATACAGCTGAAAGCCTTGCTAAAAAATACAAAACATTAAAGGTACTACATCATTTGAGAAACAAGGGAATAACTGAAGCTTTTATTACTGCTTTTAAATATGTTAAAGGAGATATTATTGTTTTTCTGCCTACAGACCTTCAATCAGATCCAAGAGAAGATATCCCTAAGTTGCTAAACAAGATGAAGCAAGGTTATGACCTTGTAACAGGATGGCGTCAAAGATGGACAAGACCAACAAGAAAGATAATAGAGTCAAAGATATACAGCTTTTTGTCAAGGAAGATTTTCGGTATAAATATTCATGATTTTAACTGGGTAAGGGCTTTTAAGAAAGAGATTATAAAAGATGTTCATTTAAGGAAAGACTGGCATCGTTACTTTGTTGTTTTGGTAGCAAGCAAAGGTTACAATATTGGGGAGGTAAAGGTTAATGAATATGGAAGAGCAAAAGGAAGCTCTAGTTTCAATATCATAAGAGTCTTAACAGGTTTCTTTGATCTTTTAGCAGTAAAGTTTTATCTTTCCTTTACAGACAGACCTCTTATCTTATTCGCATTACCTGGTCTGATTTCTTTTAGTGCAGGTATATTACTCGGGATTTATCTTTTCTTTCTCTGGCTACTTTATGGTATCGGAGAAAAGATAATGCTAAGCTTTTTAATGTTAATACTTTTGTCTTTGGGTATACAGCTTATAGCTCTTGGCTTGATAGCTGAATACCAGGCTATAATAAGGGATGAAGTCAAAAAATGAAGGTTGTTACTATACTTGGAACAAGGCCTAATTTCAACAAAGAGATGCTGATAAATTACTTGTTCAAGAAAAAAAAAGTGCAAGAGATTATTGTAAATACAGGTCAGAATTAAGATAATGAGATGTGCAAGGTTTTCTTTGAACAGCTTGATATTCCTGAGCCGGATTATAACTTTAATATCGGCTCTGGGTTGCATGGAGAGCAAACCGCTAAAGTAATTGAAAAAACAGAACAATTATTGCTAAAGGAAAAACCTGATTTTATTCTTGTCTATGGGGATGTTGATACAACAATGGGAGCAGCAATTGCAGCATCAAAATTAAAGATACCTACTGTTCACATTGAAGGGGGTCCAAGAAATAATTACAAGTACATGCCTGAAGAAATCAATAGAATAGTAACTGATCATTTGGCAGATATAAATTTTGCCCCGACAAGAGAAAGTTATGATAATCTGATAAAAGAGAACATTCCAAAAGAGAATTGTTTTTTTGTTGGGGACATTGTTAAAGATAATGTCTTATATGTGATAAACAAATTCCGGTTTCCTGTTGAAAAAGGAGACTATCATGTTGCTACTGTTCATAGAGCAGAAAATTCTGACTCAAAAAAAAGACTGACAGAGATATTTGAAGGCATGGTGGCTTCAAAAGAGAGAATAATTCTTCCTTTGCATCCAAGAACAAGGAAGAATCTTGAGAGATTTGGAATGCTTAAAAAGATAGAAAAAAGTAATGTAAAAATAACCAAGCCCTTAGGCTATGTTAATTTTGTTAAGCTTTTGGCTGGAGCCAATAAAGTGCTTTCAGACTCTGGTGGAGTAAGAAGGGAAGCTTATATCTTAGGAAAGCCTTTAATAGTTTTGATAGATGAAAAAGGTATATGGTGGCCTGAGATTAATCAAGCAGGATGGTCTTATGTCGCTGGTCCAAACAGAAAAAAGATTAGAGATGCTATCAAGAATTTCGAGCCAAAACAGGCAAGACCAGAGATTTTTGGAGACGGGAAAGCAGCAAAGAGGATTGTTGATATCTTAATAGAAAGATATGGAAAGAAAAAATAAAAAGACAAAATATCATAACATTATAATCAAAAAAATGGTGAAAATAAAGCAATATTTAATGAAATTTTTCAGAAAGTATTACTTGTATTTCTTTAAAAGAGCTTATGTAAGGAAAAGCCTTAAAGCAAGAAAAGGGTCCTGCAAGCAATGTGGCTCTTGTTGCTATAATTTTGGGATAAGATGTCCTTTCCTGACAAAGGACAATAAATGCAGAGTGCATAAACATAAAAGGTTGCTTGGCAAGTTCTGTCCTTTTTTTACATTATGCAGAATATCCCCCTTTGATGAAAAGCAACAGATTATAGGCGGCTATAAAGATAAATGCGGCTTTTACTGGGAGAAAAAGAAACCTTCTAAAAAGAGAAAGACAAGGAAATCAAAGAAATAAATTATCCAAAATTATCTATATTCTATATTTTTCTGAAAGTATAAAACCTAACCCAAGTATGGCTTGTAATGCGCTGGTAAAGAAATACCACATCAAAGAGAAGATTACAGTGATGTTCATCGGAATCATAAAATTAGCTAAGATTAATACAGCAACCCCCTCCCTAACTCCTAAGCCACCAAAACTTATCGGAAGCAAAGTTGCAATTATTATTGCTGAAAATATTATCAAAGATAATAAAAAAGAGAAATTATATCCCAATGAATTCAGTATCAGCAAACCCTGATAAAAAGCAAATACATAAAATAGCACTGAGAAAAGCAAAACAACAAGTCTTGTTTTATAATCTATCCTAAAACCTTCCAATAATTCCTTTGTAAGGTTTCCAACAAATCTTATTTTTATTAGTTTGTTAAAAAATCTCTTTTTCTTGATTTTGTCAATTAGCTTTTCCGGTAAAAAAATAAGAAGTGTTATTAATAATGAGCAAATCAAGGTTATAATGAAAATACCAAAATAGATTTTGTTTATAAAAGACAAATATAAGAAACCCAAGGTGGCAAGCAAAAGAATAATATAAAGGTCTACAACCCTGTCAAATATAATCAAACTCAGAACTTGTTTCTTTTTCTTTATCTTTAGGAAAATGGCTCTTGACAATTCACCAACTCTTCCAGGAGTTAATAAGCCGATGGTCATTCCTGCCAGTAATGATTTAAGAGATGTTTTAAAATCAACTTTGAATCTTTTGTTTAACAAATAATGCCATTTATACGCTCTGAAAAAAACCAATAAAAAAAACAGGATAAAAACAGGTATAAGGTAAAAATAATTAATTCCAATAATAGCATTAAATAATCTTCCTAAACCAGCTTTCATGAAAATAAAGTATATTAAAATTATGCTCACAACAATCTTCAAAAAAAGGATTTTATTCTTATCCAAGAATTCCAAAAATCTCATTTTATCACTTTTAACTTATATATAAAGTGGGAACAAACAGGAAAATATTTAGATAGCCTTAATCTTAGTTTATTAGGAATGAATCTTACTCCATGGGATTTTATTTCTAATATCTCTAATTTCATCCATTTAGAATACTCCTTACCTATAACTTTGTAATCCTTTGTGAAAAAATCAAAGGTTCCTCTTGTAAATCTCATCTGCTGATTATGTTGCCAATCATAAGCCATTATCTCTGAGTTATATGCAGGAACATCAAGATACCAGATGCAGCCATTCTTGCTGATTCTATACATGTTTGAAAATACTGTTTTAAAATCCTTTAAATGCTCTATTACATTTATAGCTCTTATATATTCAAAATGATTATCTGGCAAGTTCCATTTTTTGCTATTCAAATCAACTATCTTATCAGGCTTTACGCTGGCTTCTATGTCAACATTAAGAAATCCCTTTAATTTTCTATATCCACAACCCAAATTTAGTTTTTTTGAAAGCTTTTCCATCTTATTTTCCTATTGCTGCTATATACGGAAACCCTAAAGGTCTCAATACTTTTATTTTTATCCTTTCAAAACCTGATTTTTTAAATAGTTTTCTTAATTCTCTAGGTTTATATAGTTTAATATAACCTTCTATTTTTATACCTATGAGATTCATTATCTTTATATAATTATTCCAAATAAGTCCATGACCAGGAACAATGACAATGACAACCTTTCCTACACGCTTCATCTCTTCTACAGCAGGCAATGGATTTCTAAAATGCTCTATTGTTCCTATATTCCAGCAAAGTTCAAACTCTTTATCCCCAAATGGCATATTAAATAAATCTCCTTTTACTAAATTGATTTTTTGTTTATACATCCTAGAGAATCTTTTTGCCTGTTCTAATGCTTCTTTTTCATTGTCTAAAGCATAAACTTCATTTCCCCTTTTTTTCCCAATCAGTATAGAATTTATGGCAGTTCCGCAACCAGCTTCCAGAATCTTTCCCTTTCTTGAATTTCTTATTGCTATATCTACAAAATCTTTTGAAAGTATCTTTTTTCTTATAAAGAAAAGAATATTGCCTATAAATGATGTTTTCCTGCTTTTCCAAAAATTTTGCCAAACTTCATCCTGTTTTTTCATTTTTCTGAGCAAAGGTTATAAAATATATTATTATAAACAATATTGTTAAGATTGTTATTATCTTTCCTATTCTATAACTTAAAGGATCATATATAAATTCAACTTTATGTTCTCCTTTTTCTAAATAAACGCTTCTTAATATATAATCTGTTTTCATTATTTCTATCTCCTTATTATTATCGTAAGCTTTCCATCCTGGATAATATTTTTCAGATAAAACAAGGAAACCAGAATTTTCAAGAGAAACATTTACAACAATCTTATTAGGCGAGTAAAACAAAATATCTGCTTCTTTGAATTCCCCGTCATTGCTCTTATTTATGTTATCAAAATCTTTTTCAATAATTATCTCTTTTCTGGGGTCAAATATTTTTAGCTTATTAAATATCTCTTCTTTTTCTTTTATTATCTTTGCATCCCTTACAATAAAAGCCCTTGGTAAAACATCCTTGTTTTCATAAATCTTAACATCTCTGTTAATGTCCCATCTGTCAATATAAACAGTTGCATTATCTACAAGTTTTAAATTATCATTTTCCAGTTTCTCTTTTGTAAGAACATATTTTACATTCAGTAAACTCAGGATATTAAAATTATTTATCCTACTAACATTTAACTTTTCAAACTCCAAGGTATTCTCAACATACAGTTTTTGTTCTCCATCCATCAATAAATCTATGAATTCATTATAATCTGATAAAATAACTGCATCATATCCACCTATCTTGTATATATTATATCTTACTGCTACTTCTTGCCCAAGACTTCTTGCAGTATCCATTATTCTAAAATATGAATCATCCTTTTCAAGAAATTCTATTAAACCATTTTTTACAAAGATGTCTTCAGAATCTTTTACATACTCTATCTTAGGCATTCCATAAAAGAATAAGTCCAATACAATTAATAGAACTAGTGCTATCTTAAAATATCCTAGTTTTGTTTTTTTCGGATTCTTTACTTTATAATGCAATAATAGAACCGAGCCCAACAATAAGAAAGTAACAAAGAAAATGTTTTTTACCAATTCGTTATAGATAAGCTCAACCCTTACAAGATAATAATCTAATTCATGCAGTTTATCTCCTGCTTCATATTGCTCTCTAACCATGCTTTCCCCAATATTCATAAAAGAGCCTTTATTTAGAACAACCAAGCCTAAAATTAATATAGAAAGTATTAATGCCAAAATCAGAAACCTTTTTAGCCAGTTTAATATCATTGCTTTATGTTTTTTTATCTTTTCAAATAATATGCTAGAGCCAATGCCTGCTAAGATTGACATGGAAAATATATACATAAACATCATCTTACTTGGAGCTCTGAATAGCTTAAATATTGGGATTAAATGATAAATCAAATAATAGAATGGGGTATTTTTGCCTAGGGAAAAGAGCAAAGCAAATATTGCTAATCCAAAAAAGGTCCATGTATACTTGTTTCTTTTAAAGATTAAAGCGATTAATGCTAAGATTAATGGGAATAATCCAATGTAAGAATAAAATACATTATAGCCTGCAGGAATCTCCCAATAAGTATTTGTTTTTGGGTACCCTACTGTTGTTCCATATATATCCGGAGAAATAAAAGCTGGAAAATGTTTTATTGGTAATGAATATGAACTGCCATAGCTATAATCAGTTACTTGGCTTCTTGTCATATGCGTTGTAGTTGCGATTGTTGGCAAAAAATAAACAGCTGATAGAGCTATAAAAATCAGAAAAGCATAAGCAAGGGATTTAACAATCTTTATCAAAGGCTTAAATTGTTTTTCATCTTTAAATATGAAGAACATTCTTATTAGTAAATAGATACTCAATGCAGTATTAGCATAAAGAAAGTTTTGAGTATGTCCAACAACAAATTGCAGTGCTAAAACAATTCCCAAAATAAAGGCAAACTTTATCTTTCTTTTTTGTAATAACAGCTCTGTCAGAAAGAAAACAACAGGAACAAAGCTGACTACAATGCCGTTAGCAAAAACACCAGCAACAAATCTTACTGTAAAAACACCTGAAAACATAAATATAATAGCAGCAATCAATGATGGAACTCTTTTTGCTTTTATTAGTCTCATAAACAGATAGGTAAAGAAACCTGACATAAACACATGCAGCATTGTTAGTATGCCAAACATTGAATTGCTTTTAAATAAAACAAATAAAAAGTTTAGGGGATAAAACATCAGGTTTATCGGGTTTCCAACAAAAGGTATTCCTGAGAAAATATAAGGGTTCCATAATGGAAGCTGATGAAAAGAATTTATACTGTTAGAAATAAAAAATTCCATAGGGGAATATATTCTGATTAGATCCATGGCAGGATAAAAAAGACCATCCGGATTTAGCAGAACCTTGTAGAAAAATATACAGTTCAGCACAGCTAAGATTATGATGTACTTTATGTCTTTTTTATCAAGCATAAAACTATGAATTCAGAATTATTTATATTTATTTATATTATTATTTATATTTATCTAATTATTAATCATCCTTAATCACTCTTTTAGAATTTCCTTTGCTTTTGTAGCAATATGCTCTGCATCAAGCCCATATTTTTTGTATAGCTCAGAAGCAGAGCCGGATTCTCCAAATTTATCCATTAAGCCAATTCTTTTTATTTTTGCAGGATAATTCTCAGCTAAAACTTCTGCAACTGCCCCTCCCAAGCCTCCTATAATAGTATGGTCCTCGCATGTTATTATCGCTTTGGTTTCATTCGCTGCCTTAATTATTATATCTTTGTCAATAGGCTTTATTGTTGAGATATTTATTATTCTTGCATTAATCTTTTCTTTTTTTAATAATTCATAGGCTTTCAAAGCTTCATTTACCAAAGCTCCTGTTGCAACTATCGCAATATCATTTCCTTCTTTAAGCAGAAAGCCTTTTCCTATCCTGAAATTATAATTTTCCTTGTAAATTATCGGAAGCTTAGCTCTTCCTAACCTTAAATAAACAGGACCATCATATTCATAAATTGCTTTTACTGCCTTTTTTGCTTCTGTATAATCCGCAGGGGATATAACCATCATATTTGGGATAGAACGCATTAATGCAATGTCCTCTATTGCTTGGTGGCTGACACCATCTTCTCCTGTCAATAAGCCGGCATGACTTCCAACTATCTTTACATTTAATTTAGGGTAAGCAATCGCATTTCTTATTTGGTCTAAAGCCCTGCAACTTGCAAAGATTGCAAATGTGCTTGCAAAAGGTATCTTCCCAGATAATGCCAAACCTGCTGCAGTTCCTATCATATCCTGCTCACTTATTCCCATCTCAAAGAACCTTTTAGGATATTTTTCTTTAAATAAAGAACTTCTTGTTGATTCAGACAAATCAGCATCTAATGCAACGACATTCTTATCTTCTCCTATCTCAACTAATGCTTCTCCATAACCATCCCTTGTTGCTTTCTTTTCCTGCTCCATTTTCTTTATCTTCTTTATCTATTCTTTCTTAATTTTTTTCACTTCTTTGGCACCTTTTCCCAGTCTTCCAAAAATCTTTTTATTCCAATATCTGTTAGAGGATGCTTGAAAAGTTGCTCCATAACCTTTGGTGGGATAGTAGCAACATCTGCCCCCATTAGAGCTGCTGTTTTTACATGCAAAGGATTTCTTATGCTTGCAACAATTATCTTTGTTTTAAAGCCATAATTATCATAGATTGTTTTTATTTCATCAACTAATTGCATTCCATCATGGCTTATATCGTCTAATCTTCCAACAAAAGGGCTTATGTATGTTGCTCCTGCTTTTGCTGCCAATAATGCCTGATTAGCAGAAAAACATAGAGTTATATTTGTTTTAATGCCCTCTTTTGAAAGAACCTTTGTTGCTTTGATTCCTTCCTCGCAAAGAGGAACCTTTATAACAATATTTTTGTGCATTTTAGCAATCTCTTTTGCTTCTTTAACCATTCCATCAGCTTCCATGCTTATAACTTCTGCACTAATAGGACCATCAACAATTTCGCAGATCTCTTTTACAACATCTTTGAATATTCTGCCTGATTTTGCAATCAAACTTGGATTAGTTGTAACTCCATCAATAACATGAGCATACTTCTTTATTTCCTCTACTTCTGCTGTATCTAAAAAAAATTCCATGATTATCACCTCACCAATTTTGATAGAGCTTTGTCAAGCTCTTCTTCGCTAGGAGCTTTGCCATGCCATTCGCATATATTCTCCATAAATTCAACACCTTTTCCTTTTGTTGTATGCGCTATAATCATTACTGGTTTTTTGATTTTATCTGCATCATCCAATGCCTTTATTATTTCCTTAAATCTGTGTCCATCTATTTCCATAACATGCCATCCAAAAGCTTCCCATTTTTCCTTTAAAGGCTCAATATTCTTTACATCCTTTACAAAACCATCTATTTGCAGTTCATTATGGTCAAGTATAGCTATTAAATTATCAAGTTTATAATGCGAAGCAGACATTGCAGCTTCCCATATCTGCCCTTCCTGCACTTCACCATCCCCTAATAAGACATAAACCTTATTCTTTAGATTATCAAGCCTGCATGCTAAAGCCATTCCATTCGCCATTGACAATCCTTGTCCCAGGGAGCCTGTGTTTGCCTCTACGCCAGGAGTTTTTATTGAGGGATGTCCCTGCAATAAGCTGTCTATTTTTCTTAATCTGGCAAGCTCTTCTTTTGGAAAGAAACCAAGCTCTGCAAGAACTGCATATAATAACGGGCAAGCATGCCCTTTGCTTAAAACAAACCTGTCTCCTTCTTTTAATTTAGGATTTTTTGGGTCTATCTTCATCTTATGAAAGTATAAAGCAACTAAGATATCAGTAGCTGATAAACTGCCTCCTGGATGACCTGAGCCAGCTTTGCAAAGCATATCAAGTATTGATTTTCTTATCTTTGTTGAGATTTTTTTTAATTCTTCTATGTCCATTTTAATTCATCAATATTAACTTCATCTAAGCTGTCTACAACCAAATCTGCTTTTGAAAAATCCTGCTCTTTAGTAAATTCATTCGGAACAGCAATGCAATGCATTCCTGCAGCTTTTGCAGATAAAACACCTACTTCTGTATCTTCTATAGCAACACAATCTTCTGGTTTAAGATTTATTTTCTCTGCAGTATGCAAATAAATATCAGGAGCAGGCTTAGCATTTTCTACTAAATCAAGAGCTGAAAAGATATTGCCATCGAAGTATTTAGTTATATCTAAAGATTCTAAAGCAATATGAATAAAATCCATATTTTGAGAGGAAGCAAGAGCAATCCTATATTTACCATAGATTCTCTTTAAGAAATTAATTGCAGGCAATATCGGAACAAGGTTTTCTTTGGTGTAAAAATCTATATTGCTCTTTCTTTTTATTTTAACAAGTTCTTCAACACTAAAAGGTAAATCATATTTCTTTATTAGTTTATCACAAACTTCTCCTCTTACTTTTCCACTACACTCCTTTTTGAAAAAGCTTTCATCTATATCTCTTCTTAAAATTTTTTTCCATTGCTCAAATTTTAATTTTTCAGAGTCTATAAGAACCCCATCCATGTCAAATATTATTGCTTTAATCATTTACCCTCTTCCCTTTTTATTATTTTGGCAGCATCCAGTAAATCATCTGCTATAAAATCAGGCTTTACATCATAATTCTTATCTTTGCCAGCATGCCCTGTCTTTACCAGAATTGTTTTTAATCCTGCATTCTTTCCTGCCATTATATCATCTGTCTTGTCACCTATCATAAAGCTTCTTTTCATGTCAAGATTAAGCTCTTCTTTGCCCCTTTCAAACAAACCTATTTTTGGCTTTCTGCAGTTGCAGTCCTCACTTAAACTATGAGGGCAGAAATATATCTTGTCAATTATTATCTTCTTCTCTGCAATATCCTTAAACATCTTTTTATTAACCTTATAGAAATCCTCTTTTGTAAAATAGCCTAAGCCAATGCCTGCCTGGGTTGTAACTATAATCAGCTTATAGCCCATGTCCTGCAGCATCTTTAATCCTTCAAGAACATTTGGCAATAATTCAAATTTTTCCGGCTCATGCAGATACTCAACCTCTTTGTTTATTACACCATCCCTGTCCAGAAAAACAGCCTGACTGACCTTAAGCTTTTCTTTTTTAATTTCCCCTTCTTTTTCTTGTTCTCTTTGCTCTTTTCCATAAACTTTCAATATCTTATTTATCATCTCTGTAGTTGAGATTCCTTCTACTAAAGGAAGAACAACAGCTTTTCCTCCATAAGCCTCAACAACAAATCTTGAAGTCATCTTTTCAACAGAATAATCTCCTCCTTTAATATAGAAATCTGGCTTTAAGGCCTCTAAGGTTTTTTTCATCCTTCTTTCGCCATGGAAGGTAACATAATCAACACTTTCTAAAGCTGCTACCATTCTGGCTCTGTCCATTTCACCAATAATAGGCCTGTCTTCTCCTTTGTATTTTTTTACAGATTTGTCTGTATTAACACTAACAACTAAAACATCACATAGTTTTTTTGCATTTTCCAGATAAAGAGCATGTCCTGAATGAAGTACATCAAAAACACCATTAGTAACTCCTATTTTTTTCCCTTCCTCTCTAAGTTTTTTTGTTATTTTTGCTAATTCAGCCCTTGTTTTTATCTTGTCTTTAATCATTTTCATTCTCCTTCAGCCATTTAACATAATCCTTAACAGCATCCTTAAATGAATATTTTGATTTAAATCCAAGAAATTCTTCTGCTTTTATTGTATCTGCCTGGGTATTTGCCTGATAAGTTTCTGT